>BLLL01000009.1:15000-80629 GCA_013374015.1 Candidatus Desulfovibrio kirbyi
CCCCGGGGCACACGCCCGGCGGTATATCCTTGTATTTTCCGGCTGAAAACCTTGTGTTTACCGGCGACACGCTGTTTTACCGATCCATAGGCCGCACGGACTTTCCCGGGGGCGACCACGCCGCCCTGCTGCGTTCAATAACCGGTACGCTTTTCTGTCTGCCACCCGAAACGCTCGTCTACCCCGGGCACGGCCCGGCCACACGCATTGAGGACGAGCGCGAACACAATCCGTTTTGCGGCAGTTTCACACAATGACAGACTCCCCGCAGAATATGCCGGATGCTCTGGTCGTCTTGTGCAGTCCACGCTGCGGGGGCGTTTCCGATACGGTGGCACACCATTTTACGCAGGGCGTTGTCGCTGCCGGCGCCACAGTGCGCCATGCGGCGTTACGCGACTATGTATTTTCGCACTGCACAGGCTGTATGCGCTGCGCCGCACCGCCCCACCACTGTAGTCTGTCCGACAGGTCACAGGAAACGCCGGATCAGGCCGATGAGCTTTTCACCCTGTTTGCGATCGCGCCGCTGGCGCTTTTTGCCGCTCCCATCTACTTCTATGCCCTGCCTGCCCGTTTCAAGGCTTTCATAGACAGGGGGCAGCGCTTCTGGGCCGCAAAAAACCAGCGGCGCCGAACATACGCCGGACAACCCCCAAAACCCGTGCTGACAGCCCTTGTGGCGGGACGCAAACGCGGCAAACGTCTCTTTGCCGGGGCAGTGCTCACGCTCAAATATTTTCTTGAGCCTCTGGACGCGCAACTGCGCGGAGCACGTTTTTTACGCGGAGTGGAACAACCGGACGACCTGTCCCCCGCTGTCTGTGCGGATCTGTGCGACTGGGGACACAGATGGGGCAAAAAGCTCACAAGCACATATCAAGCCGCTCCGTGAATCGCCTTCAAAAATTCTTTCGCTCCCTGGAATTGACGCAAACACGCTGTGTTCACTGCCTGCGCCCGTTCTCACCGTCTGAGAATGCGTGTGGCCCGGGCGGGTTAAGCGCGCCGCTGTGCCCTGACTGCACCGCGCTTTTCGTCCCCTATGCCGGATCACGCTGCCCGCGCTGCGGCCTGCCCCTCGCGTTGCCGACGGCACGTGACACAGTATGTCCAAACTGCCTGCGGCAGGCACCGCCCTGGGACAGCATCGGCTATTTTAGTCTCTATGACGGGGTGTGGCGCGATGTCCTGCTGCGGCTCAAATATGCCGGAGAACTTTCCCTTGCCCCGCTGCTCGGCGCCTGCCTGCAGGAAGCCGCCCACTGCCTGCCCCGGCCCGACGCGCTTGTGCCCGTGCCGCGCCATCCCCTGCATTTGCGCAAACGCGGCTTCAATCAGGCGCACGAACTTGCAAAATACCTGCACATACTCTGCGGTGTCCCGCTGCGCCCGGAACTTCTGTGCCGTCCTTGCCCGCACACGCCCCAGGCCGGACTTTCCGCCGCGGAGCGGCGCCGCAACATCAGCAATGCATTTCAGACAACGCGTGACGCCCAAGGATTGCGGCTATGGATCATTGACGATGTCATGACTACCGGCGCCACTCTGACGGCGGCGGCACTGACGTTGCGCAAAGCCGGCGCCCAAAAAATATGCGCTCTCTTTGTTGCCCGCACGCCGCATTTCTGATAGATATCCGAACTACAAGGTTCTCGCTTCTGTTCATGGTGACAACCACAGGCATCAGGCTAGGAGCTTTTATGCCGCTACTCTCCTCTCTCTCCTCCGCTGCACAGTGTCCGTGCCGCATTGTTCAGTTACTGACGCTCGCCCTGTGCCTGTCCGCAACGCCCGCTTCGGCTGCTGTCACACTGCTTGTGCCGAGTCGTCCCAATATTGAAAAAAACGCCGCTGCGCAAGCACGGACAGAATCCGACAGTCAGGACATCACTGAAGAAGTGGATGTGCTGGTCACAATGATGCAACCCTTCGCCTATGAAAACCTGGTGATGGACATACCGCAGTTTTTCACCGTGCTGCGCTATGACAACGCCACACCTTCAAGGGAGGGAGTCTTGCAGCCTGAGCAGCACAACCTGCTGGGCGATATGGAGGAAATCCGCTATCTGGGAAAAAAAGCCTGGGCTGCGAATGTAGCGCTCAAAAAACCCGGCCTTTACCAGTTTCTTATTGAAGCCCGTCCATGGTGGGACGCCGCACGCAAGTATTTTGTGCAACACTATGTCAAAACAACCCTGCCCGTCTACGGGATTGAACGCGGCTGGGACGTGCCGGCAGGCCAGCGCTTTGAAATCCAGCCCCTGACACGCCCCTTCGGCCTCACTGCCCCTGCCTTTTTTTCAGGACGCGTACTGCTCAACGGGCAGGCGCTGCCGAACGCAAGCCTGCGCATGGCGCGGATCAACACGGACAAACGCGGCGCGCCCACGCCTTGGCATGAGGAACTCGCCGCCGTCACAGACACTGCGGGACAGTTTGCCTTTGTGCTCAGTCTCCCCGGCTGGTGGTGCTGTACAGCGCTTACCCCGGGGGCACCCCTGCACGGGCCGGATGGGGAAATGCGCCCGCTGGAATTGGGCGCGCTGTTCTGGCTTTACGTTGACAGCCACGCGAGCAACAAATCTCGCACGCAGCAGTAACGTTGACTTTTCCATAAAATGTCTATATACTCTGTCGAGCTTGCACTATATCAACACACAAACAGGATCACACATGAAAACAACTCTGACCATACTGACGCTTGTTTTTGCATTTTTTATATTTTCCCTTCCTGAAACAGCAGACGCCGCGCGCCTTGGCGGCGGTCGTTCGTTCGGCGCAAAGCCCTTTATGAGTAACCCCGCTCCCAACATCTTCCACCAGACCCCGCCCGCAGCCCAAGGCCAGGCGCAGCGCCAGGCCACTGCGACAGCCGGCCAGCCCCGTACCGGCATGTTTGGCGGCATGGGCGGACTCTTTGGCGGTCTGCTGGCCGGTACGCTGATCGGCTCTCTGCTTGCCGGGCACGGCTTTGCCGGCGGCGGAATGATGGACATTCTCATTTTGGGTCTGCTGATATATCTTGCCCTCAAGCTCTTTGCCAGAATGCGGTCGCGTCCCGCTGAAGCCACAGCCGGAGCGGCCGATTCCGTACACCAGTACACACGGCTGGAAGACAACAGCAATTCCGCCGGCTGGGACAGACTGCGCGACACAGGCGGCGCGTCTTCCCCACAGGGCGCAGCCGCGTCGTCACTGCCGGACGACTTTGACGCTGAAGAATTTCTGCGCGGCGCAAAAATGGTGTACAATCGCCTGCAAAGCTCATGGGACAAACGTGATCTGAATGACATTGCCGAGTTTGCAACACCTGCCGTCATGCAGACCGTGCGCGAACAGATGGAGGCCGATCCCACACCCTCAACTACAGAAGTCCTGCTGGTCAACGCCCATGTGCTGGATGTGGAACGTGACGGCGATTCCCAACGCGCCCAAGCCTTTTTTGACGTGCTCCTGCGGGAAGACAAAAACCAGGAAACGCCTTCAACCGTGCGTGAAATCTGGCATTTCGTCCGCCCGATCACGAACGGCAACTGGCAACTGGACGGCATCCAGCAAGTGGGACACGGCTAATGGAAAACTATGTGGCAAAGCACGACAAGCTTGTGCGGCATCTTGGCATGTCTGTTGACACGGTAAGACAGGGCTATGCAAAAGTGAGCATGCCTCTTTCGGACAACGTCAAAAACGGCATGGGGCTTGCCCACGGCGGCGCCATTTTTTCTCTGGCGGATGTGGCCTTTGGCGCGGCCGCCAATGCAGACACCGAAACGGCGGTTGTGAGCTTGTCCACTTCCATCGAATTTCTGCGCCCGGGCAAAACAGGCCCGCTTATAGCGGAAGCCACTGTGACGCGGTCCGGCAAGCACATTCAGTCATACGATGTAAAAATTTTTGACGGTTCGGGCGCGCTTATCGCAAAGTGCATGGCGTCCGGCTATCAGACGGATGTTCCGTTGCCCGACTAAGAGTGAAAAAGTCACCACTCTGAACGCGGATGTGCCTTGTCATAGGCCTGAATCAGACGTTCCATGCTGACTTGGGTATACCGCTGGGTTGTCGTCAACCGCTGATGCCCCAGCAGTTCCTGCACACTGCGCAGATCAGCCCCGGCATCCAGCAGATGCGTGGCAAACGAATGCCGCAGACTGTGCGGGGACACAGTAACAGCCAGCCCGGCCTGCCGGCAAAGTCGCGTTATACTGCGACCTGCCTCACGCCTTTGCAAACGCGCGCCACGCACGCCGACAAAAAGCGCCTGTTCGCCCAGCAGCGCCAGTTCCTCCCGGACATCCAGCCAGGCCGCCAACGCGCTGACAGACGTGTCCGAAAGCGGCGCGATGCGTTCCCGAGACCCCTTGCCCAAAACACGCAATGCCTGCCGTTTCAGGCGCACGTTGTCCTGATCCAGCCCCAGGGCTTCTGAAATCCGCAGTCCGGAACCATACAGAAGTTCCGCCAGCGCAACATCCCGCCTGTGCAAAAGCGCGGCCCTGCTGTCGGGCAGGACAGGCGCGGACGCATCCAGCAGGGCGCAGGTTTCGTCCATATTGAGAATACGTGGGTGGCGTGTTTCCTGGCGCGGATTGCGCACCTGAGTCGCGACATTTTCACTCAACCGCCCGTTGCGCATCAAAAATCGAAAAAAAGAACGTACGGCGGCCAGCTTGCGGGACATGGTGCTTTTTGCTTCGCCCCTGTGAAAAAGATTCGCCACAAAAGACTGGATATGCCTGCGATTCACGGTATGCGGCTGCGAGATATCCACATTCTGCTCCCGCAAAAAAGCGGCAAACTGTGCAATATCTACCCTATAGGCCTTTTCCGTGGCTTCAGAGTAGCCTTTTTGCACCACAAGAAAGCTCAAAAAATCCTGCATGGAAAGGTCTCCAGCGGACACTGTCTTCATGACTCGGCCTTGTAGCGCGCGCCGGCCAACCGCTTGACCTCTCCTATCATTTCCAGGGCGACAAGCAGTGTGCTCAAGGATGACGGCGGCACCCCCAGAACAAGAGAAAGATCATCGGCGTGCATGGGCCCATTGGCGCGCAGACACGCAAGCGCCTGCCGGCGCTGATCGGTTGAGATCAACGCGCCGACAGGCGCGCACAACTTGTTGTCCTTTTTTGGAATTCCGGATGACGGAGGCGCCACGGTCGGAGGCATGTCAACATTCTCCCCCGCAACGGAAAAAGTTGTGTCGTTTTCCGGCAAAGACGCTTCGGAAATACCAAAAGGGCGCAGCAGATCAGCAAGATCCCGCAACACGTCTTCGGCGGTGAACACCGGTTTTGCGCCCTGCCGCACCAGTTCCTGACAGCCCAGACAGTGCGTGTCCAGCGCCTGGCCGGGCACGGCGTACACCTCCCGGTTTTGTTCCAGGGCCAGACGGGCTGTCACAAGACTGCCGGAACGACTGGCCGCCTCAACCACCAGCACACCCAGGGAAAGCGCGCTGATAATCCTGTTGCGAACGGGAAAATGCGCGGCAAGCGGGGGTGTCCCCGGCGCAAATTCTGAAAGCAGAAGACCTCTTGCCGGCATCTCTTCAAAAAGCCGCGCGTTTTCCTTGGGATATACTGTATCCACGCCCGTTCCCAAAACGCCGATGCTGCCACCGGGACGCGCCAGGGCAGCCTCATGGGCAACACGATCAATACCCAGCGCCATGCCGGAAACAATGGCAATGCCGCATGCGGACAAACAGCGCGACATATAGGCGGCGACATCCAGCCCTTTGGCTGTAGCCTGACGCGACCCCACGACAGCAAAGGCCGGGGCGCGCAAGAGCGAAGTGTCCCCACGGCAGTACAACAGCACGGGGGAATCCGAAATTTCACGCAAACGCTGGGGATACAACGGGTCAGACCACAGCAAAATGCCGCAATCAAGGCTTTTTGCCGAGTCCCATTCCCGCTTTGCGGCAGCGCGCCAGGAATTGCCGGCGATTTCAGACGCCTGGCGTTTTGTCAGTCCGGCCTCGCGCCAGCGGTCACGCGATTCAAAGGCATTATGTGCCGTATCAAAAAATTTGAGCAGCTTTGCACAAGAACACGCCCCCAAACCACTACAGTACCGCAGGGCAAGGCTTGCCCAATACTCGGCGCGGGCAGCCTCATCCATAGCAGCCCATGTCAATCCTGCCGTTCCCGCCCCTCCTGCCGATGAATGTGCGCCATCCGGCGGACTGCCTGCCGGCATGATCACTGCGCCACAGCGCGACCGCGAACACGCCCTGCCGCTAAGGTTTGGGCGGCACCCAGGCTTTCGGATTCCAGTTTCCAAATCTGCCCGGTCGATGCGCAACCCGCCGTCAGCCCAACAATGCCGGTCAAAAAATATTTGTTCATGATTCCCCCTGGAGCCTTTTACGCCTTTGATTTTCGCTTTTTTAAGATAGCCCGTTCAGGGACATGCCGTCAACCGCCTTATACTACGACTGAACAGTGGGCAGGCATCAGGCCCGTAGGCAGCCGTCACTTCCGTCGTTCGGGAGTTAAATTCGGTGCCGGACGAGACATCATGGCGGGTCTTGTTCTGCTGACGGAAAAGCTGTAGTGTATGGTGAAACAGGCGCTATTAGAGCGCCGACAAACCATTAGAGCGTACTATGCTGCTTGCACTTCTTGTCTACATCTGTTGCGGCGCCTTTGTCGGCATTCTGGCCGGGCTTCTGGGCGTGGGGGGCGGCACGGTTATCGTGCCCATGCTGGTCGCCATTTTTCCCGCTCAGGGAGTACCGGAACAGTATGCGCAGCAGTGCGCCCTAGGTACCTCGCTCGCGAGCATCATGATCACGTCCGTTTCCAGCGCGCGGGCGCACAACGCGCGTAGGGCCGTGCACTGGGATATTGTCCGCAACATCACACCGGGCATTCTGATCGGCACCTTTGTCGGCGGGCTTATTGCCGCGCACGCCCCGACATTTTTTTTGAAACTGTTTTTTATCTGCTTTCTGTTTCTTGTGGCAGCCCAGATGTTTTCCAACTATCGCCCGCCGGCCAGCCGCATTATGCCCGGTCCCTTGGGCACGGCGGGCATCGGCAGCGGCATCGGCCTTATCTCCAGTTTTGTGGGAATCGGCGGTGGAGTGCTCTCGGTGCCGTTCATGGGCATGTGCAACGTACCCCTGCACCATGCTGTCGGAACATCCGCAGCCATCGGCTTTCCCATAGCCGTTGCCGGCGCGCTGAGTTTTGTCATCGGCGGATGGGGCAGGCCTGATCTACCAGCGGGCACGCTCGGATTTGTGCATTTATGGGCGCTGGCAGGCATTGCTGTTGCAAGCTTCCTGACAGCCCCCTTTGGGGTAAAACTCTCCCATTCCCTGCCGACGGACAAACTCAAGCGCGGCTTCGCCGTCTTTCTGATCGTCGTCGCGCTCAAAATGCTGTGGGGTATTTTCTAAGCCATGTCCGTCCTTGTGCTCCGCGCCAAACAGCTGCTGACGCTCGCGGGCGAACGCCCCGCTGTGGGCGAGGATTTATTCGCGCCCATGAAAAAGCTGGAAAACGCCGCCCTTGTCGTGCGTGACGGACTGGTGGCCGATGTGCTGTCCAGAGGCAACGAACGCTGGCCAGCCGGCGCGCAGACGCGCGATCTGGGAGAGGTTTGCCTTGCGCCGGCCTGCGTCAACGCCCACACGCATTTGCAGCTTTCGCACCTGCGCGGGCGCACTGTCTGGCGCAAGGGCTTTGTCGCATGGATTACGAATCTCATCCCTCTGCTGGCGGAACCTGTCGACGCGGACGCCATTGAGGACGCCTGCGCAGATGTGGCGGCTGCCGGCACAGGGTATGTGGGTGATATTTCCGGATCGCTGCAAAACGGCCTTGCCCTTACGGACAAAAGTTGCCGTGAGGCCGGGCTGAACGCGCGGCATTTTTGCGAATGGTTCGGCTTTGCGTCATCCGCTTCGGATGCCAAATCCCCTTGGCCGGCACGCTGCCGCGAAGATATAACGGACAACCCGGACCTGCAAGCGCGCTGCGCCCCCGCAGCGCACGCCCTCTATTCCACAGCGCCGGAAACCTTGCGCGCCGCGCGCCGGCACTGCGCCCAAACAGGCAGCGTGTTCACCTTTCATTTGGCGGAATCTCCGGAAGAAACCCAGTTGCTGACAACAGGCGAAGGGCTGCTACGGGATGTGTACGAAGGCCGCGTGCTCCCCGAAAACTGGCGTGCGCCGGGCCTGCGTCCGCTGGATTATGCCGAACAGCTTCAACTGCTTGGGACCGGTGTTCTGGCTGTGCACGGCGTTCAGCTCAGGCACAAAGAAATACGCCGTCTTGCCGAAAGCGGCACGGCGCTCTGCCTTTGTCCCCGCTCCAACTACAATTTGGGGCTGGGAGATCCGCCTGTGAACGATCTGTTGGAAAACGGCGTTTTATTGTGCCTTGGCACGGATTCTCTGGCGTCCAACGCCGATTTGGATGTGCGGCGCGAAGCCCTTGCCCTCCGAGAAGAGATGGACGTGCCGCCGGAGGCGCTCATACGCATGTTGACCATTAACGGCGCGGCGGCGCTGGGCATTGAAAATGCCGGACAGCTCGCTCCGGGATTTCCGGCGGCGTTCTGTGCCCTGCCCCCCGCTCTCACACTGTAAACGTCAAAAAATGCGCGCGCACCCTTGCCGCTTTGCGCAAAATTTGCCATTGTACGGGAAAGAGAAGGAGGCTGTCATGCTCAACCCTGGTCAATGTATCCTCCACAGCGGAGGCGCCGCCGGCACAGAACAATTTTTCGGCTCTCTGGCGGAGAGCTGGGGTATTGAAGAAGTAAACTACAGCTTTGAAGGGCACCAGTCTGGGCGTACACGCGGAATCCGCATGCTCACCTCCCAGGAACTGGCGCTGAAAGACGTCAGCCTGACGTACGTTTCCAAACTGATGGGGCGGGAATATACGCACGCGCCGCTTTTCCGCAAGGTGCTACAATCCATCTGCTGGCAGGTCAGCAGCGGCGATCAGATTATAGTTGTCGGCGCGATCCAGCCGGACGGCACCGTCAAGGGCGGCACAGGTTGGGGAGCGGAATTCGCCAAGATATGCAACAAACCCCTGACAGTGTTTGATCAGCCGAAAAACGCGTGGTTCGTCTGGCGTGAAGCTATCTGGACGGAAACAAAAAAACCGCTCATTGAATCGCCGCATTTTACAGCGACAGGCACCCGTTTTCTGGAAAACAGCAGCCGAATCGCCATTCAGGACCTCTTTGCGCGGTCATTCAGCCGCCGATAGCCCATGCACTTTACAAAGAATGATCGCGCAATTTTGCGCAGCGTGCAGGCGGACTTGCCGGACACCCTCACGCCCTATGCCGACATTGCCGAAAGCGTTGGCGTCAGTGAAGCGTATGTGCTTGATCTGTTGGGACGTCTGAAAAAATCTGGCGCTATTCGGCGCTTCGGCGCCAGCATCAAACATCAGCAAACCGGCTGGACGCACAACGCAATGGTTGTCTGGAAACCGGCCCCCCACCTGATTGAACTGTGCGGAAACACAGCCGCGGAGCACGAACAGATATCCCACGTCTACTACCGCCCCAGCGATGAGCCTGACTGGCCCTATACCCTGTATACCATGATACACGGTCGCAGTGAGGCGGAATGCCGCCGTGTGATTGCCGAACTGCGCCGTTCCGCTCTCTTTGGTGAGCACGCTGTTTTGAACAGTTTGAAAGAACTGAAAAAAATTTCCATGTCCTATTTTATCTGACTTGACTGCCCGCCTGGAAAAGAAGAACGAATGCAGTCAATATCTTTCTGCGCCAATCCTTGTTGGCGGTGTGCCTTGTCACACTGCTTCAGGCGTAGCCGATAGTGTAGTTGCGAAAAGCAGACTTGAAAAAACAGTTTCCGGCGGGAACGCGTTCCCGTCGGAAACTGTTTGAAGGTGGCATATAAAAGCGGTTTAGAAGGCGTTGGGGTACATGCCCAGCAGCAGCAGGCAGACAATGCCCACAATGACTCCGTAGAGCACAAAGGGTAAAAACGTGCGGCGGAAGACCTCGCCTTCACGGCCGGAGAGGCCCACAACGGCGCATGCGGCCACAATGTTGTGCACGCAGATCATGTTGCCCATAGCGCCGCCGGATGCCTGCGCTGCCAGGATGATCTGACGCGGCAGTTTCTGAAGTTCCGCCATACCCCACTGGAATTCACCGAACATCATGTCGGACACCGTGTTGGAGCCGGTGATAAACGCTCCCAAGCCGCCCATGTAAGAGGCCAGCATAGGCCAGATATCGCCCGCGACATCGGACACGAAGGTAGCCAGCGCCAACGGCATGGAAGGCACACCCAGCGGATTTATGGCGGAGCCGCGGAAGACGGACACAAGGGCCACCGCAAACACCAGGGCGATTGTCGGAGACTTCATCTTGCGGATGGATTCCGCCCACGCTTCTTTTGCGGCTGTGGCGGACATTTTGTGCAGAAAGATGGTCAGCAGCGCCACAATGATAAAGAACGTGCCGGGCAGATACAGAATATCAATGCTCGCATTGACTTTTTCAAAGCCCAGAATGCCGTTGAAGGGAATTTTTTTGGCCAGAAGCCAGCCTTTGATGCCCCACTCGTTAATACGCGTGACCACAAGCAGGGCACAGATGATCACATAGGGCAGCCAAGCCTGGAACTGGCTCATGCTGGCATGGAATTCCGTCTTTGTGGAGGTCGGCACCGTGCCTGTCCACTTCGGATCCCATGCGCTCTGTGGAGCGAAGTCCCATATCTCATCGTCACCATTGGCTTTTTTTGGAACGCAGAAGCCTTTTTGGGTTCCCCACACAAGCACGCCGATACCGAGCAACCCGCCTAACATGCTGGGAAATTCCGGCCCGAGCATCCATGCCAGAAACAAATAGGGAACAAGGAAGCAGACCGCTGCGAACACGCAGTATTTCCAAGCGCGGAAACCGATGGCCCAAGAGTTCTCCGGCCCGAAGAAACGGGTCATGAAGCCGAGCATAAAGATGGTCAGGATAACAGCCATAGGTGCGTGCATAAAGGTGACGTATTCGCCGATGGCCTTGCAGAAAACGTCAAAACTTGCCGCCGCGTTACCGCCGAAGGCCGCCGCATTCTCCGCCACAAGGCCTTTCAGCGGGCCGAAACCCACGATGATCGGCGTGCCCACCGCGCCGAAAGTAACCGGCACGCTGTTGAATACAAGGCAGATAACCGCCGCGGCCATCGCCGGAAAACCTAGAGCCAGCAACAGCGGGGCGGCCAGAGCTGCGGGAGTACCGAAGCCGGCCGCACCTTCAATAAAGGCCGCGAACATGAAACCGATGATGATGGCCTGAAGCCTACGGTCACGGCTCACGTTCTGCATGCCGTACTGAATGGTTTCCATGCCGCCGCTCTTTTCCAGTGTGTACAGAATCAGAATTGCGCCGAAAACAATGACCAGCACGCCTATGGCGACAACAACACCCTGCAGGGAAAGCGCCATGAGGAATTTGAGGTCAAGATTCCAGCCGACAACGCCGCAAACAACGCACGCAAGCCAGGCAAGCGGCATGGCACGCGTGGACGGCCAGAGCAATCCCACCATCAAAATCAGGGCAACAATAATAGGTATGGCCGCAAGTAACGCCAACATTCCAATAGACATAGAACCTCCTTGTAAAAGCCGGAAGGGATGTATTACACGTTTCTTCCCGTTTTCAACACTTCAGGTTTTCCGCCAGCAGTTCCGCTATGTGCGTCACCCTGAACGGCAGTTTTTTCTTTTCCGCGCCGCCGCGCAGTTGCATCACGCAGCCCGGACAGTCCACAACAACACGTGAAGCGCCGGTCGCGGCAAGGTTGTCCAGTTTGTTGCCCAGCAGTTGCGCTGAAACTTCCGGGAATTTCACCGAATACGTGCCGCCAAACCCGCAGCAGACTTCTTCTTCCGCGCAGGGAGCGTATGCGGCAGCTGAGGCGATGAGATCGCGCGGCGCCTCCTTGACCCCCAGCCCGCGGCATATATGGCATGCCGCGTGGTAGGTGACTTTTTCGCCGGAGTTTGTAAAATCCTCCGTCGAAAGCCCCAGTTTGTCATGCACAAACGAACTGAAGTCCGTCACTTTGTCCACAAAATCCCTGAGCGCGTACTGGACGGATTTTTCCTTTTCCAGAAGATGGGGGTAGGTGTGCTTCAAAAACGAACCGCAACTCGCACACAGCGTGATGATGGCGTCGTATCTGCCATTGGCGAACGCCTGCACATTCTGCTTTGCCACATCCGTGCAGGTTTTGCGCTGCCCCATCATGTCCAGCGGCAAGCCGCAGCAGCTCTGCTCCATGGGCAATTCAACGGCGACGTTTTTTGATGCCAGAATCCGCACGCAGGCTTCAAGCTGTTCCGGATAGATGAAGTCCTGAGCGCAGCCGCTGAAAAGCGCCACACGGTATTTTGGGGAGCTGACCACAGGGGCGATTTCTTTCCAGCGATCGCGGAAAGATTTCGCGGCGATGGCCGGCAGGGCTTTGAAGCCATGCTTGCCGAGGAATATGGCCGGCAAATGACGCTGGAACTGCACGTCGCCGCCGGTAAAAGGTTTTTGCGCGTATTTGGCGAATTTCAGCAAGGTATGGAAGAGCTTGCGGTTTGCCATAACCGCGCCGAGCAGGGCGGGCACGGTATCGCCGCCCTGTTCGGCATTGACGCGGGCGCGTATCTCGCGGATAAGGCGCGGCAGGTCAATGCCACCGGCGCAGACGGTTTTGCAGGATTCACAACCCACGCAGTTTTGGCAAAGCACCTTGGCCTTGTCCTTGCCATGGTAAAAATACGTCAAAACCAGCCCGATGGCGCCGATGTAGATGTAGCCCATCTTGTGGCCGCCCACCAGACGGTACACAGGGCAGACATTAGCGCAGGCGCCGCAGCGCACACAGCGAAAAATCTGTGAAAACAGCGGGTCTTTGGCGATTTCCGTACGTCCGTTGTCCAGAAAAATGACGTGCAGTATTTTTTTGTCGTTTTTGTTGACCGAGCATTCGCCGGCGCCGCACATCCATGCGACATACGTCGTCAAACGCTGGGCGGTGGCGTTGCGCGGCAGCACAAGCAGGGCGGTCAGCGCTTCGTCCAGCGTGGGTGTGAGTTTGTCAAGACCAGCAATAACCACATGCACTTTGGGAAGGGTGGTGCACATGCGGGCGTTGCCTTCGTTGGTCACTGTGGTCACAGCACCGTTTTCCGCAATCGCGAAATTGCAGCCTGAGATACCCATATCCGCGTTGATAAATTTGCGGCGCAGTTGCACGCGCGCCACCTTGACAAGACGTTGCACGTCCGAATCCTGCTTGACGCCAGTAGCCTTGCTGAAATCGTCGGCTACCTGATACCGGGAAAGGTGGATAGCCGGCATGACCATGTGCGAAGGCCCTTCGTGGCGCAACTGGATTATCCATTCGCCAAGGTCCGTCTCGTCCACAATCATGTTGTCGGCAAGCAGACGATCATTGAGCTGAATTTCCTCAGCTGTCATGGACTTTGACTTGACCACGCGCTTTACATTGTTTTGACGCGCGATGCGCACAACAATGTCGTTGGCCTCTTCCGCAGTGGCGGCGCGGTGCACGATAACACCGCGTTTTTCCGCTTCCGCCTTGAACTGCGTGTACAGTTCTTCCATGCGTTTGCAGGCGGCGTCTCTAGAATCCGCAATCTGTTTGATCAGCGCCTGTTCGTCCACTTCCTTGAAAATGGTTTCACGGTTGGCGCGGTAAGCAACGGCGAATGTGTCCAGCGTCTTGCGCAGAAAATCGTCCCGCAGGACTTCGTCGATCTGTTTGCGATAGTCTGAAAGGGAAGTTGGGGATTCGTGCATGGTTAGCCCTCCAAAAGAATGACGTGCTGTTCCAGCGGGCCGTGCACGCCCACTGCAGCCACACGCTCAATGTCGGCCGTGCGGCTTGGCCCTGAAATAAATGTCGTGTATGTCGCGGGCGCTTCGTTCATGCGTTCACGCAACAGCTGCGCAATGGAAGACAAATCCGGATAAATTTTGGATTTGCGCAGGAAAATCACGCTGCTTTCTGAAATCATGCCGGCCAGACGCACTTCCTCCCTGTCTGTGTTCACAACGCAGGTGCCGCTGGGCGCCACGCCGAAGACAGCTGTGGAAACGCCGACGTCAATGCCGGCCAAATGCTTGCGCAACCCATGGCGGATACAGGCAAAACCCTTTACTTCGCACAGTTTTTCCAGTTCGGCAAAGTCGTTGTCCGGCAAATCCGGGGCGGCCACTATGCGTTTGACGCGCGTGGGCATGTCGTTGGGGCCGGGAGGCCCCTGTTCGGCGTCCGGTTCGTCGGCCAGAATTTCCGCCGGAGACTTGCTTTCACACACATCAACCACATACTGCAAAGCAGCGGCGATGGACGGCGCTTCATGCACCACCGAATTGGCGGCAACGGCTTTGGCGGTGAAGTTTTCCACCAGTTCGTGTTTTGAATCCGCTTTAGACATGGGCTCACTCCTTTTGCTAACGTACTTTTGAAACGGACATCTATCTCAGGCTTTCCGCGTACAGTTCAACTGTGTGCTTTACCTTAACCGGATCATTGTTATGAGAAAGCACGTCCTCAAGCTGCATCATGCAGGCAGGGCAGCCGGCCGCGACAACCTGCGCGCCGGAGGCCACCACATTGTTACGTTTACGCTGTCCGATTTTGCGGGAATAGTCATAGTGGAACAGGTTGAATGACCCACCGCAGCCACAGCAACGGTCAGCTTCCGCCATTTCCTTGAGCGTGTAATTCGGATTGGCCGCAATCACCGCGCGCGGTTCGGCCGCTACGCCCAACGAATTTTTCAGATGGCAGGAATCGTGGTAGGTGACGGCGACGCCAGCGGCGTTTTCAGCGGACTTGACATCCAGTTTTTTCACCAAAAACTCATTGATATCCAATGTTTTTGCGGCCAAATCCGAAACAAGATTTTTGTCTCTGGCCTCCAGGCGGTCGGCGTAGCGCGGCCAGAATTCTTTAATAGTGGCGGTACAGGAAGCGCAGGGAGTGACCAGATAGTCAAAATCAGCCTGGGCAAACACCGCCAGATTCGCCTTCATCTGCTTCATCATGCCCAGGGCGTCGCCCGACGACAAGGCCGGAATGCCGCAGCAAGCGAATTTGTCGGACATGAACACCGCCACATTGTGGTACTGCAGAGCCTTGAGGCAGGCTTCGCCCATGCCGGTGTACATCTTGTCGCCAAGACAGCCGGGGAAGAAGGCAACCTTCATACCCCCCGCGCGCTTCGGTTCGTCAATCACGCCGTGGACGGCATGAAGGGGTTTTTTGGCCAAGGGACGCATGTGACGATCGCCCAGCATAAAGTTGAGCATAGGCGCGCACACCGTGCCCTGCGGTTGGCCTGTTTTGCGGAAAAGCAGGCCCTGCATGGGCACACCGACACGCATGGCAAAATTGAAAAGTTCGGGTTTGGCAAGCAGGGTGCGGAAAATCATCTTTTTGACGGGATGCAGCCCCAGAAACGCGGTGACTACTTCCCTGGCCTCCATAAAGACTTCCGTGATTTTCACGCCGGGCGGGCAGGACGCCTGACAGGAGCCACACAGGAGACAGCGCCCGAGCTTGTCAAGCACCGCTTCCGCATCACCGATCATTTCGTGCGCGAGATTGTTGACAAGGGCAAGCTTGCCGCGCGCCACATCCGCCTCCATACCCGATGCCCCGAACATGGGGCAGACAGCTTGGCAGAGGCCACATTTCATACAGCCTATGATTTTGTCGTCCATCTGCATAAGACGACGTGCCAGGTTGTGCAGTGTGTTCATAGGTTAAATCCCCACCAGTTTTGAGGCGTTGAGCAGCCCCTTCGGGTCCAGCGCCCTGCGCAGGCGCTGCGAAAACAGAATGGTACCGCGTGAGGTTTCCTTTTCCATCCACTTGGCTTTTGCCGTGCCAATGCCGTGCTCGCCGGAAAGCGTGCCCTGCAGCTTGATGGCGACATCAAACAGCTCGTCAATGGCTTCTTCCACACGATGAAATTCCTGTTTGTCGCGTTTGTCGGTAAGGAAGGTGGGGTGCAGATTGCCGTCGCCGGCGTGCCCGAAGGTGCCGACTTCCAGTTTGTATTTTTCGGCGATGCCGTTGATGGCTTTCATCATGGCCGGGATTTGCGAGCGCGGCACCGTGGCGTCTTCCAGCACTGTTGTCGGGCGGCAACGCGCAAGCACGGGCAGGGCCATGCGGCGGGCCTCCCATAGCTTGAATTTTTCCTTTTCGTCCTTTGGAATATGCACAGCGGTAGCACCTTTCGCTTTCAGCACTTTTTCCACAACCTGGGCTTCATCAGCCACTTGGCCGGCATGGCCGTCCACCTCAATCAGCAAAATGGCCGCAGCGTTGCGCGGCAGGCCGGATTTTGTGAAGTCGTCCACGCGCACTATGGTGTTGTTGTCCAGAAATTCCAGCGTACAGGGAACAACGTGAGCGGCAATGATGCCGGCAACGGCTTCGGCGGCTTTCTGAATGTCGTCAAATTCGGCCATCATTGCTTTCTGCGCTGCAGGCGGCGGAATAAGTTTTAAAATCGCCTGGGAAATAATGCCCAGCGTACCCTCGGACTGGATGAGCACTCCCGCGAGATTATAGCCGGTGACACATTTTACGGTGCGTGAACCTGATTTGACAATTTCACCGGTGGCGTCAAAAAATTCAACGCCCATAACATAGTCCTTGGTGACGCCGTATTTCAGCCCGCGCAGGCCACCGGCGTTTTCGGCAATATTGCCGGCGATGGTGGACACCGCCTGAGATCCGGGATCCGGCGGGTAAAACAGATTCTGTTTAGCCACGGCTGTCGCAAGATCCACGGTGACAACGCCCGGCTCCACAACGGCATACAGATCGGCGGAATTGATTTCAAGAATTCTTGTCAATCCGTTGGTGAGTATGACAACAGTTTCCGTCTTGTCCGGAATGGTGCCGCCGGACAAATTGGATCCCGCGCCCCGCACCGTCATGGGGATGCCGTTTTCATAGAGTTTTTTGACGCAAAGCCCCAACTGTTCCGTTGTAACGGGGCGTACCACCAGAGCGGGAACAACCGGAGTCAGCACTGCGGAATCGTAGGAATACGTTTGGCGATCAGCTTCAGAACTGAACACGTTTTCCTTTCCAAGCAGCTCTTCAAAGTCCTTGATCAACGCCTGACTTGCCATAAAACCTCCTAGCGAAATAATAATTAGCAACGTATTTCCCTGCCTGACGCTGCACCGGCGCAGAGAATTTTTTAGCAGTGTCCTTATCTATCATTTTTTCAAAATATTGTAGCACCTTGACAATTTTTAGTCTATAGGATAATAAAAAAAATTATGGCCTTAGTGGCAGCGCACGCTCGTGAGCATATGCGCCATTTTCTCTTTCTTTGTGCGCAGATACTGCTCATTTTCTTGGCAGGCTTCAATTTCAATAGGCACGCGTTCCACAATCTCGATGCCGTATCCCGCAAGCCCTACCACTTTTTTCGGATTGTTTGTCAGCAGACGTACCTTACGTATCCCCAGATTTACCAGGATTTGCGCACCTGTGCCGTAGTCACGCAGGTCATCGGGAAAGCCCAGTTTCCGGTTGGCCTCTACCGTGTCGTAGCCCTGATCCTGCAGCGCGTATGCCCTGATTTTGTTCGCCAGGCCGATGCCGCGCCCCTCCTGACGCATATACAGCAGCACGCCGCGGCCTTCGCGCTCAATCTGGCGCATCGCCGCGCCAAGCTGCCCCCCGCAGTCGCAACGCAATGAGCCGAGGGCATCGCCTGTCAAGCACTGGCTGTGGACACGCGCAAGCACGGGTTCAGCGCCGGATATATCTCCTTTGACAAGCGCCAGATGCGTTCCGGATTCAACCTCGCTTTCATACGCGTGCACCATAAAATCACCGTACAGACTCGGCAGACGGGCGTTTGCCGCGGAACGCACCGAAACCTGGCCCCTGTCCAGGCGGTAACGAATGATATCCTTCACTGTCGCTATGTTGATGCCGTGATCCAGAGAAAATTTTTCCAGTTCCGGCATACGCGCCATTGTCCCGTCGTCGTTCATAATTTCGCAAATAACGGCGGCCGGTTTCAGCCCGGCAAGGCGCGCCATGTCAACGCCGCCTTCTGTCTGCCCGGCGCGCGCAAGCACGCCATCCGTCCGCGCCCTGAGCGGAAAGACGTGGCCGGGGGTGACAATGTCCTCGGGTTTGGCGTTTGCGGCAACGGCCGCCAGGATGGTCGCCGCCCTGTCCTGTGCGGAAATGCCCGTGGCGATGCCTTCACGGGCTTCAATGGAAACCGTGAAATTTGTGCCGAAACGCGAGCCGTTTCGTTGAGTCATGAGTGGGAGTTGGAGCCGGTCGATCATCTCCGGAGCCATGGGCAGGCAGATAAGCCCGCGCCCGTATTTTGCCATAAAGTTGATCGCCTCCGCGCTGACATGCTCGGCAGCCATCATCAGATCGCCTTCATTTTCGCGATCCTCATCATCAACCAGAATGATCATTTTGCCTTGCCGTATGTCGGCAAGGGCTTGTTCAACACTACACATCGGCATGGGGGAGGCCTCCTGATCAGACATTATTTTTTTCGCGCCAGGGTTTTCCCGTTCTTAAATGTGCTCAAATGCGAGGAAGGGCGCATACAATTTTCCCTGGTTACACGGGTTCGATACATTCCATGCCGTCCATATACGGTACAAGCGCTTTGGGCAGGCGCACGCCGCCGTCCTTTTGCTGATAATTTTCCAGAATTGCGGCCAAGGCGCGCCCCACAGGCAGGCCGGAGCCGTTGAGCGTATGCGCGAAGACGGCTTTGCCGCCCTTGGGTTTGCAGCGAATGTTGGCGCGTCTGGCCTGAAAATCCGTGCAGTTGGAGCAGGAGGAAATTTCGCGGTATGTCCTCTGCGCGGGCATCCAGACTTCGATATCGTATGTTTTTGCCGCGCTGAATCCCATATCGCCTGTGCAGAGCGTAATAACGCGGTAGGGCAATCCCAGCAGTTCCAGCAGCCGGCTTGCGTGCCCGCACATCAGCTCAAGCTGATTCATGCTGTCGTCCGGATGTGCAAAGCGCACCAGTTCTATCTTTGTGAACTGGTGCATCCGAATGAGGCCATGAGTGTCCTTGCCGGCGTTTCCGGCTTCAGAGCGGAAACAGGGAGTGGCCGCGCAATAGGCGAGCGGCAGGTATTCCTCATCCAGAACCTCGGCAGCGTGCAGATTTGTCAGAGGCACCTCCGCTGTGGGCACAAGGTAGTAGTCCCGATCCCGCAACCTGAAAAGGTCTTCCTCAAATTTCGGCAATTGCCCGGTGCCTATTACGGCGGCGCGGTTCACCATATACGGCACGCCTGTTTCCGTATAGCCGTTGTTCTGCGTGTGGATGTCCAGAAAAAAATTGACAAGGGCGCGTTCAAGATGGGCAGCCCAACCGAGCGTCACCACAAAACGGCTACCCGTCATACGCGCGGCGCGCTTAAAATCAAGGCCACCCAAGGCGCCGCCCAGTTCCCCGTGTTTCTTTGGATCAAAATCAAACGCACGCGGGATTCCGAAACGATGCGCTTCTGTATTTGCAGTTTCGTCGCGTCCGACAGGCACGGAGGAGTGCGGAATATTGGGCACACGCAAAAGCCAGGTCTCCACAGCGTCATTGGCCTCCGCCGTTTGCACGTCCAGTTCTTTAATGGTGGAAGAAAGTTCGCCAAGGCGCGTCTGAGCCTCCGTAATGCTTTGTCCTTCACGTTTTTGGCGCGCGACATCGGCCGAGGCGGTGTTCAGTTTGTTTTTCAGGGATTCAACTTCGGCAAGCAGCTTACGGCGGCGCGCGTCCAGCGCGAGAAAGTCGGTGACATTCAGATCGCACTGTCTGTCGGCCAGAGCGGTGGACAAAAATTCCGGCTGTTTTTGCGCCAGTTTGAGATCAATCATGTACGCTCCCGCAAAACATGTGTGCAAACTATATAACATACTCCTCAACCCCTTGCAAGAAAAGAATATTCAAGATATAGTAAAAAAGTCGCTAAAAATTCTATAGTGTTTTATCTACTTAATTGAGGCAGCCATGAAAAACGCCCATCCCCTCTTTGCCATTTTTCTGACAACCCTACTGCTTGCGGCGTGCGGGCCAAGCAACAATGTGCGCCTGATTTTTCCACCGCCGCCGGACACGGCGGTGCTGCCGGCGCCCCACGCTCCGAGAGTGAGCGTGGTGGCATTTACCGACAAACGCGTCGACCGTTCTTCGCTGGGCGCACGCCGTGACAATACCGCCTTTTTGTCGGACACCGATCCCGCCCAGTGGATCAGCCGCGCCTTTGCCGATGAAATGGCGCGCAGCGGCATGCAGATATCCTATGCGGCCACTGTAAATGAGGCACGCAAGGGCAACCCTGATTTTCTTGTGACCGGTGAAATGGACGAAGCGTTTCTGCGTGAGGTTTCCGCAACAGAGCTTTCCGCAACATTGCGCGTAAGTTATGCAGTGGCAAACCGCCAGGCGCGCATCATGCACGATTCGATCAATGCAGGCCAGACGCGCACTGGCCTGCCTTCTTCCGGCGCTACGGAAAACCTTATGCTGGATACGTTGAAAGACCTGATCAAGCCCATGGCGCGCAAGACAGTGTACGCCATAGAGAACAAAAAACAGCAATGACGTTTTTGCGGTTCACGATTTTTATTCCGATTCTGGCGTTGTTTGGGTCGATAGCATATCCTATCAATGAAAATCGGCTCAAGGGTATCTGGAAGGATACGCTGCAATGAGCCACAAGCCGATCCTCAAGGTATATGGGAATATTTCTCCTGTTTCAGAAGATTTTTTTACGGAACTCGCCGCAGTGTGCGCCCGTGCCCTGCCGGCTTCGCGCGCCGTTCCTGTGCTTTCACGTGACGGCGACACGGCCGGCATTTCCTTTGAGGGAATCTGGTTTCCTGTGGAGGAACTGCTGAAGACGCTTTCCCGCTGCGTCACACAGGCGCATACGGGCAGGCTGGACGTGCTGGATATGGAAAACTGGCGGCTTGACCGTTGTGTGATCGCGCAGGGGACGCTGTGCGCAAGCAGCGCCCCCCTGAACAACGTGCTGGAGTTTTCCGGCCTGTAGTTGAGAATACGGACTGCCGGGGCGGGCATTTTTCAATCATACATACACCGCCCTGATTCCCGACGCCCTGTTTTCTTACAGCCCGACGCCTTCATACAAGATAGAAGACAGATAGCGTTCGCCGGCGTCCGGCAAAATCACCACAATAGTTTTACCTGCAAATTCGGAACGTTCCGCAAGGTGGGCTGCGGCCGCGGCTGCTGCGCCGGAGGAAATCCCCGCCAGAATGCCCTCTTCCTTGGCGAGACGGCGGGCAAATTCAATGGCCTCGTCACTGCTTACAGTTTCCACGCTGTCAAGAATACCCATATCCAGCGTGTCCGGGATAAAGCCCGCCCCTATACCCTGAATTTTGTGCGGTCCGGCCTGCAAGGCCTGCCCGGCAAGGAATTGTGTGATAACAGGGCTTGTACTCGGCTCCACCGCAACAGAGGCAATTTTCTTTTGCTTTGTGCGCTTGATATAGCGCGAAATACCCGTGATGGTGCCGCCGGTGCCGACGCCCGCAACAAGCGCGTCAACAGCGCCGTCGGTATCATCCCATATCTCGGGGCCTGTGGTTGCTTCGTGGATGGCCGGATTGGCCGGATTTTTGAATTGCTGGGGAATAAAATATTCCCCGCTCGCAGCCAGTTCTTCAGCTTTTTTGATAGCTCCGGGCATGCCTTCCGAACCTGGCGTCAAAATCAGCTTTGCCCCCAGCATAGCGACAACACGCCGGCGCTCAAGACTCATGGTTTCCGGCATGGTGAGCGTCAGTTCATAGCCTTTTACCGCCGACACAAAGGCAAGCGCTATGCCGGTATTGCCGCTTGTCGGCTCAACAATTTTCACGCCGGGTTTGAGCACGCCGCGTTTTTCAGCATCGTCTATCATGGCGGCGCCTATGCGGCATTTGACGGAATAGGCCGGGTTGCGCCCCTCAATTTTTGCCAGCACTGTCACCTTGCCGCCGGCAACGCGGTTGAGTCTGACAAGCGGGGTGTGTCCGATTGATTTGGAATTGTCGGAAAAAATTCTGGACATGAGGGTTTCTCCTGGTTTGTGTGTTTACTGGACAAGCGTTTTCTGTAATTATGGTTTGCCAATGCCGCTAAAGCACGGCGGCCAGATCTTCCATCAGATCGCCCGCGTCCTCTAGGCCGATGGAAAGGCGGAGCAGGCGGTCTGTAATGCCCAGCCGCGCCAGAGTTTCCGCGTCATAGGCCGCGTGCGTCTGCATAAGCGGAAACGTCACAAGCGACTCCGCGCCCCCAAGGCTTTCCGCGAACATAAAAACTTTGAGAGACGACAGAATATGCTCTGCCTTTGCCCGCGATTCCGTTTCAAAGGAAATCATTCCACCAAAACTGCTGGATTGCTTGCCCAAAATCGCGTACCCGGGATCCGAAGAAAGCCCGGGGTAGTGAAGATTGTGTATTTTTGGATGATTGCGCAGGAACTCCGCCACAACAAGCGCGTTTTTTTCGTGTCTGGCAAGGCGCAGGGCAAGCGTTTTCAGACTCCTGAGCAGAAGCCAAGATTCAAACGCGCCGAGCACAGCGCCTGTGGCGTTCTGAATGTAGGCAAGGCGTTCGTTGTGTTCCGCCGTCTTTGCAACCACAATGCCCGCCAACACGTCATTGTGTCCGCACAGATATTTTGTGGCGCTGTACACGGTGATATCCGCGCCGATGTCCAGGGGCCTGCACGCGGCTGGTGTCAAAAACGTATTGTCCACGATAAAAAGCGCGTTATGCGCCTTTGCGCATTGGGCCAGCGCGGGCAGATCAGCCACTTTCAGCAGGGGATTGGTGGGCAGTTCCACAAACAGTGCTTTTGCCTTTGATGAGCAAAATGCCCGCGCAACAGCGTCCGTGTCGGAAGTATCCACACAGACAAAACGCAGACCGCGCTGGACGCCGAAGTTTTCAAAAAGTCTGAAGGTGCCGCCGTACATGTCTTCAGTAACAACAAACGCGTCTCCGGAGGAAAAAAGGCGCAGTACCGCATCAATCGCAGCCAGCCCGGAAGAAAAGGCCAGCGCGCCGGCACCGCCCTCATAGTCCGCCAGCGTTTGCTCCAGCGCCTGGCGCGTGGGATTGCCTGTTCTGGAATAATCAAACCCCGTGCTTTGCCCAAGAGCGGGATGCTGAAATGTGGCCGAGGCATGGATGGGCATGGAAACAGCCCCTGTGCTTGCGTCTCTTCTGGAACCGGCTTGTGCAAGAATGGTGTCGGGTTTCATGCGCGCGCTCCGTATCCATACTCATTGGCGCTTGTCTGATTTTAACTCAAATTAAATCAATCAAAATTATCATAAATAAAAACCAAAAAATGGCAAACAAAATTTTACGGATTCATAAAAAATCCGGCGAAGAGGCGGCCTTACCGCCGGCAAGCATAATTCGCACATAGTGCAGGCTGTGCTCGTCCACGGGAATGATGGGAAAAGATTTTGCGCAGACATCGCATTTTGTCATTTTCGGCTCTGTAGGGCTGACCAAGGGCACCTGCCGCCCGCAGTGGGGGCATTGGTAAAAAAACAGCATTTCCATGCCGGTCGGCGGCACGGGCGTGAGCGGTATCTGTCGTTTGTTCACGCTTTGCCCCTTAGCGCCGTGCCCGTCATGGAAGCGGAAGGGGCGATGCCCCAGAGATCAAGAAGCGTCGGCGCTACATCGGCCAGTTTGCCGTTTGCCAGCGCGCTGACAGCGCCGTCCGGCTCAAGCAGAATGCAGGGCACGGGGTTCGTGGTGTGGGCTGTGTGCGGGCGGTTGTCTTCCGTGAGCATGGTTTCGCAGTTTCCGTGATCGGCAATAATGAGCATGCGTCCATTACGGGCTTCCACAGCCTTTGCCATGCGTCCAACGCATTCGTCCACCACGGCGCAGGCCTGTTCGGTCGCGGACAAAACGCCCGTGTGCCCCACCATGTCGCCGTTGGCCAGATTGCAGACTACCAGATCGTACAGTGCTCTGTCCCATGCTTCCACAAATCTGTCTGCCACTTCACGGGCGCTCATGGCCGGCGCGAAATCGTAGGTGGGCACGTCACGCGGCGAATCCACCAAAATGCGATCTTCTCCGTCAAAGGGGTCTTCACGTCCGCCGTTAAAAAAATAGGTCACGTGCGCGTATTTTTCTGTTTCCGCCAGACGGAGCTGGCGCATACCCTGCAGCGATACCACTTCGCCAAGTCCCAGCGTAATGGTTTCTTTCGGAAAAGCCACAGGAACAGCAAAGTGGGCGTCATAGGGCGTCATGGTGGCTATGCCCGCAAGCCGCGGACGCCCGCTGCAGTCAAATTCTGAAAAATCTTCGTCAATAAAAACACGGGTCAGCTCGCGCATACGGTCTGCCCTGAAATTGAACAGAAAAACGCCGTCCCCGTCGACAATGCCCGGCGCATCATTGGTGTCAAAACGTACGGGCTTGACAAATTCGTCTGTGGTGCCGGCAGCGTAGGATACAGACAGCGCTTGCGCCGGCGTTGACGACACAGCGGCCTGACCGTGCGCCAGCGCATCCCAGGCAGTCTTGACGCGCTCCCAGCGGGTGTCGCGGTCCATAGCATAGTAGCGTCCCACGAGATCGGCAATGCGCACGTTCGGCAGCGTCCGGACATAGCTTTCAAGGTCGGCCATACAGGCCGCACCGCTTTCCGGATCCGTGTCGCGCCCGTCCATGATGCAGTGTATGCGTACAGGCACAGCGACCTTTGCGGCCATGGCGCACAGGGCCTTCAGGTGGTTGACGTGGCTGTGCACGCCGCCGTCCGAGAGCAGACCCGCGAGGTGCAGGCGGCCCCCGCTCTCCCTGACAGCCGTCAACAGGTCATTGATCACCGCGTTTGCGGCAAGAGAACCGTCTTCAAGGGCAACGTCAATGCGAGTCATGTCCTGATACACAATCCGCCCGGCGCCTATGTTCAGGTGCCCCACTTCAGAATTACCCATGTAGCCCGCCGGCAGGCCCACAGCGCGTCCTGAGGCGACAAGCTCGGAATGCGGACAGCGCGCCATAAGCGCGTCGATGCTGGGCGTTTTTGCCAGGGCAATGGCATTGCCGCAACAGGGAGGCGCCATGCCCCATCCGTCAAGAATCAGAAGCAGTGTGGGTGTCATAGGCATCCCTTTCATAAAGCCGAGGTTGCGGTGAGCACAATCAACGTGTCGGCAGAGGACTCTTTAAGATTCGGTGCTGACAATGTTCTCGGCTTTGTGCTCGTGAAGCCGGCTTGTGAGTAGTTTCAACTTCGTGTTCAACAACAAAACGCCTTGAAATATTCAATGGTTTTTTTCAGCCCGTCGGCAAGCGGCACAGACGGAACCCAGTCAAGTTTTTCGCGAGCCAAGGTGATGTCCGGACGGCGTTGCTTGGGATCATCGTCGGGCAGAGGTCTGTACTCGATCCGCGAACGGCTTCCTGTAAAATTCACAATTTTTTCAGCAAGTTCCTTGATAGTAAATTCGTCGGGATTGCCCATATTCACAGGACCGACAAAATCATCGGGCGAGGCCATGAACCGCAGAATACATTCCACCAGATCGTCCACATAACAGAAAGAACGTGTCTGGCTGCCGTTGCCGTGAATGGTGAGCGACCGGTCGTTCAGCGCCTGGACAATAAAATTGGACACAACCCGTCCGTCGTTGGGGTGCATTCTCGGGCCGTAGGTGTTGAAAATGCGCCCAACCTTGATGGGCAGACCTCCCTGCCTGTGGTAGGCAAAAAAAAGCGCTTCAGCGCAACGCTTGCCCTCATCGTAGCAGGAACGAAGCCCATTGGGGTTGACATGCCCCCAATAGTCTTCTGATTGCGGGTGTACAAGCGGGTCGCCGTAGACCTCGCTTGTGGAAGCCTGGTAAATGCGCGCCTTAAGGCGTTTTGCCAGCCCCAGCATGTTGAGGGCCCCATGCACGCAGGTTTTGATGGTTTGCACGGGATCGTGCTGATAGTGTACGGGCGAAGCCGGACAAGCGAGATTGTAGATTTCGTCCGCCTCCACATAGAGGGGGAAGGTGATATCATGGCGCAACAGTTCAAAAGACCTGTAGTCCATAAGGTGGGTAATGTTGTCCCGCGCGCTGGAAAAAAAATTGTCGACACACAGCACTTCATGCCCCTGCGCGATCAAACGTTCGCACAAGTGTGATCCCAAAAAGCCGGCGCCGCCGGTAACAACCACCCGTTTGCGCAGATGCATCAGGCATTCCGTCCTTTTTGAAGTTCCGCTATCAGGGCAGCGATCTATGATTGCAGAAGCTCGAATGTTTATGGATGAACATACTTTGCTGTTTTGCGTTGTTATGTTAATGCGATCCGTGGCAAGTAGCAAGCATGTGCGCGATGACGAGAAAAAATGCCCCGACGGGACGCCGGGGCAAATATCTGTCGGAACGGACTAGTAGCGGGGCGGACGCGACGTTCTTGGTTTGGCTTCGTTCACGCGCAGCGTGCGACCGCCAAAGCTGAAGTTATCCAGCGCCTCAATGGCGGCATCGGCTTCGCCGTCCTCCATTTCCACAAAACCGAAACCGCGTGCACGTCCGGTTTCCCTGTCGCTGACGAGTTTCACGGATAACACTGTGCCGTGTTCGGCAAAAAGGTCTTGCACTTGTTCCTCATTGGCTGACCAGGGAAGGTTCCCGACATAAATAGACTTGGACATGAAGCACCCTCTCAAAAAAAATAATCTTCCCGCGCAGTTTATCCGGCAAAACGTATTGACGGCACGCGGCCTTGGGGAGCAGAAAAACATGCTTTGCCTTTCTTGTCAACGCATATGGCAAAAAAAACACAATTCTATTGCCCAGCGCTCTCTGACGGAGGCACACAACGTTCCGGCGCAATGTCCACAAAGGATGTATAGGGCGCAATATACTGCAATTCCGCAATACCCACAGGGCCGTTGCGCTGTTTGCCGATAATTATTTCAGCGCTTCCCTGCAGGGGCCTTTCCGCCGGTTTCTGGAATTTGTACACATCTTCACGGTAGATAAACATGATGACGTCAGCGTCCTGTTCAATAGCGCCCGATTCGCGCAGATCCGACAGCATGGGGCGTTTGTCCTTGATTCCGCGCTCTTCAACTTTGCGGTTAAGCTGGGAGAGGGCCACTACAGGGATGTTCAGTTCCTTGGCAAGCCCCTTGAGAGAGCGTGAAATGTCAGAAATTTCAAGTTCCCGCGAATCGGTGCGGCGACTGGTGCGCATAAGCTGCAAATAGTCCACAAGCACAAGCCCGATATTTTTTTCCGCCTTGAGGCGGCGCGCGCGCGCGCGCATCTCAAGGGTTGTGAGGTCGGGGGTGTCGTCGACAAAAATGGGCGACTCGGCAAGCCGCCCAGCGGCTATTTGCAAATCCAGCCATTGCTGGTCGGTAATCTGTGACGGGCGGCGCAGATGGGACAAATCCACCCTGCCCTCAACGGCCAGCATACGCTGCATGAGCTGCTCCTTGCTCATTTCCAGTGAAAAGATGGCCGTGGGTATCTGGTGTTGAAGGGCGGCATTGAGGGCCATACAGAGGGCAAAGGCTGTTTTGCCCATGCTCGGCCGCGCGGCCACGATAATAAGGTCCGAGGACTGAAGGCCGGCGGTGAGATGGTCAAGGCGGGCATAGCCGGTGGGCACGCCCGTGACCACATCCCTGGCGTCCGCCAGTTTTTCGAGTTTTTTGAAAACATCCTCAACGAGAGATTTTGAGGTTGCGAAATCGCGACCTGTCGTGCGTTGGGCGATCTTGAAAACAGCCTGCTCGGAATCGTCAAGCAGGGTTGCCACATCGCGCGAGGAGTCATAACAGTTGCTGATAATGCCAGCGCAGGCATCGACAAGGCTACGTTGCAGAGCCTTGTCGCGCACCATGACGGCATAATATTCCGCGTTTGCGCCGGAAACCACGGCCTGCGCCAACTCCGCAAGATACACCGCCCCGCCCGCGGTCTCCAGCGCGTTACGGTTTTTGAGCTGTTCAGCTGTTGTCACAAGGTCTATGGGCGCGGATTTGCAGTAAAGTTCCAGATAGACGCGATAAATCGTCGCATGGGCGGGCAGATAAAAATCTTCCGCAACCAGTAAATCCACAAGCGTGTTCATGATTGACGGGCGCAAAAGCACGCCGCCGAGCACGGCCTGCTCCGCCTCAACGCTGTGCGGCGGCACGCGGCTTATGACGGCGTTCATGCCGTCGCGCTTTCCCGCCCTGTCAAGAGAAACAACGCCCCCGGCATTGTGGCCGGAGGCGTCTGTCGTGTCAGTAGTCGGCGAGGTCACAGTCCGGCCTTTGTCAGGTTGTTTCTGTCCGGGTCTGGTCCGCCTGATGCGCGGATTCCACAGAGTCCACAAGTTCAGCAGGGCATGCCTGGTCTGATTGTCCGGTTTGGACTGCACGCCCCTCTTCTTCCGGCTGCTGGTCGGAGACCACTTCAATCAGAACTGTTGCGATAATGCCGGCGTGCAGGCGGACGCGCACCTGATGCTCGCCCAGGGAACGGATAGGGGTGTCCAGCAAGATTCTGCGGCGGTCTGTTTCCACGCCCGCAGAGTCAAAGGCGTCTCCAATAATGGCTGTGGTGACGGAGCCGTACAGTTTGCCGTTTTCGCCAACGCGCATGGGGATAACAACGCGCAGGGCTTCAAGTTTTGCCTCTATGTCCTGCGCTTGGGCACGCAGCGCGTTCATCTTTACTTCAAGTTTTTTGCGTTCCAGTTCAAAAATTTTCAGGTTGCAGGGGCTGGCCGTCATGGCCAAGCCTTGGGGCAACAGATAATTGCGTCCATACCCTGGCTTGACGTTGACCACATTGCCAAGAGTGCCGAGATTTTCCACATCGGCGCGAAGTATCAGTTTCATGTACGCCTCCTTAGATCATGCTCTTTTTCTTGACGGTGGAATCATGCGTGGCCGTGTAAATAAGCAGCGCCATCTGACGCGCGCGTTTGATCTCGCGCGTCAGCAGACGCTGATGGTGCGCGCACACGCCCGTAATGCGCCTAGCAATAATCTGGCCGCGCTCAGTAATAAAATCGCGCAGTATGTCCGGGTATTTATAGTCAAGCGGCGTTTCCTTGTCAGTGCAGAAGCGGCAGAATTTGCGGCGCGGCGCAAATTTTCTTTTAAAGGTCATGTCAGGCAACCTCCTCAGCCGTAGTGTCGGCCAGCTTGACGGTCACATATTTGAAGATGCCGTCGCTGATGCGGATGTTGCGTTCCAGTTCCGCCACCAGAGCCGGCTGCCCCTGATATTCCAGACGCACATAATAGCCGCGCATCTGTTTGCGTACCGGATATGCCAGATCGCGCATTCCCCAGTGGTCAATTTCCGCTGCCGTGCCGCCTTCGCGCGTGATGATGGAAACAAGCCCAAGCAGGATGTTTTCACGGTTTTCGGCGGAAAGCTCTGGTGAAAGGAGCAGCAGTGTTTCAAATTTCCGCATAATGGACTCCTTGTGGATTAACAGCCCGCGTTGCTGCATCGCTCTACAGCCGCGAGCAAGGAAAGAAAAAAGGAGCTATACGTGAGACAGGGCTGTCTGTCAAGCGGGCGAAACCTGGGAGGCAGGTCAGGCCATGAATCGCTTTAATTGAGCCATTTTGACATTGGCCTCCATGGCCACATCGGCAAACGCGAAGGCCTCACCGGGAATTTTCGGGTGAAGTACGAGTTTGGACTTGCCGGCGGCTATCCTGAAGTCCGCGCTAGCGGCTGCCCACGCCCACACTGACAGTCGACTGCCCCCTGGCCTGCACCCAGGCGTTCTGCCCACACGCGCCCAGCAACAGCGTTACCAGCAGTAATGCGACCAGACACAGCATGGGCAGGCGCGTTGCGTTACACATGCGAATTGTCCTGCAGAATTCTTGCGCCGGGTGGCACATCTTCCGTAACCCAGACGTTGCCACCGATTATTGCCCCGCGCCCAATGGTAACTCTTCCCAGAATGGTCGCTCCGGAATAGACCGTCACAGCGTCTTCCAGAACAGGATGCCGGGGGACGCCCTTGATCAGCGTGCCGTCGGAATTTTTTGGGAAAGAATACGCCCCAAGCGTTACCCCTTGATACAGGCGGCAGTTGCGCCCAAGGATGCAGGTTTCGCCGATCACAACGCCTGTGCCGTGATCAATAAAAAATTCCTCGCCGATGGACGCGCCCGGATGGATGTCAATGCCTGTGCGCGCGTGGGCCATTTCCGAGATGATTCGTGGAATCACGGGTACGTTAAGGGTATAGAGCGCATGCGCGATACGGTGGTGTAGCATAACCCGCAGTGAAGGGTAGCAAAAAATCGTTTCTCCCGGACTTGTGGCGGCCGGATCGCCTTCATAGGCCGCATTGGCGTCCCCTGCCAGCATCCGGCGGATTTCAGGCAGTTGGTCCATAAAGGCCAGCGCGGCCTGTTCGCTGTCCGTCTTGCAAGATGTCCTGGCGTTTTTCTGTTTGGAGCAGGCAAAGCAGAAGCCGCGCAGGAGCTGTTCGCTCAACATGCGGTAAATGGAGTCAAGGTTTGCCGAAAGATGGTAGCGCATGGATTCGCGCCGCATGTTGGCGGAACCGAAATATCCAGGAAAAATTGCGGCTGACAGGCGGCTCATGATTCCCTCAAGATCTGTCAGGGACGGCATGGCCGCGCCCTGTGCCGGATTGTGCCAGACAACGTCCAGCGACAGGGGGTTACAAAGACGCGCCACAACAGCGTCAAGATGCGGCATGCTCACGTCCACAGGTAACGCGTTGCCGGATTTTTTCATGGCATTCAAACTCCGTTAACTCTTTTTATCCAGACATGGCAGGCTGATCCCGGGAAAGCAGCACAGCATCTTTTCCGTCACGTTCTTTAAGCAGCACATCCACACGTTCGTGGCGGTCGGTTTGGATAAAATGCCCCACGTAGTCGGCCTGGATGGGCAGTTCGCGGTGGCCGCGGTCAATGAGGACCATAAGTTCCACCGCCTTCGGGCGTCCGTAATCCAGCAGGGCCTCCAGGGCAGCGCGTACCGTGCGCCCGCTGAAAAGCACATCATCCACCAGAATGACAAGTTTGTCATTCACAGCGTCGGGAATGCTCGATTCCCCAATCTGCGGTTTGCCTTCAACACTTGTCCAGTCGTCACGGTAGAGGTTGATGTCAAGCGTGCCGAATGCGGGGCGGATGCCCGCGCGCGCTTCGATCAGGCCGACAAGGCGGCGCGCCAAATCCGCGCCGCGCCGCTGTACGCCCACCAGCATCACCAGAGTGTCCTTGTTGTGACGCTCAACCACCCGTGATGCTAGGTTTTCCAGCGTGCGTGCGATTTCCGGTTCGTCCAGAAGCGGGAATTCAGCCATAGTGTTCCTCGTGCGTTGTTTGGCTACGCAAATGTGTTTCGTATCATGAGTTTACCATTGCTGCAGGCATTGTCAATGAACGGAAGAACTCCACGCCGAAGAACCGCCGCCCGCACCGGAGTAGGTTCATAAAAAAATGCTTGCTCTTTTTCCGGCAACGCGTTAAAAAATTCGTTCTCAATCACACACATTCTGGTTGCTGTCTCTGGGTGCCGGTTTCTGGCGTTCGGACGTTGTGTCTGCCAGACCGGTTTGGGGCGGATTGCTGGGCCAGGGTGGAGGCAAACCCTTTGGAGGAGTGAGTATGGCTTATGTCAGCATGAAGCAGATGCTGGAAACCGGCGTGCATTTCGGGCACCAGACCCACCGCTGGAATCCGAAAATGCGCCCCTATATTTTTGGCGCGCGCAACGGTGTCCATATTATTGACTTGCAGCAGACGGTAAAACTTTTTCGCACAGCCTACGACAAGGTAGTGGAAACTGTGGCGACTGGCGGCAAGGTGCTTTTTATCGGCACCAAACGCCAGGCTCAGGAGGCGGTGGCTGTCGAGGCGGGTAGGGCAGGACAGTTTCATGTGACGAACCGCTGGATGGGCGGCACTCTGACAAACTTTGTCACGATCCAGAGAAGTGTGGACCGCTTGAAAAAACTGGAAATCATGTTTGGCGACGGGGCTATCAACCGCTACCAGAAAAAGGAGAGCCTTTTGCTGGAGAGGGAGATGCGCAAACTTGAAGAAGCGTTGGGCGGCATCAAGAATATGGAGTGCCTGCCGCAGATTGCCTTTATTATCGACCCGAATCGTGAAGACATTGCCGTGAAGGAATGCCGCAAACTCAGGATACCCATTGTGGCGGTTACAGACACGAACTGTGACCCTGATCTTGTTGACTATATTATTCCTGGCAACGACGACGCCATCCGCGCCATCAAGCTTTTTGTGACGGCCTTTGCCGAAGCGTGCTTGGAAGGTACTGCGATGGGCAAAGACGGCAAAAACAGCATTGAGGACGCGATGCTGTCTGAAGAAATTCCGGATCCGTCTTTGGGCGCGGAACCTGCTCCGGCCCGTGAAACTGTTCAGGAAATAGCTAGCTGACTAGCGCGTATTTTTTGGAGAAGACAATGACAATTAGCGCTCAAATGGTAAAAGAACTGCGTGACAAGACAGGCGCGGGCATGATGGACTGCAAGAAGGCTCTTGTAGAGGTGGACGGTAATCTGGAAAAAGCAGTGGACTGGCTGCGCCAGAAAGGCATGGCAAAGGCCGCCAAAAAAACAGGGCGCGCCACATGTGAGGGGCTTGTGACTGTCATGTCAAGCGCGGACGGCAAAAAAACAGCGCTGTCGTCTCTCCTGTGCGAGACGGATTTTGTTGCCCGCGGGGAGCAGTTCAAGGCAATGGCCGCCGGCGTTACAAAGACCGTGCTGGACAACAACCCTGCGGACAGTGACGCCCTGCAGGCGCTTGTGGGCGAAGAACTGACCCAGCTCATCGCCTCGGTCGGCGAAAATATGCAGGTGGGCAAATTTGTTTGCCACACACGCGCTTCAGATGCGGAAGGGGTTGGACAGTATGTGCATGCCAACAGCAAAATCGGCGCACTGGTGTATTTTACCTGCGGTCTTGCGGCAAGTGGGACGACGGATGCAGTGCTGGAACTGGGTAAAAATCTGGCCATGCAGGTGACGGCTGCCAGCCCTATGGCTCTGGACGCTTCAAGCCTTGACGCGGCGGCTATGGAGCGTGAGCGCGAGGTGTACCGCAAAAAAGCTCTGGAAGACGGCAAACCGGCAAATATTGTGGACAAAATCGCTGACGGTGCGGTAAAAAAATTCCAGAAGGAAGTGTGCCTGCTGGATCAGCCCTATATCCGCGACGACAAAAAAAGCGTGAGCGATGTGGTGCGTGAAGTGGCCAAAGTTGTGAACGACACCATAACGGTGACGGGTTTTACGCGAATAGGGCTTGACATTCGCTAATGTATTGAAATCATCTGCCAAACACCATTCTTTGCCCACCGCATGAATCTTTTTATGAGCTTGTGATATATTACAAGCATTGGAGGATTCTTTAGCAGATTTACCTTCTTTTATATTTTTCAACTAATGCCTATAAAATCGGTTCTGTGGAGTCAGAAAGGTGTTTTAAGGGCAGCCTGACAAGAGAAAATACGCTAAAAACAGCTAAAATTGTTCAATCAATGGAATCATTTCTTTTTGTCCGATTTTGTTGTAACTACCTAACGGTCGTCCGCACGTTCGCTGAAGGACTGTCAAACTCAACGACAAATAGGGATAACAACAATGCCAACAAAACGCCAATGGGCTCTATCGATTCTCATCCTACCGATGAATGTTCTTATCTTCATTCCGTCAGTCATCCTTTGGCTGACTGACCACCAATGGAGGACAAACCATACGTTACCGCTTACAATCGGATGCATACTGTTGCTTTTGGGGCTAGGGTTAGCCGCATGGACGATGCGTCTGTTTCACTCTATCGGACAAGGAACGGCGGCTCCTTGGGACCCGCCCCGATGCTTTGTCGTGGCCGGTCCTTATTGCCATGTCCGCAACCCCATGTTGTCCAGCGTGTTCATTATGCAGGCCGCTGAGGCACTTCTGCTGAATTCATGGGCAATCGCCATCTTCCTTGTCATCTTTGTCTTCGGCAATATGCTCTACTTCCCGCTTGTGGAAGAAAAAACGCTGGAGAAACGTTTTGGTGACGCCTATCGGGAATACAAACGGAATGTCCCACGATGGATACCGCGTTTACGCCCTTGGCACACAGCATAATGGGGATAATGACATATCAGAAACATTTCCGAACGGAGTTGAGGGTTGCATAAGGAAACGACTATTCCCCGTGTACTGACGCAGATCTTCAAGGATACTCACAACCTGACTTGCCAGTGGGACGATGTGCAGTTGACGCATTTTCATACGCGCGGCACAGGGATACGCCTTCAACCGCAGCGATATCAAACTCTATCCACTCTGCCCGGCGCAATTTCCCAGGGCGCAAGAGACAGCGCAGCGCGTACAATGATGTTGCCCGTGTAGGCATCAATAATAGAAAAACGCTTCTCTTTTTCGGCAAAGCGATATTTGAGCCGCCAATATTTGCTACCGATGGGGGCAACTTCCAAATACAGCCCCTGACCGTCGAACAGTTTGTATGCCTTTTCTTTTGGCTTGGCAGAACGAATTGCGGAATCAGACAGAGACATTGGGGGCATCCATTTTTTAGATATTCCACATGCCCCACAAAAATGCCCCCCTTTTCGTGGCATGTCAATGTATTTTTGCAACCTTATGGAACTGTAAAAACCCGTAAAAACAAAGCCCCGTAAGACCTTTTGGGCTTTACGGGACTTTATGAAATCATGGGTTGGTGGGTCGTGCGGGGATCGAACCTGCGACTCTCTGCTTAAAAGGCAGATACTCTACCTACTGAGTTAACGACCCGAATCACAGTTACTAGGCGCAAAGCTGTCCGGTTGTCAAATGCACCCTCTAAAGGCTGTTGTTGCGCTTCTTTTTCATCGGGTACAGCAGTGTGTTCCAAAAAACCACATAGATCGGCAAGATCAAAAACATTAGGATATATGCCCAGTTTTTACTGTACAAAAAGTATTCATAAAAAATATGAAATTCCATAGCGGCTCCTCCTAGTGGGCGTCCTTGAAGTCGGGATGTTCATAGAGCACCGGCATGTGGTAAACGATAAAGCGGTATGCCGTCACAACCATGGTTACCACAAAGACGGAGATACATATTTCCCAAATGCTCGGGAAATAGCGCTCTGCGGAGGGCAGCGCATAATTGAAAGCAATCATGGACACATTGAAGCGGTTGAGCACTATGCCCAACACCGTATTGGCGGCGGCAAAGCGGCAGAGTTTGAGATTGCGTTCCCTGGAACCCTTGGCATAGAGCAAGGCGGGCATGAGGATGAAGAAGAGCATTTCCACCAGCCACCACAGACCGTAACCGGAAACAAGATAGGGCAGATTTGCCTGTACCAGCATATCTGTGAACTTGATCATGAAATAGGCAAACAGTATGAACGACGCCGCTTTGGAGAAACTGAAAACAATTTCGTCGGCTTCCCGCAGATGAGTTGCGTCCATATAATGATGGACGCCCTTGTGGGCGAACATGCCTTCAAAAATAACCATGGACGCTCCCGCAGCCATGGAACTTACAAAAAAGAACATGGGCATAAAGGGCGAATACCAGAGCGGGTGCACTTTGCCGGGCGCGATCAGGTACAGCGCGCCAAGAGAGGATTGGTGCAGGGTGGAAAGCGTCACGCCAAAGATAGTCAAAATAATGGTGCAGCGGATGACCAGCTTGCGCCAGTTAAGAAGGAAGGGGAATTTGCCGGCGAGCCATTCCATGGGTGCGATGGAAAATTCCACAAAAAGCACTGTCAGATACGTGGCCACACACAGGCCAACTTCAAAAAGCACGGATGTCGTGCCGGGGAAAAAAAACATGTACGGCAGGCGCAGAGGGTGACCAAGGTCATACAAAAGGGCAATGACAACAAAGGCATAGCCGAGAAAGGCCGTTGTCACGGCAGGGCGCACAGCCGAATGAAAGTGCTTCATGCCCATGACATAACAACCCACAGTGGTAAAATAGCCGCCCGCGGCCAAACATACGCCGCAGAGCAGGTCAAAGCCGATCCACATGCCCCAAGGCTGTACATCGGAAAGATTGGTGACAGAGCCGATGCCCTGGGTAAAACGGATGACCGTAATGATTAAACCCACCGCCAGTATGACCGCAGTGACAAGGTTGCCCGGCCGACGCAACGAAAATTCGCCGAGGTTGAACAGTTTGTCTTTTGTGGGAATGATAATGTTGTGGTGTGCCATTTACTTATCCCCTCCCCTATGACCGCAGGGGCCGTTCACAGACTTTTAAAGCGTCTGAAGCCGCCTGGCGGACAGTGTCAGCCGCGGCCGGCCCGTGGGTTTCAGCAACTTTGTTCGCAGCTGTGTTGACGACATAACTTATATCGTTTTTGACCTCTCTGGCGACCGCTTCTTTTTCAGCCTCATGGATGGCATCGCGGCGTTTGCTTATGGCGTAAGCGCCACCGAACAGCACAGGCCAGAAGGCGACTATCATGGGCACAGCGCCCAGAGCGCCGTATGTAAGCTCGCCTATCGGGCGGTTACCCAGATGCGTATCGAGGTCAAGGGGATGCAGATCGTGGGCAGGATTGGCCGAAGCCGCCGTTGCCGTGCCCGATGCAGGGGCAAGCGTTATCCATGCCGTGCCGCCAGCATCCCATTCCCCATAAATATAGTCTACATACTTCCCGGGACTTTTCCGCATGCGACTACGCGCAACCTTGATCAGATCGCTGCGCTTGCCGAATGTCAGGGCATCCATGGGGCATGCCTCTATACAGCCGGGGAGTTTGCCTTCTTTCATGCGAGGCGCGCAGAAGGTGCATTTCATCACCAGCGGATCAAAGGCGTCATCGTACTGGAAGCCCGGCATATAAAAAGGACAGGCTATCATGCAGTAGCGGCAGCCCACGCACTGTGTGCCGTCGTAAGCCACACTGCCGTCCGGCTGTTTCTGGAAGCATTTTGCAAAGCAGGCGGCGGCGCAGGCCGGATCGTTACAGTGGAAGCATTGTAATTTCCGGAAAACAGGTTTGCCGTGCACCACATATTTGTTGACGACAGTCCATTCCCTGGCCGAAGTACGGCGACGGGTTGCGCAGACTGAAAGATCGTCAAAAGATTTTTGAGGTTTCGGCAGATTGTTGACCTGGTTACAGGCGGCTTCGCACTGGCGGCAGCCGATGCAGCGGGTTGTGTCGTGCAGTACGCCGTAGCTTCCCTCATAATAAGGGAAGGAATGCGTCCCTCCGGCCTTTGCCTCACGGGCTGTGCTCAATGCTGAAACCACGCCCGCACTGCCAAGAATAGACAGAAATTTTCTGCGATTCATATAGTATTCTCCGTACTAGTCGGTGCGCTGCGGAGCGCGTGGCTTATGGCATGTGACGCACGATGTGTCGATGGGCCTGGCAACCTGCATAGCCCTGTGACAGCTCATACATTGCAGGTGGTAGGCGGCTTTGAGGCTCGTGCGTTCAGGCTGATTCGGGTCAATGGTCGATTTATGACAACTGCCGCATTTTGGAGGCGTTGCGGACAGAGGCGCGTTGTGGTGGCAGGTGGCGCAAAGGGTTTCCGGTTGCGTGTGGAAGGCCTGTGCCAGCTTGTTGTCCTTGAGTTTTTCCATGATGGATTCAACATGGCGGCGGTGCGCGAACAAGTTCGACTCAAATTTGTCGGCAATCTCCCCGATGTAGACTTTATAGGGGCCGTCCTCGGGCGTGAGATGGCTGACAGACTTTTGCGCGGACATGGTTTCAGCGGCCAGCGCCACTTTGTCCTTGTCTGGCAAGACACCGGCGCTGCCCTGCTGCATCTGCGCCTTTGTTATGGAAGGAGTCATGTTATGACAGGGGGCGCAGTAGGATGTTTTGCGCGTAGCATGTGCGACACTGACAATACTGTGGCATCCCGCGCATTCACGTTGCGCAAGCTGCTGCTGATGACAGCTCACACAGCTTTGCGGCGTAGGCTCGCCCTTGGGGCGCTTTGCGACAACAGGCGTGTGCATGGCCTTGGTGAGCGTGATAAAGTTGCCTTCCGCCTTGCCTTCCATAGTGTGGCATGTGGTACATGCCTTTGTTTCACCGGTGTGATGACAGGACAGACAGTTATCAATTTTCTTTTCGTGAACAAGATGATTGAAAACAGTTGGTCTCATGCCAACGCCCGCTGAATTGGGCTTTTCGCCGACAGGAAAGATGATCCTGGTCGGCGAGACGTTGTAGTCCACAACTTCCTGGGCGGGCGCCGCCAGCGCCTCCCGGGTTGTCAGACACGCCGCGCTGAGCATGGCAACCGCCGCCAGCAGAAGCAGTGTTGTGCCGTTCCTCATGTGTTTGTCCTTTTGCATACAGGCAGTAGTTCATAGAGAATGTTTGCCCTGTACACATTGACAGAAAGCGTTGGCGTTGGGGCAAACGCACTACCTTTTCAGTAATAGAGTAGAGCGACCGGCATGTCAAGGATAGTGTGGCGTTTGAAAATGCAATTTCAGAATTTGTATGCGCGGGCAAGTGCCGGCAGTTTGTCCGTCTGCTGCGGGGGGAGCATGATGGCCTCAGGGCGCGCGCGAAACCATGTCAACTGGCGTTTGGCATAGGCACGGGTATTTTTGAGCCAAAGCTCCCGGCATGTGTCAAAGGACAGGCTACCCCGCACATACGCCAGCAGTTCGGCCGCGCCTATGCCGCTCCATCCGGGAGCCTCGGGATCAGCGCACCGGCTGAAAGCGAATTTTGCCTCTTCCAGCGCCCCACAGGCCAACATTTGCTCAATGCGGCCGGCAAGGCGCGGCGTAAGACGGCGTAAATCGGCGTTGATAATAAAAAGCGGCCCCTTGCACAGCGGCGGCGCCATGGCGTTTGTATGCCACCAAGTAAAAGGGCGTCCTGTGATTTCCAGCACTTCCAGCGCGCGCAGGATGCGTTGCCGGTCGTTCGGGTGGATACGCGCGGCATAGTCCGGGTCTGCCTTTGCCAGTTCCAGATGGAGGGCGGGCGATCCCTCCTTGTTCAAGCGTCCCGCCAGATGCGCGCCGATGGCCGGATCCGCGGGCGGTATGACGGTGATTCCATGCAAAAGCGCTTGAAAATACAGGCCGCTGCCGCCGACAATGACAGGAATTTTGCCGGCTTCATGCAGGACGCGCGCTTTTGCCGTCGCCAGTTCCACCCAGCGTCCGGCGCTGATTTTTTTGTCTGTGGCCAAAAATCCGTAGAGATGATGAGGGCGGGCAGCACGTTCCTGTGGGGTTGGCTGGGCGGTAATAATCGGCAGATCGGAATAGACCTGCCTGGAGTCCGCGTTCAGTATTTCGCCATTCAGCGCTTCAGCCAGCGCAAGGGCGGCGGATGACTTGCCTGAGCCTGTAGGACCTGCCAGACAGACAACCGGAATCATGAAATTTTGAATCCGCCGTACGGGATTGCAAGGCATGGTGTGGACTGGCGCACTTCACCGTTGGCGTATTTTTCCATAAGACAACGGCGCACGTTTTCGGGCACCAGTCCCTTGACATCCCCGCCCTGACTGGCCGCAGCCTTTACTATAGTGGAACTGATGAACAGCCACCGGTAGTCCGTCATCATAAAAATTGTCTGGATTTTACGCTGCAAACGGCGGTTCATCAGGGCAAGCTGAAATTCGTACTCAAAGTCGGAAACAGCCCGCAGGCCACGCAGCAGGGCGCATGCGCCGCGCTTGACCGCATAGTCCACCGTAAGGCCGGTGAACGGCTCAACTACAACGCGGTCTTCGCCCTGAAGCGCCTCGCGTGCCATTGCAACGCGTTCCTCATGGCTGAAAAGCGGTCGTTTGGGCGTAGCGTCGGCCACAGCCACGATGATCTGATTAAACACATCGCATCCTCGCCGTATCAAACTGATGTGGCCGTTGGTCAAGGGGTCGAAAGTTCCTGGATAAAGTGCTGTTTTCATGGGATTTTCAGTTTATCTCCTGTAATATGCGCAAGCTGTTGACGGAGCGGTCAGGGAAGATCTATGGGCATATGCTCCATATCGCGCAAACTGTCCATGCCGGAATGGTCGGTAAATTCAAAACACAGCGGCGTTATGGTGATATAGCCCTTGTTGAGCATGTCCTTGTCCGAACCGGGGTTGATCGTGTGTTCCGGAATTTCGCCTTCCAGCCACCAGTAGGGCGCGCCGCGCGGATCAAAGCGTTCAGTATACACGTTTTTCCACACAGCGCTCGTCTGGGGACACACTTTTATGCCCTTGGCCTTGCTGAGCTGCCCTGCCGGGTAATTGATATTCAGCACGCGCCGCCGCGCAAGGCGCGTCCAGTCAATGCGTTCCGCCAGTTCCACCAAGTGCCGCGCCTGGGGCAGCAGGTCTTCGCTTGCCCTGTGGTCGTTATGAGAAACGGCAATGCTGGGAAGGTCTTCGTGAGCCGCTTCAGTGGCTGCCCCCACAGTGCCGGAATACAGGATATCCGGGCCTACATTTTGTCCCGCGTTGATTCCGGAAATCACCATGTCCGGCTGTTTGGGCAAAAGAGTTGCCAGCGCCAGCTTGACGCAGTCCGTGGGCGTGCCGTAAATGCCCGTGCCCTGAAAATTCGGCTCAACAATGTCAATGGCCCGCACCGGTTCAAAAACTGTGAGCGAGTGCCCGACGCCCGATTGCTGGCGTATGGGGGCCACCACATGTACGGTGTGCCCGGCTTCGCGCAGGGCGGCGTATAATGTCCGCAGGCCTATGGCGCGGATTCCGTCATCGTTTGTGAGCAAAACGTCCATTTGACAATACCCCAAAAAGAAAGAAAATAAGAGGAACAGTCGCCGACTTTCCGCTGGCTTTTTATAACACTCTTAATCCGGCAGACACTCTATGGAAAAAGGACAATACGTCAAAGACATAACCTCCGCAACAGCAGTGCGCGGCCTGTTTGTAGTGAGCGCAGCTGCTCAGGGGCAGACGTCCAACGGCAGCCCATACTGGCGCTTGACGCTCTCTGACGCGAGCGGAAGTCTGGAGGCAAAAATATGGCATCCGCTCAGTGTGGACTACAGTTCTATTGACACGGGCTGCATTGTCCAAGTTGAAGGGGCGGCGGCGCTCTACCGCGACCAGTTGCAGATCACTGTCAAGAAGCTGCGGATTCTTTCACCCGCAGATTCCGTGGACGTTGACCCGGCGGCGCTGTTACCGGTTTCGCCCTATAATCTTGACGATATGCTCAATTCCTTTGAACGGCTTGTCACGGAAGAATTTCAGCACAAGCCCTGGCGCAGGCTTGCCCTGGCGCTGTTCAGGGATGAGACGCTGCGCGAATCCTTCCGTATATGTCCGGCGGCAAAAAACGTGCACCATGCCTATATGGGTGGGCTGCTGGAGCATACATTAAGCGTGTTCAGGCTCTGTCAGCGCATTGCCGACCTCTATCCGGAGCTTGACCGCCAAACCCTGCTGGCCGGGGCGCTTTTTCATGATATCGGCAAAATCCGTGAATTTTCCGGCGGAATTGGCAATGACTATACCGATGAAGGGCGATTGCTTGGGCACATGTATCTCGGCATCGAACTGCTCGCGCCACATCTTGCCGCGAGCGGCCTTGAGGAGGAGTTGCAACGCCATTTGAAGCATCTTGTTCTGAGTCATCATGGCGAAGCGGAATTTGGCGCGGTGCGTCCGCCGCACACGGCTGAGGCTCTTGCCTTGCACTATGCCGACAATCTGGATGCAAAAATGTCCCAGTGTTCCGGATTATTTGAAAATATAGCCGCGGAAGGTCAGAGTTGGACGCCCTGGCAACCCACACTGGGCAGGCATATGCACCGCGGTATGCGCACACCGGAAGCGACTGTCGAAAAAACGCACAGCAAAGCAGTGAGGGGAGAATGTTTATCTCTTTTGAAGGCATAGAAGGCGCTGGAAAATCTACGGCACAGCGTCTGCTGGCCGATTTGTTGCGCGAGCGCGGACACGTTCCGCTGCTCACCAGTGAACCCGGAGGATGTTCTCTTGGGCGCAATCTGCGTCCCATTCTGCTGGACGCCCGCTTGAGCGGGCTTTCCGACAGGGCGGAACTGTATCTTTTTCTGGCGGATCGCGCCCAACATGTGGCCGAGGTGGTCCGTCCGGCTCTGGAATCCGGCCAGACGGTACTGTGTGATCGCTACACCGATTCCACGCTGGCCTATCAGGGATACGGGCGGGGGATTGACTGCGAACAGTTGCGGCGCGGCAATGAAACAGCCACCGGCGGCCTTGTGCCGGAACTGACGATTTTGCTTGATCTGCCTGTTGCAACGGGCCTTGCACGGGCCGGACAACGCAACCGTGAAGAAGGCACCGTGCTTTCCGAGGGGCGTTTTGACGCGGAAAGTCAAAATTTTCACGAACGTGTGCGTCAGGGTTATCTTGAACTGGCCGGCGAGGAACCTCAACGCTTTGCCGTTATTGACGCCACCGAACCGCCCGAAGATGTGTCGCTGCAATGTCTCTGCGCGATGGAAGCGGCCTTGCGCAGGTGTGGAAAAGGGCTTGAATAACTATGGACAGCCAGCTCTGCGCCACAAACCGTCTGGGGGTTGTTTTTTTCCCGGCTTTTGACTGGGCAATTTCTCCTACGCACCCGGAACGCGAAGAACGCCTGTTGTACACGCGGGACCAGCTTCAGGAAGAAGGGCTGTTCGATATTCCCGGAATTGTGGAATACCGCCCGGATTTTGCCACACCGGCGCAGTTGAAACGTGCCCACTTCTGCCTGCCTGATGTGGGATCTGTGAGCACGGATTCGCATCTGGCCTCAGCTGGCGCCGCCATCACCGCCGCCCGTCTTGTTCTGGAAAAAAGACAGGACAAGGCCTTTGCCTTGGCGCGCCCGCCAGGCCATCACTCCATGCGCGTTGTGCACGGCAACCGCGGATTTTGCAGTATCAACAATGAAGCCGTACTCGTGGAGCATATCCGCGATCATTGCCCGCATCCCGACGGGCGTCCTCTGCGTATTGCCGTGGTGGATACGGACGTGCACCACGGGGACGGCACACAGGACATATTCTGGAATGACCCGCACACGCTCTTTATTTCTCTGCATCAAGACGGGCGCACGCTGTATCCAGGTTCCGGCTTTCCGCACGAGTGCGGCGGGCCGGGCGCTCTGGGACGCACCATCAATCTGCCGTTGCCGCCGGAAACATGCGACAGCGGGTATCTGTATGCCGTTGAACACGCGGTTTTGCCCATCCTTGAGGAGTTCAGGCCGGACATTGTCATCAACTCAGCCGGGCAGGACAACCACTTTACTGATCCGCTGGCCAATATGCGCCTTTCGGCGCAGGGCTACGCGCGGCTTACAAAGGCGCTCAATCCTGATATCGCCGTTCTTGAGGGCGGCTATGCCATACGCGGCGCGCTGCCCTATGTGAATCTGGCTATCTGCCTGGCGCTGGCCGGCTTGCCTTTTGAAGACGTGCGCGAGCCGGATTTTGACCCTGAGCGTGTGCGCCAGCGTCCTGAAATCGGCCGCTATATCGCGCAGTTGTGTGATCAGGCGCTTGAAATTTTTCGTCATTCCCCCAAAAACCCCTCGGAAGGACGGGAGAGCGACGGCTACTGGACGCGGCGCAGGCAAATTTTTTACGATACCGACATGCTGCGTGAAAACCAGCAGGAGGGCTGGCGGTTGTGCGCGGACTGCTCCGGCCTTGGCCGAATCGAAACAGAGTCTGACCGCGTTGCGCGTTCGCTGTGCGTGCTGATTCCCCGTCACGGGTGTCGGCGCTGTCGGGCTGAAGGCATCGCGCTGGCCGACAGCGCCGACAAAAGCGGTCGGTATGCGCACGTGCTGCTGCTGGACGGTGATCTGAAAGAGAAAGGGTGACATGGCACACGTATTGATTATCGGCGCCGGCGGAGTTGGCGGTGTTGTCGCGCACAAGTGCGCCCAGGCGGTAAAAAGCGGCAGGGTCTTTGACAACATCACGCTGGCCTCGCGCACGCTTTCCCGTTGTGAGGCAGTGGCGCAGAGCGTTACAGCGCGCACCGGAGTCAGCCTCGCCACAGCGCGGGTGGACGCCGACAATGTGGCCGAACTCTGCGGCCTGATCCGCGCTGTCAAGCCGCACATCGTCTGCAATGTCGCGCTGCCGTATCAGGACCTGCATATCATGGATGCCTGCCTTGAATGCGGCGTGCACTATGTGGACACCGCCAATTATGAACCGCCGGACACGGCAAAATTTGAATACTCCCGGCAGTGGGCATACACCGACCGTTTTCGCGAGGTGGGGCTTACAGCGCTGCTCGGCTCCGGCTTTGATCCCGGGGTGACGAATGTTTTTGCGGCGTGGGTGATGCGGCACAAACTTGACGAAGTGCGCGTGCTGGATATTATCGACTGCAATGCTGGCGACCACGGACTGACCTTTGCCACCAATTTTAATCCGGAGATCAACATACGCGAAGTCACAGCACGCGGTCGGTATTGGGAACACGGCGAATGGGTGGAAACAGACCCGCTTGCCTTTTCAATGGAGTTTGATTTTCCGGAGGGTATCGGTCGTAAAAAATGTTTTTTGCTGTACCATGAAGAACTGGAATCGTTGGTTACAAATCTCAACGGCTTGCAGCGGGCGCGTTTCTGGATGACTTTTTCGGAAAATTACCTGAATCACCTCAATGTCCTCGGCAATGTGGGCATGACGGGCATTACTCCTGTGCCGTTTCAGGGGCGCGAGATCATCCCCGTGCAGTTTTTGGCTGCGCTTTTGCCGGTTCCGGCATCCCTTGGGTCGCGCACAAAGGGCAAAACCTGCATCGGCAACCTGATGCGCGGTGTGAAAGATGGACAAAAAAAAACTGTTTATATTTACAATGCTTGCGATCATGAGGCATGTTTTGCGGAAGTGGGTTCCCAAGCTGTGTCGTACACAGCGGGCGTGCCTGCCATGATAGGGACAAAGCTGATTGCCGAAGGCCTGTGGGCAAAGCCTGGCGTATGGAATATGGAGCAGTTTGACCCCGACCCCTTTATGGCGGATCTTGCGGAATACGGCTTGCCCTGGCAGTGTGTGGATGTGGAGTAATGGCCTGTCCCGAACTCCTGCTGGACACCCGTTGTGTGCCTTCGCCCTGCTTTGTGCTGGATGAGGCGCGCATTCAGGCAAATGCCGCCGTGCTGGAATCGGTGCAACAGCGCACCGGCGTAAAAATTTTGCTGGCGCTCAAAGGCTTTGCCGCGTGGGCTGTGTTTCCCCTGCTTTCCCGTTTTGTCGGCGTCGGCCCTTTATGGGGCGTGTGCGCCAGTTCTGTGGATGAAGCCCGTCTTGGACGGGAAAAATTTGGCGGAGAGGTGCATGCGTTCGCGCCCGCGTGGACGCGGCAGGAAATTCAGGAACTGTGCGAAACCGCCGATCATATCGTGTTCAACTCCAGCGCCCAGTGGCGGCAATTCCGGCCTGTGATCGAATCGTATACAGCGGGTGGCGGCGGGAGGTCCGTTGCCTGCGGACTGCGTATCAACCCGGAGCATTCTGAAGTCATGCCGCCCCTGTATGACCCCTGCGCACCCGGCTCCCGTCTCGGCATACGCCAAAAAGATTTTGATCCCGCAGCACTTGCGGGCATTTCCGGACTGCATTTTCACACACTCTGCGAATCCGGAGCGGACGCGTTTGTGCGTACGCTTGCCGCTGTGGAAGAAAAGTTTGCCGACCATCTCGGCGCCTGCGACTGGATCAATATGGGCGGCGGTCACCATATCACAAAGGCCGGCTATGATCTTGATCTGCTCTGCCAATGTCTCACAGCCTGGCGCGCGCGGTACAATGCGCAACTGTATCTGGAACCGGGCGAGGCTGTGGCGCTGGACGCGGGCTGGCTGGTCGCCACGGTGCTGGACGTTGTACGCGCGGATATGCCTGTGGCCGTGCTGGATATTTCCGCGGTCTGCCACACGCCCGATGTGCTGGAGATGCCCTACAGACCGCGCGTGCTGTACGAACAGGACGGCAAGGTCATCCGCGCCGGCCCGCCGGAGGACGGGGCATGGGTGTGCCGTCTGGCGGGAAAATCCTGTCTGGCGGGCGACGTGTTTGGGGAATATGCCTTTGACTGTCCGCAGCGGGTAGGGCAACGCCTGATTTTTGAAGACATGGCCATTTACAGCATGGTCAAAACAACAACCTTCAACGGTGTGCGGCTGCCATCTATCGGCGTATGCCGGACGGGCGGGTTTTCCCTGTTACGAAAATTCGGATATGAAGATTTTAAGGGCAGATTGTCGTAGGATTGTCAAAACAGGGCTGATTCCATCTGTTCCGCATCCCCGTCGGGCCGTACGTTTGTGATTTCGTGCTGCACGGCCAGGGGCAAACGAAAGGGCAGCTCGCGCAAGCGCGTCATCATAAGCCCTGGTTCCTGCCCCAGCAGGCCTTCCAGGTAATCGCTGACCGTGACGAAACGCTGGCAGCCGGCTTCACGCAACTGCTTGACGATTCGCGGCACATCGTCCACTGTTTTTTTGTGTGTGTCATGAAACAGAAAAATGCCGTGCATGCCGCCGGGCAAAAACGCCTGAGCGCGCGCATCGCGCAACAGTGCGTAGCTGGCAGGCAGACGGCGCCAGTCCTTGCTGTCCACAGACCATAAAAGCAGGGAAAGCCCCAGGTCATCGGCAATCCCGATAACATGTTCGTCGTAGGCCCCGTAAGGCGGGCGCAAAAAACGTGGGGAAGCCCCAAGGGAACGCAGGATCACGTCCGTACGGCGGATTTCGCTGTTTTTGCGGGCAAGCGGGATGTTGCGCAAATTTGGGTGAGCATAGGAGTGGTTGGCTATTTCGTGCCCTTCAGCAATCATTCGCCGCACAATGTCCGGATAGGTTTCCGCATTGCGCCCGATCACAAAAAAAGTGGCGGGGATGCCGTATCCGCCAAGCGCGTTCAAAAGCTGCGGGGTGTAGCGTGAAGGGCCATCATCGAAGGTGAGGGCGCAGAGATTTTCTTCCATGCGCACGTCATTGATGGTGACGCTGTCCAGCACGCGGGCAAAAGCAGGCGTGATGGCGAGTGTGAACGCGACAGCCGCGCTGAATCGCACAGTCAGAAGAAAATAGAAAAAACGCATTGACTTGATACCACTGCCCGTCAGTAAAAAAATACATACCATTGAGCCGGATTGCCCGCAAGATGACGCCAGCATTTTTTTATAGAATTGCCGGATTATTTCAATAAGAATCCGGAAAAATCGAGTCTTGACTTTTGAGGAGATAATGCATAGACATACTTCTTTTTACGGGCAGTTAGCTCAGTTGGTAGAGCACCGCCTTCACACGGCGGGGGCCACAGGTTCAAGTCCTGTACTGCCCACCAGGAATATCAATGGGTTACGAGTAACTCCGTAAACACTAATCATGAGATACCTCAATCTATGGAAGCCTCCACCTAGTCCTTGGTGTTGGCGTTTGAATTGAGGGACCTCACTACTGACTTGCTTAAAATTCTTCCTGTCGGCTATTGACACCTGTCAAAAAAAGGAGGAAGGTTTACCTAGCTCATCTACCATGTGTGGAAAAAGTTACGAGGTCGTCTTTCAAAGGGCGGTCTCAGCTTTTTTGTCCTAATTTTTCCAATATATTTCAAAATCTTTCCTGAGCTTTTTCCGGGTGTGTTCCCGCGTCACCATAAATGCCGTCCAAGGCAGTAAATACCCGCGCCTGTCCGCCAGAACAACAACGTAATCTTCTTCCTCCAGCCAAATGTGAATCAGTAGCGCGCCAGATGAAAATATTCATCTTTTCCTCACGCAGTAAATGCGTTTTGGTGAGAACATATCCTGAGCGGCGTTGTATTCTGTCAATAAGAGCCATTTTGCCACTATTTCCGGACAACCCTCTATTCAGATACGAAACAGCGCCGATGAGCAGATCTGCTTCAGCAGATCGAAGTACATTTTATAATACCATGTGTCGTGATTTTGTCCTGGGAAATCGCTATGGCGCAACAATGATTTGTTCGGCACCACCATGCATCTGAAACGCAAATCATCGTCATCAAAAAAATAGTCCACCAAATCCAGATAAAATTCTTTTTTAGCGCTTGACACCTTAGTCCATTTGACCTCAAAATTTCGCGGTATTTCGTGCTTTTGTTTGATTTCACGCAGGCGGACAGCGATCTCGCGGATTTTATCCCACGGGCACCATACGGCTCCCAGCGTCATTGCTTTCTGCGCATCATTTTCCAGATGGCAGGATTCATCACAATAAATATTGAAAATATCCGCCATAGCGATCTCCTTAATCACATGACAAAACGGCTTTTGCTTTTGATCGACGTCATCATATCCATTGACAGCATCTATCAAACAGATGTTATGTGCATGTCAAATGTTGAATTTGAATAAAGATGTTGCCACGCGCGAAACCGCTATCATCGGACGCAAGCTCGGAAGCCCCAGCTTACATCCGCTCTTTGCGCAAAGAGTTGGGCATGACGCAGGACGCTCTGTCCAAGATGCTCGGCGTTTCCTTCGCCTCGATCAACCGATGGGAAAACGGGCAAACCAGCCCCACGGCGCTGGCAATGGATAAGCTCCGTCAGATTGAAGCCTCGCTGCCTTCCAGGCAAAATGACGCTGTTCCGGACGATAATGGTCTGCTGCCGGACACTGTCCACACTGATTTCACCGCCCGTCCCGATGCCGTTAAAGCAATTATTGAGGCGGAACGGCTTGCTTTCGCCCATACGGTGAATCCCGCCTTTGCCACAGAAGTGTCCCGTATCGACCCTCTGCCGCACCAGCGCATTGCCGTTTACGACGTCATGCTCAAGCAGCCCCGCTTGCGTTTTCTGCTGGCCGACGATGCGGGCGCGGGCAAAACCATCATGGCAGGCTTGGTCATTCGTGAGATGCTTGCCCGGCAACGTATTCGCCGCGTACTCATTGTTCCCCCGGCAGGTTTGATAGGCAACTGGCAGCGGGAACTGAAAGACCTGTTTCAACTGGATGCCGCCATCGCGGTCGGCCAGAATATGAGCAGAGGGAATCCCTTTGCCAACGAAGGCAGCGACCTGCTTATCGTCAGCATTGACACGTTGCGCAACGATAAAGCTAGGACGCTTTTAGGCGCTCCGGACACCAAGCCTTACGACCTTGTCATTTTTGACGAGGCGCACAAGCTGTCCTGCGACCAGGGCGGAGATTTGCGCATTACCAAATCTGACCGCTACAAGCTGGCGGAAATGCTGGCTGGGGCGTCTGGCGACGCATTGGGCGGCGCTTCATCGGCATGGAAACTGCCCTGGAAGGCCGAACATTTATTTTTGCTCACCGCTACTCCACATATGGGGAAGGACTATCCCTATTTCGGCCTGTGGCGACTGCTGGATCCGCAGTGTTTCTCCACATGGCAGGCGTTTGAAGGCATTCCGGCTGAAGTCAGAGCCAGACATTTCCTGCGCCGCACCAAAGAAGAAATGGTGCATCTGGACGGCAGACCACTTTACCCCATGCGGGTGTCAGACACCTTGGGCTTCAGCCTCACCATCGGGCAGGACAGCGAACAGGAACTCTACGACGCCGCGACAGATTACCTGCTCTACATCTACAACAATGCCAAAATTCTCAACCGTTCCGCCGCCCGCCTTGCGCTTTCCGTCTTCCAGCGCCGCCTCTCCTCTTCCACCTATGCTCTGATGCGTTCCTTTGAACGACGGATGGAAAAACTTACCGATCTGATTCAGCGCTTGGAAGACGGCAAACTCTCCGAAAAGCAGTTAGCCGCATGGCAAGACCGCGCTGTTCATGATGTCTTTGAAGAAAAGACAGCCGATGAAGAAGAAATATTTCAGGGCGAGGCTTATGTTGCATCAGGGCTGGAAGAGAACGAAAAGGCCGAAGACGACGCTCTCGACAATGTCGTTGCTATGTCCCTGGCTGAACTGATGGCGGAGCGCGAGCATGTCCAGACACTGCTTGAACTTGCTAAACGTGTTCTGGATAAAGGAACGGAATCCAAATTTGAGCGACTCCGTGAAATCATTGAAGACTCCCGTTTCAGCGGCGAGAAGATTCTCATCTTCACGGAACACCGTGACACCCTAGAATACCTGAACAACCGTCTTTCCGCCCTAGGCTTCGCCGGGCGTCTGGCTCATATTCACGGCGGCATGGATTACAGGGAACGTCAGGAGTCCCTTGATCATTTCAAAAAAACCGCGCAGGAACACGGCGCGCAATACATGATCTGCACCGATGCCGCAGCTGAAGGCGTCAATCTCCAGTTCTGCTGGATCATGATCAACTACGACATCCCCTGGAACCCGGCCCGGCTCGAACAGCGCATGGGCCGCATCCACCGCTACGGGCAGAAGCACGAGCCTGTGTTTCTCCTCAATCTCGTCGCATCAACCACACGCGAAGGCAAAGTTCTCAAAACGCTGTTGGATAAATTGGAGCGCATCCGTAAGCAACTGTCCTCCGACAAGGTATTCGACAGCATAGGCCGCGTATTCAGCGAGGTTTCCATCAAGACCTATATGGAACGCGCCCTTGTAGCCGCCGCCACCGACACTCTTGACGACCTCACGCATGAACTGGACGGACAAATCACGGCGGAACAGGTATCTGCCGCTCTGGCCAAGGAAAAAATGATTTTGGGGAAAGGCGGTGGTGTGGCGTCAAAGCTCCCAACTCTGCGGGAAAACCTGTACAATGAGGATTACCGCCGCCTGCTTCCGGGATTTGTCGAGGGATTCACACGCATGGCAGCGCCGCTGATAGATGTGCGTCTGGAAGCGGTAGCCCTTAGCCGGTCTTTCCGGCTTAGGGATAGCGACAGCAATGAAGATGCCGCAGGCGTTTTCTCTCTGGATGCCGGTCGTAGCCCACACGCCGCAGGCATCTGGGCGGCGCTCGGCCAAATAGGCAACAAGCCGCAGTCTTTATCCTTCTCTCGTCCAACTAAAAATGATGTCCTGTGGCTGCATCCGGGAGAACCAATATTTGACGCCATCTGCAGTGCGTTGCGTTCCACCTGCGGGCTGGAAGCGTTGCGTGGCGGAATTTTCATGGATGCCAACACGCGGAAGCCATATCTTGTGCATGTGGCAAAGTACGGCATCCTGCATGGCGATTCAGGTGAACCTACATGGCATCTTGCGGCTGTGCGGCAGGAAAATACAGCACTGACGCTGTGCCCTCTGGAGCATTTTTTGTGCATTCGTTCAAGGAAAACCGAAGGGCTTTCTGAGGACGCGCAACGGCTGGCTCTGACCATTGCCGCCAACAAGGAAAGCGCTCGCGCGTATCTGCTGGAAGAATGCCGCAAGCAGGCGTTGCTGGAAGCGGATGCCATCCGCGCTGAACTTCCACGGCGGGAACACTATCTGCGCAATGGATTTGAGTTTCAGAATATAGAACTGACCGACCAACGCGCCACCCTGAAACGCAAAGAGCGTAACGGAGAAAACGTGAAGCGCGAGCTTGACGCCGTTATTGACCGCATCCGCCATCTGGACGAAGAGCGCGATGCTGCGTTGACGGCATTGCTCAGTGACCCGGATAAGGTGTTGCCGGGTTCCGTGGCCTTTATTGCCCATGCTCTTGTATTACCAGAGGTTGAATGTGCCGGAGATGACGCTTGGCGGCAGGACAATATTGAAGCGTTGGCCATGAACGCCGTGCGCTCCTATGAAAGCGGCTTCGGCGACATCCGGCCCGTACATACGCCGGAATTAGCCCGCGCCCAGGGTTTGCAGGATTATCCCGGGTTTGACGTTTTGTCTTTCCGCAGCGCGGAAGGCGACAAACGGGAACGCCGCTGCATTGAGGTAAAAGGCACTCGCGGCAGTGAAGCTGTGGAGATGTCTGAGAACGAATGGGACAGGGCCATGAACCTGCGCTCGGAATACTGGCTTTATGTGGTAGCGGAATGCGCGTCTCCGGCCCCGCGCCTGATCCGCATTCAGGACCCGGCATGGAAGCTGCTCGTGCGGCCCACAGACCAAACCCGCACAGCGCGGCGCATCAGGCTTGCGGACATTCTGCCCCTCGCGGAAGGAGAATAAATGTCTGACTCCAAAAACGGCGCCCGCCTTATCGAAACTGCCTTTCCGCTCAAGCAGACTTCTTTGGACGCGGTGCATGAAAAGAATGTCCGGCACGGGCATCTCTCTACCCTGCACATCTGGCCCGCCAGACGTCCTTTGGCCGCCTGCCGCGCCGCTTTGCTGGCTACGCTTCTGCCTGACCCCGGAACCGCTGAAGATCGGGCGCATCTTTGTGAGCGCATCGGCGGCAAGGTTGTGGAATCAACGGGGCAGGAGCAGCGCGCAACCCAAAAAACCGATGGCGGTGTGCTGCACTGGCTTGGCACTGAACCCAAAAACGGTAAAAAGGCCAAGGAAGAGCACCGGCGTATAGTCAGAGAACGAGGACAGGAACTGCAAAAACTCGTGGACGAGATTCACTCCGCGTATGGTGGTCGTCCCACGCGTGTTCTGGATCCATTCTCCGGTGGCGGAGCCATCCCTCTGGAAGCCATGCGCTTGGGTTGTGAAGCCTATGCCGTGGATTTGAACCCTGTGGCCGTTTTTGTGCTGGGCGCGACTCTCAAATACCCGCAAGCTGTTGGCGATGCCACTGTGCCGCTGCCGGAGTTTATTCGGTCAGACACGACTTTTATGAAAGAATTTTTCGCCCAACACTCACGTGCGGAAGAAACACTGTCACAGCAGGGAAGCCTGCTGGCATCGTCAGAAGATCCCTATGCCGCTGACCTCGCTTGGCATGTCCGCGCCTGGGGACAATGGGTTTTGAAAGATGCTCGCAAGACTCTGGCAAACCGTTACCCCACTTATGCGGTTTACGAACCGTTGCAAGAAAACGCGTCCTATGAGCCGCAACCTCCACAGATGGTTCCCTTAAAAGGGGATGGCACACCTGATGTGGACGCGCTCAATAAGGACTTTGACGCGCAGTATCTGAAAGATGAACGCAATCCTCGCTGGCTGGCCCGGCCCACAGTCGCTTATCTCTGGGCGCGTACTGCCCAATGCAAAAACTGCCGCAAGCTCATTCCCCTGCTTAAGACCAAATGGCTGTGCAAGACAAAGAATGGCAAACGTGTCGCCCTCAAGGTGGATGCGCGGGACGGGGTCGTATCTTTTGACGTCTGGATCGGTGTTCCTGTCAAAGGCAAAAACACGGCCCAGAAACGCGTTTTTGACCAGGAAGTCGGCAATGGCTTCATGTCCGGGGCCGGAGCCACCTGCCCGCATTGCGGCAACATCATTTCTATGGATGACCTGCGCCGTGAAGGCAAAGCCGGAAGGTTGGGGGCTGTGCCCACTGCCGTTGTTGTGGATGGGAGAAAGAGCAAGGAATACCGGCGGCCATTCCCGGAGGAAATCAATCAGGCTCATGTGACGCAGGAGGAATTGGAAGCGGCGTTCAAAGACGTGCCTTTCGGAATTCCAGATGAACCGACGCCGGATGAAAACGCGCTTGGAATGAGTATTCCCAAATATGGCTTTACCCGCTGGCGCGACCTCTTCTCCCCCCGCCAGCTTCTGGCCTTGGGCACACTGGTGACGAGTGTGCGTAAGGCCATTGCCAAGTGCGAAGCAGAAGCTACAGCGTTCGGGTATGACAGGAATTTGGTAGAAGCGATTGGGACGTATCTGGCGATAACTCTTGATAAAATTGCCGACTATAATTCTACCATATGCACGTGGCATCTAAGCGGTGAAAAGATGCGTCAAACTTTTGCGCGATTTGCATTGCCGATTACATGGGATTTTGCTGAAAGCGCTCTTGTTAATGATGTAGGTGGGTCATTTTCGGCGCAGTTGGAATGGATTACACGATATATAAAAATGACACTGTCTGCATTGCAACATGCTCTGCCCCCCACCATCACCCAACAAAGCGCCACCCAATCCACCGGCTTTCTTTACAATGCTATCGTCACCGATCCGCCGTATTATGACGCTATTCCCTATTCCGACTGCATGGATTTCTTTTACATCTGGCTCAAGCGCGTAACCCACGGCACGATTCTGGACAAAGGGCTGTTTGCCGCGCCCCTAGCCCCCAAGTGGGACAGCGCGGCCCAGGACGGCGAACTGATAGACGACGCATCCCGCCACAACGGAAACAGAACCGCCTCTAAAAAAGCCTACGAAGACGGCATGGCCCAGGTATTCGCGCGTTGCCACGAAAGCCTCGCCCCGGAAGGACGCTTAGTGGTGGTGTTTGCCCACAAACACCCGGACGCATGGGAGACGCTGGTTTCTGCCATGATCCGCGCCGAGTTCACAGTTACCGCGTCCTGGCCCATACAGACCGAGATGGGCAATCGTATGCGTGGGCTTTCTTCCGCCGCATTGTCTTCCTCTGTTTGGCTGGTGTGCAAAAAACGTCCGGCAACTGCCGCTCCTGGTTGGGACAGCAAAGTGCTGGCCAAAATGGAAGAAAGCATCACAGAAAAACTCCGCGCTTTTTGGGACGCGGGCATACGTGGGCCGGACTTTGTTTGGGCCGCAACCGGCCCGGCGTTGACCGCCTATTCCGCCCATCCGGTGGTCAAAAAAACCGCCAGTCCCGGCGAAAGCATGAGCGTTACGGAATTTCTGGGCTATGTCCGCCGCATGGTGGTGATTTTTGTGGTTGGTCGCGTACTCAAAACCGATCCGACAACCGGAAGCGATGTGCAGCGCATGGATGCCGTAACGGCCTATTACCTGTTGCACCGCAATGACTTCGGCATGGAAGACGCCCCGGCTGGTGCATGTATTCTCTACGCCACAGCCTGTGGTTTGACGGACAGGGATTTGGAAAGCGCCTATCGCATTGTGACCAAAAAAGGTTCACCGTCCACAGCATCAGACGTTGATGAGGCTGAAGACGATGACGAGAGCGCTGATGAAGATGCTGGTGGCGTGTCCAGCGGCGGAAAAATGATTTTGCTTCCTTGGTCGAAGCGTGATCATAAAGCATTGGGGCTGGGAGCACCCGGCGGCGCTCCTGTTCCCTTAATCGACTGGGCGCATAAACTTATGCATCTATGGAAAGACGGCGATCTGGGCAAGGTGGACAGCTATATTGACTCCTGCGCCTTACGCCGCAATGAACTTTTCATGCAGCTTCTGCAGGCGCTGACCGAACTTTCTAAAAATTCCGAGCGCAGCCTGCTCGAATCAATCAGCAACCATCTGCACGCCAAAGGCGCTATGCCAGTTGCACATATTGGAAAAATGGAGATGTAAGATGGCTCAACCCCCCAATTGGAAACCCTGGCACAAGGTTGTCGACCTACGCCCTGATCTACGTTCCGGAGAATTGGCCCTGCATCTGTTCGCGGCGGATCTGTATGTAGCCGTCATGCAAAAGGGTCTACGGCCTGTGTATGAAAAACCTGAAGAGTTTTTCGCCCTCACTTTTCCCACCCACAACCTTAGGGCATTGGCCGAGGATGTATGCCAAAGGCTTCTCGGCGAAAACGACAAGGCCGTGCGCCAGTTGCAGCTCACTTACGGCGGCGGCAAAACCCACGCGCTCATTACCCTGTTACACCTTGTGCGCGAGCCGGACAAGCTACCTTCTCTTCCGGCAGTGGAGGAGTTCCGTACTGCCGTAGGTTGTGATTTTCCCAAAGCACGTGTGGCTGCCTTATGTTTTGACAAGATAGATGTACAAGACGGTCTTATTGTCAAAAGCCCTGCCGGTGAAGAACGACTTTTGCGCCAGCCTTGGTCTATTCTCGCATGGCAAATCGCAGGGGCGGAAGGTCTGGGGGTTATCAATCGGGACAATCCGAAGGACGAACGTGACACTCCTCCGGCAGAAAGCCTGCTGACGGAACTTCTCAGTCTTCCGGGCAAGAAAAAGCTAGCGCTGCTTCTGTTGGTTGACGAAGTGCTCATGTACGCCAGAATCAAGGTTGAATCCGTACCTACTTGGCGCAATTATCTGATCAGCTTTTTCCAATATCTGACTCAGGCTACAACCAAAGTGGACACATGTTGTCTGGTGGCTTCTCTATTGGCATCCGACCCCACGAAAGAAGATGTTATGGGGAGAGATTTGCAGAGCGAATTGTATGATGTTTTTCAGCGCCAGCGTGAAGAAGCCGTGGAGCCGGTCAGCAAGGATGATGTGGCGGAAGTGCTGCGTCGCCGCTTCTTTACTCCGGAATCCATACGCGACCCTGAAAAATTCCGTTCTCATGTTCAGGCTGCCCTTAAAGGCGTGATTGACCTGGAAGGTAAAAGTGGAGTTGTCGACTCGCGGGCGCGCACTCTGGAAGATCGGTATTACAAATCCTATCCCTTTCATCCGGAATTGACAGATGTGTTTTTTGCCAAGTGGACCCAGATTCAGGGATACCAAAAAACGCGCGGAGCATTGCGAACCTTTGCTCTGGTGCTGCGGGAAGCGGAAAAATGGGATCAAAGTCCCTTGGTCAGTACTGCCAGCTTGCTTGCTGCGCCAAATCAAAGCGGCCTTTCCTCTGCCGCGCGTGAATTAGTGGCCATCGCCGACAATGCTGATGGCGTCAATGCAGTATGGGCCGGGATCCTGGAAAAGGAACTGGAAATTACCCGCGACATCCAGAAAGATCTGACACTCGGCTACAGAGAATTGGAGCAGGCGGCAATAGGCGCCTTCCTCCACTCACAACCCCTTGGCCAAGAAGTCAAAACCCGTGATCTGGTTGCGCTGATCGCTCCTACCCTCCCAGACAAAATTGTGTTTGAAACAGGACTTGCGCAGTGGGCTGAACACAGCTTTTGGCTGGACGACCAAAATACCGCTAATAATGGCACCGCGTTACCTGCGGCATGGCGTCTGGGCAAGCGACCGAATCTCAGACAGATGCATGATAAGGCCAAATTGGAAATCGGAGATGACCTTGTTCGTAGACAGCTTGTCCATGAAATCCCCAAGACCAAATCCTTGACCATGGGCGCGCGTGAAAGCGGTCTTGATTTACACGTTATGCCGGAGTCTCCCAGAGACGTTTCGGATGACGGCAAATTTCATTATGCGATTTTGGGGCCGGAGTACGCGAGCGAACCCAGAAACATTGCACCTGAAGCTGTTAGATACCTGCAAGAAGGAGCCAGCCAAAGCAGACCCCGTGTGTACCGTAACTCGCTCATTCTGCTGGTGCCGTCCATAGACGGTCTTGCAATGGCCAACGCTCGACTGCGAGATGCCATCGCCTGGAAGCAAGTGCTCTTTACCCTGCAGCGGCAAGGCCCGGATGCCGTTGACCCTGTTCACATGTCTAAGTTGGCGAACCAGAAATCCGCAGCGGAAGACAAAGTTGGCGAAGCTGTCAAACAGGCATGGTGCATGGTGGTGACACTCTCGGAAAAAGGGGCCCCACAGTGCTTCAAACTTAATATCAGTGATGCCCCTCATTTTGCCGCCATAAAACAGGATCAACAGTCACGGGTGTTCGATACAACTCTGAACGCGGAGGCTCTTTTGCCGGAAGGTCCGTATGATTTATGGCATCCAGGAGGCGTTTCCCGCCGCGTCAAAGACCTTTACACGGCTTTTGCCCAATTCCCTCGGTTGCCCAAAATGCTCAAAACCAAAGCAGTAGTGGAAACTTTGGCCCAAGGTTGCTTGGACGGCATCCTTGTGTTGCGCTTGGCTCGTCCGGACGGCTCCGCTCGCGTTTGGTGGCGTTCACGTCCTGACACTGCGGCATTGGATGACGCCGAGCTTGAACTCTGGCTTCCAGCAAAGGCTGAGTTAACGGAAATCGACCCTGACATTTTGCGACCGCACAATTTGCCGAAGCTCTGGCCTGACGGAGACAAACCGCATATCACGGTCAAAGACGTGCTGGACTACTTTGCTGGAAACCGCGTCTTTTCCTGCCAGCTTAAAGATTATACCGCCAGTATCCCTGTGCCCAAAGCCACGAGAGATGCAGTCATGGCAGCGCTGGGAAAAAACGTGGAAAGCGGCGCCCTCTGGCTCTACAATCCACCTGCAAGTGTGCTGGGAGAGCCTGTCCCGGCGGGTATACTGAATGAAAACGCCAGCCTGTATGCGCCGCCTAACGCCATTACGCCGATGGAACTGTTGCCAGCCAATATTGGCTACGCATGGCAAAGCGATGCCGCAACCGTTGAAGCTGTCGCTACGGCTCTTTCGCAAAAAGTTGGAATGACGCTCCCTTGGAAGACGATCAAAGATGCGGTGGATGATGCCTTGCGGCTGCGCTTTATCTCCATTGATCCCTTGTCGCCTACTTGGCCTTGCTCGCCTGCGGATGCATCCAAAGTCCGGCTGTTGCAAAAACAAGAACCACTCGTCCTAGCGGAACCTCATACTCCGTATGGTTCTTCGGTGCTCCCGCCGACTATGCGTGCCTTCCGCTCCTCTATAAGTCTTAACCAGCTGCAGGACGCCGGTGATATCGTGCCGGAGCTTTTGCGCATCCAACAGACATGGAATACTCAAGTCACGGTGGATATCTCATTCACCATCGGCAAGGAAGATGAAATTGCGCCGGAAGACGCACTTCAGGCATTGAAAGCGGTGCTGAAGAAAATCAGTAAATCTTTTGACGATGTGTAATCTACGCGACTGAACTAAATGCTTGGGGTGGGAGGGTATTATGTGATGAGCGAAAAAAAGATGGTTGAGGAAGATAAAATTTTCGCACTGCGTAGAGAAGCCGAGCGGCTGGAAGAAGATGTCACATACTCCAGCAAAAGCCATTTCAATGCCGCGAACATTTGGGAGAACACAACCTATGGGCTGGGCATCCCTTCCACTATTCTTGCGGCTCTTGCTGGTGCGGCTCTTATCAAAAATTATCCTGAGTGGGCAAGTGCTTGTGCAATGTTTGCGTCTCTTTTGACAGGACTCATGACTTTTCTCAAACCGAACGAACGCGCAGTTATTCACCGGGAAGTCGGAGGACGGTTTCTGACTCTTCGCAATGATGCACGCTTTTTTCGAGAATTTGAACTACTGCAGACGGAACGAATAAACGAACTCTCAGACAAATTGAAAGAGCTGTTGACGGCACGTAACGAATTGAACCAGAAGAGTCCAAGTATCCCACGATGGGCTTTTCTTGCTGCGCGCAAGGGAATCGAAGAAGGCGAGGCTACATATAAAGCCGATAAGGAGAGATAAATAATGTCTGTACTTACTTATCTTACAAGCATTGCAGGCAATGCAATATTATCATCAAATGAAATATCATCAATAGATACATCTATAAATACATTAAAATCAAGAATAAATTTATCTTTTATCAACGGAACAATTAAAAATCAAATTCTATTTGGATCATCAACACGCGGTACAATCCTTCCACGCACAATGGATGAAAATTCTGACATTGATTACATGGTTGTCTTTAAAGATGATAGCTATATGCCACAAACCTATTTGGGTTGGTTAAAGCGGTTTATTGAACATTATTATAGTAGATCTGAAATTTACCAATCAAGTCCGAGTGTTGTGTTGGAATTAAACCATATAAAATTTGATATTGTCCCAGCTATTATAACATCATCTGGAGAATTACAGATTCCTGATAAATCAAATGGATGGATGACGACAAATCCAAATGATTTTAATACAACTTTGGAATCGGCCAATGTAGCCAATCATTCTCTCATCAAACCGACCATCAGATTGATGAAATATTGGAATGCACAAAGTAATTATCCTTTTAATTCTTTTGAACTAGAAAAAATAATTTGTGCTATGAGTTTTTTGTTTCAAAATAATCAAAAAGATTACTTATTCAACGCTATTGAAAATTTTAATGCACCATTCTGGAACAACCCGCAATGGGTTCTTGATGAAATAGCACGAGCTCAAAAAATTGTGAGTAATGTCAGATGTTATGAAAAAAATATGCCTGCTCAAGCTGAAAGCGAGATTAAAAAATTATTCAGGTTATAGAAAATATTTTGTAATATACATTAGCAATCTAATATAGAACGCAACGCATAATATCAAGAATACACATTGATGCTATTTTATTAACGCTTCAAAAGATTGCATTTCAATACCCATATTTAGAAGATAGGTATTTTATATCTAATTGGGATAGTTTAAAGCAGCAATATCTATCTCAACAAATCAGTGATCAAGATAGAGTGAAGGTTTTGCAGTACGAAGGTTATTGTGAAATGTTATTCAATTATTTAGAAGAAACCTATATTTTTGATAAAAAAGAGGTTAGCAAGCAAACGCATGTTGCTTTCAAACCGTGGACTCGACATCATAAATTAAAGAATGTTGCGATAACTTCCCTTACCCCATTGACGTGAAATCGTGCAAATAAAGCCATTGTCAGGTCTACCATGTGCATAGATTTTGATACGACAATTGTGAAAAAAGGCTTTTCCCTGGCTCTTGTGGATCTCGGCGACGCCCTCGCATTCTACGGTACCGGCATCAACGCCAAAGCCGAAAAACTGGAGCGCGCGGTAGCAGCCAAAGATATTTTTCCGACGCTCGCCTATATCGCGGATTTTCCCCTGACCGGCGAGTGCACGGGGGCAATCCTGTATTAGGCTCTCAAAAGTCCCAACCTAAAGATGGAGGAACTCGGCAAGCTCAAGGAGGCGATTGCCCGCATGGAGGGCGCGCTTGCCCGCGACAGCCGCGCCCCCCTCCCCTGAGACAAGCATGACTGCGCCTGACGAGGAGGAAACCGGCAGGTATCTGCTGACAGGATATGGACGGGAAAGAGTGCGGAAAAATCTGGGGGGATAGACCGCTCCCTGAAAACACGCAAAGCACGGGAGGTCATCAGAATTGTGACACTTTTGATTTGGAATTGGAATTACGTGGTTGAGGACAGGTACGCCATAGGCATCCAGTACTTGGCCCTGCCCAGGCGGTTCAGACGTTTTTGACGCGGATGTGGCAGGCATCCGCATCCTCAAGTTCAACGACAATGTCGAGTTGACAGCTATCTGGATGCGCCCTTTCAACGACAATTACGCTAATGCGGATACCGACGGCATGACAAGGCCAATCGCAGCAACTACATGGACAATATGGACCTCTTTGCCCTGACGCTTCCTTTGAAATTTGATGGCATTGAAACCACACCTTGGGTCATGTACGGCATGAGGGGCAAGAACACCGGCGATGATGACAATCCCAAAAAAACGGTTCCGAGCGTATGCCCACCATTGTGCCGTACGGTATTTTTACGAGTTTTCTTGGAGACGGCAACATGTATTGGGTGCCGGACAATTTCATGATTGACCAGATGGACAGTTATTCCGGCACATGGGGTATCGGCGCGCGTATCAGAAACCTGAGTTTTGTGGAGAACCTCAAACACAGTCTCACTGTGGCCTACTGGGGCGGCACCAACGCGCCCGGGATGGCAAAATACATGGGCAACGCCTGGGACTGGAACAGCAGGTTCATGGAAAACTACCTGACTACCAACGACGGCCTGCTGGAGGTCAATTTTCCATGAGTACCAGATGTACGAGAATTTCAAGGTAAATCTTGAACTCAGTTATGTGGCCAACTTCATGGACAACGGGCCGGCGCGCATGACACCAGCTTTGAGCGACAGGACATGTGGAAAGCCCAGCGGGTTTTCGCATACAGTTTCTAGCGCGAAAGTATTTGCGGGAACGTGTTCTCGCAGCAGCCGACATTCTGGCAGGGGGCTTTGCGCCCCTCCCTCGTTAGACTGCGTCTGTTTTTCTTTTCCGGCGTTTGAGAAAGGCGAAGAAAATCATGGCAAATACAAAAGCGCCGCCGATATCAAAGAGATTGTACGGGGTAATCTGCACGCCGTAACTGTCGGGAAATAGGGCAGGCCGCAATTTTTCCAGGGCGTTGAGCGCCGTCATATTCACAAAAAAGAGCGCGCCGGAAAGCGCCAGTGCGGTCGGGGTTGAGGCCGGCTTGCGGTTGAGCAGCAGCGTGTTCATAAGCTTTGCCAGCGCCAGGACAAGCAGTCCGTAAATCAGCCAGTCAACGGGCATAGGGGGGATACAGTTTTATTTTCATAGCCTGTTTGTTTAATTGATGATTGTTGTTATGGAACTGATTTCGTATTCGCGCGGCTTTGCCTGATATTCAATATAGCCTTGCGGAATTTCAGATGTTGTCCTGACAGGACATCCAGCGGGGTTTGTCCTCCCACAACACGGTTTACGCGGTATATGCCGGATTTAATCCCTTTGAATTCCAGGAGTTTTGTCAGCCAGCGCGGTGTGAGTGCGCCGAATTGCGGCGGTGTTTTGGTAATGTCGGCTAACTGGTATGCCGAATCGCGATGCAGGGCGTTGAGCGCTGTTGTCTGTGACATATTTTTTCCCCTCATGTAAAAAAGTTGCTTCAGTATTGCGGCAAGGACGTATCGACATCCCGCGCCCACGCGTTTGTGCCGTCCTGCAAATTCAACATTTTTCCCGGATAGCCGGCCTCCCGCAGGGCGCGTATGGCGTGGGCGCTACGTTTGCCCACCTTGCAGATAAACACCGCTTCCACAGCAGGGTTCAGTTCCTCCATGCGCTGCGCTATTTTGCCAAACGGAATGGGCGTTGCGCCCTCAAAGGCAAAAACAGCCCGCTCGTGCATTTCCCGCACGTCGATGATTTGAAGCGTGTCGCCGCGATCAAGACGCTGTTTGAGTTCGATGGCCGTGATGGCGTCCACAGGCTCCTCGTCTTTTTTCAGGCCGCAGAACTGCTCATAGTCAACAAATTCTTCAATGGTGGGATTTACGCCGCAAATGGGACAGTTCGGATCTTTTTCAATGTTGAATTCCCGAAACTTCATGCGCCAGGCGTCGAACAGCAGCAAGCGCCCGGCAAGGCCTTTGCCGTCGCCGAGAATGAGTTTGATGGTTTCGCAGGCCTGGATGCAGCCGACAATCCCTGGCAGTACGCCCATCACTCCGCCTTCAGCACACGAGGGCACAAGGCCCGGCGGCGGCGGAGCGGGATAGAGGCAACGGTAGCACGGCCCATCACTCGTGCCGAAAACGGTCGCCTGGCCTTCAAATTGAAAAATGGAACCGTACACGTTGGGAATTTGAAGCAGTACGCAGGCGTCGTTTACCAGATACCGCGTCTGATAATTGTCGGTACCGTCCACTACCACGTCATAATTGTGCAGAATATCCAGCGCATTTTGGCTGGTGAGGTTTGTGTTGTGCGCAATGACGGTGACATGGGGATTGAGCGCGGTGATGCTGTCCTTTGCCGAGGCTGTTTTGGGGCGGTCGATATCCTTTGTGCCGTGAATGAACTGCCGTTGCAGGTTGGATTCTTCCACAAAATTAAAGTCCACAATGCCGATGGTTCCCACGCCTGCAGCGGCCAGATACAACGCAAGCGGTGATCCAAGCCCGCCCGCGCCCACAATCAGCGTTTTTGCCGCTTTCAGGCGCTTTTGTCCTTCAATGCCGACTTCCGGCAGCAGCAGATGGCGGCTGTAGCGCGATATTTCCTCGTTTGACAGACTCACAAAGCGTTTTTGAGGGATGATGCTCATAGTGCCCTCGTGCCGCCCGCTATGGCCGGAACCAGCATGAGCGTGTCGCCATCGCGCAGCGCCGTGGCAAGCCCGTGGGCGTTTTTGATATTTTTTTCCCCGATATAGACATTGACAAACGAGCGTAGCGAGTTGTTTTCATCGTACAGATGCTGCCTTATGTCGGGGTAATGCTTTGTAAATGCCTCAAGAGCGTTGCCCGCGGTGTCTCCTTCCACCATAACTTCCACCTGTCCGTCGGCAAAGGAGCGCAGGGCGGTCGGGATCAAGATTGTCACTGACATGGTAAGTTCTCCTAAAATTCCTGGTTAAAGTGTGCGCGATCAGGGCTGAGCGACCAACCGGTCAGTCCCTCCGCCTTGGCCTTGTTTACCGATACGATGATGTAGCAATAGAAAGGCAGCGCCTGCTCACGGTCATAATCGGAAGGCAGGGCAGGGTGATCGGGATGGGAATGATAAAATCCGACGATTTCAAGTCCCGCAGCGCGCGCGTGCCTCTCCGCCCGCATGAAATCGACCGGAGCAATCAGGAAGCGGTTATGTTGGGCCTCAGTTTCCCGCGCATTGCACATGGGCAGAATGTCCACGATGTGGCGCGGCCCTGTCGCCTCAAAGACGCCGAGCAGAAAGCCGCAGCATTCCCCGGGATAGGCTTTTTCCCCCTCAAGACGGATGGCGTGTTGTTTGTCCGATGGCAGTTCTGTCATGATGCCTCCCAAAAACTGTCTGAAAGATAGCGCGCGCCAGTATCGCACAATACAGTGGCGACAACCGACCCTCTGGGCAGGGCGCGGGCGAGGGCAAGCGCCGCATGCACATTCGCGCCGGAACTGATGCCGGCAAGCAGGCCTTCTTCCCGCGCCAGCCTGCGCGTCATGGCATGAGCGTCCTCAGTGCTCACCAGCGCCGTGGTGTCCACAATACCCGCGTCATAAATGCCTGGCGTAATGCTGGAAGCCATGTGCTTTGTGCCTTCGATTCCGTGTAGCGGGGAATCCGGTTGCACGGCAACAGTCCGTATGGCGCTGTTGTAGTCTTTCAGGCGTCGCGACACGCCCGTAAACGTGCCGGACGTGCCCATGCCGGCGATAAAATGCGTGACGGAATACGCGCTCTGTTCCCAGATTTCAACGCCGGTGCTTTCATAATGCGCCTGCGCGTTGACAGGATTGTTGTACTGGTCCGGATAGAAATAGCGTTCAGGCCGGCTTTCGTACGCGTTCTTTGCCGCAAGATATGCGCCGTCAGAGCTTTCCATCGGGTCTGTTTCCACAATGTGCGCGCCGTACCGCGCTATCATTCCCTTGCGTTCCATATTGGCGTTCGCGGGCATATACAGGACAACCGCCAATCCAAGAGCCGCGCCCATCATGGCGTACGCAATGCCGGTGTTGCCGCTGGTAGCATCAATGACGATTTTTTCTTTTGTCAACACCTTGCTGCGCAAACCGTCCAGGAGCATGGCCTTGGCTGCCCTGTCCTTTACGGAACCGCTGGGATTGCAGAATTCCGCCTTTGCCAGAAGTTTTATGCCGTCAAGTTCCGCAGCGATTTTTTTAAGTTCCAGCAAGGGTGTGTTGCCGACACTGTCCAGAATTGACATGACAGCCCCTTATCGTTCGGACGTAATGGGCGTCAGTCGCCTGTGCAGAGCGATTATTCTGTCCATTCCACCGATCAGAGCCATACCCATGGTTCTCCTCAACACGACCTTTTACCGGCAGGCCGGCGTTTTTATATTATTAATTCGATTGGATTTATCATAAATATAAATGCCGCACCTTGTCAAGAATTTTTTATGACGGGCGGCTTTTTTTGCGCAAAAAATTGTGGGGAAAAAGAGACGTTCACCTCTGGAAAGCAGTGAGCCAAAAGTTGCGCGTCAGGAGCCAAAAATTGACGGCGACCTGTCAAAAACGGTTGCCATCTCGGGAGGCAAAGACATCGTTGCAAAGATTGTGGTTTTCAATTCACGCGCGCCACACCAAAAGGGCGTCCGGCGAGTGAAAAAGCTACTGCGGTTCTGTTGTACACACTGGGGC
>BLLL01000010.1 GCA_013374015.1 Candidatus Desulfovibrio kirbyi
GTAAGGCCTCAGTTGAAAATATGGGGTAGATTGCCGACTGCCGTATATATGTTCGCCGGCGTGTGCCTGTCAAGAGATTTTGTGGTTTTTGCAGATTATTTCAGATTTTTTTGTCGAGGCCAAAGCTATGTGAATGCGCCCGCAACGCTTATTTCTTGACGGCAGGGGATGTTATTGTGATACTTTTGTCTTATGGCGGTACGTGAAATCCGGAATGCGGCAACGCGCGCGCTGTTGTTGATACGGCACGGGGCATTGCCGCCTAATCCTGAACGGCGCTTTATCGGAGCGCAGGATATTCCCTTAAGTGGTACGGGGCGCGCGCAGATCCGCGCGCTCGGGCAAGAACTGGCGGCAGAACTGCGCGACAGGCCGCCTACGGCAATCATTTCTTCAGATCTTGCGCGCTGCAGAGAAACGGCGGATATTCTGACAAAGGCTTTTGCTCCTGTTGCCGGAGGTGCGTCTTCGCACGCCGACGCCGGTTTTCGCGAGATCAGCCTAGGCGTGTGGCAGGGGCGAACAGTGGAGGAAATTGAGAAGAGCTTTCCCGGGCAGTATGCGCAACGCGGGCGGGATATGGCGGGATTTTGTCCGGCTGGCGGAGAAAATTTTATCACAGTACGCCAACGCGCTTTGGCGGCGATGGAGCGCTGGCGCACACGGTATCCGGAGGGCATTTTGCTGATTGTGGCGCACGCCGGAATCAACGCTGTTCTGATCGCGCAGTATCTGTCCCTGCCCATGACCGACCTGGTGCGTATCCCGCAGCCCTATGCGTGCAGAACTTGGTTGAATGACGTTTGAGGTTCAAAATGATGACCGTCCCCAAGGATCGCTTGGGGGATATCGAACGAAGGACCGGGGACGGTCATGGGAAGAATTCAGTGTCGCAACGTCTGGTTGTCTGTTGCTTCGTTTCAATTTTGACTGAAATTTTTTTGATAGGATATGCGTCATGCCTTTTTTGAACCGGTCGTTTTCGTTTATATCGTCGGCAACAATTCCTGAATTATGCGTTTTGCATATTCTTTCGGGCTTTCAGCATGCGCGGGCACGCGCACACCGCCCCAGCGCCGGTAGAGCGAGCGCCGCTCGTTAAAGAGGTTGGCAAGCGTCTGCTCTTTTGCAATAACAAGCCCGCGTTGCGGGTTGCGGATGAGGCGTTGCTCAATCACAGGCCAGGCCACATCCAGATGTACGATGGTACCTAGGCTTGCAAGGTGAAGCATTGTTTCTTCACGGTACACAACGCTGCCGCCGGTGGCGATGACAGTGCGGCTGACCTTGAGAGTGCACAAAAGAGCGCTCTCCACACGTAAAAAAGATTCTTTGCCAAGAGATTCAAGAATAGTTTGCAGGGGCTGCCCGTAAGTTGCCTCTATCAGATGATCACTGTCCAGAAACGCCCACGCAAGTTCACGGGCTAGCTCTTTGCCGACGGTCGATTTGCCCGAGGCGGCCATGCCGATCAGGATAATACAAGGGCTGGGGTGTGACGGCGGTGTCATCAGGCCAAGCGTTGACATGTATCCTGTTTATCCAAATTTTTCCTCGCTGACAAATGGTAAAAATTTTATTTCCACTTGTAAAGAATGCACATTTCGGTCTAACATGTTCCTGTAATACTTGAAAAGTAGCTCTCTGCCGGGCATTATCCTTATTTCCTGCGGCAATCAGAACCCGCGAAATGGGGTATCGCGACAACAAGCGGCCAGTCAGGTGATTAACCGTCAACTAGGGAGGACACCATGACCCAGCGTGAAAAACCCATTGAATACCGCATTGAACACGACTTTATCGGCGAAAGGGAAGTGCCTGCGGGCGCGTATTACGGTGTGCAGTCCTTGCGCGGCAAAGAAAATTTCCCCATTACCGGCGACAGGATTCAGCCCAGCCTGATCAGGGCCATCGCCATGGTCAAGAAAGCCGCTGCCATCGCCAACAGGGACGTGGGGCTTCTTGAACCGGCATTGTGCAAGGCCATTGTGGCCGCGTGCGATGAGATCATTGCCGACAAGCACCACGATGAATTTATTGTGGACCCCATCCAGGGCGGCGCCGGGACATCGTTCAATATGAATGCCAACGAGGTCATTGCCAACAGGGCGCTGGAAATCCTGGGCAAGCCCTTGGGGCGGTACGACATTCTTTCTCCCAACACCGTGGACATGGGGCAATCCGCAAACGACGCCTTTCCCACAGCCATCCATGTAGCCGTTCTTGCTGATCTGGACAGCCTGATCGCGGAAATGCGCCGCATGCACGATTCCTTTGTGGGCAACGCCAGAAAATTCCACGGTATGATCAAGATGGGCCGCACCCACTTGCAGGACGCTGTGCCCATACGGCTGGGGCAGGAATTTGAAGCCTATGCCCGCGTTATCAAGCGCGATATCAATCGCATCAACGGCAGCGGGCAGCACCTCTATGTGATCAACCTCGGAGCGACGGCCGTGGGCACGGGGCTGAATGCCGATCCGGAATATATCAAGCTGGCGGTCAAGTATTTGTCGGAAATCAGCGGCTACTGCATGGTCAATGCGGAACATCTCGTGGACGCCACCCAGAATACGGACGCCTATACCGAAGTTTCCGCATCCCTGAAAGTCTGCATGATGAACATGTCAAAAATCGCCAACGATATCCGCATGATGGCCTCCGGCCCCCGTTGCGGTCTGGCGGAACTCAATCTGCCCCCGCGTCAGCCCGGCTCATCCATCATGCCCGGCAAGGTCAACCCGGTGATGGCGGAAGTGGTCAATCAGGTGGCTTTTCAGGTTATCGGCAATGACAACACCATCTGTCTTGCTTCTGAGGCCGGTCAGTTTGAACTGAACGTCATGGAGCCGGTGCTGGTGCACAACCTGCTGCAGAGCATACGCATCATGCGCAACGCTTTCCGCGTATTCCGCGAATTCCTGCTGGAAGGCTTGACGTCTAACGAGAAACGCATGAGCGACTATGTGGAGAACAGTGTGGGCATCATCACCGCCGTTTCGCCGCATATCGGCTATGAGGCCGCAGCCGCGATAGCCAAAGAGGCCATCACGACAGGCAAACCCGTGCGCGAATTGCTGATTCGTGAAAATCTGCTCACAAAAGAAGATTTGGACAGCATCCTGCATCCGCTGGAAATGACCCAGCCGGGCATTGCCGGATACGCCCTGCTGAAAGCCAGAAAAAAGGCGGACAAAGGCGCCGGGAAAACAGCCCAAAAAACAAAGAACTCCGGGAAATGACACCCAGGCGCTTTACAAAGTCCCAACAGCCCGCGCCGCGCGCTGTTTTGGGACTTTGTTGTGATACATTTTTCTTTATGATAGTATCGAAGCCGGTTTACGCCATCCAGAGCATTCGGCTATTTTTAACAGCAAAAAGCTTGTCAGATTTTACCCTATACGGTCGAGGACAGTTTGTACGCCCTTGCCGAAAGCGCCGACGGCTTCGTCAAACTCGCGCTGCAATGAATCCATAAGTTCCCGCACAGAAACAATTTCGTTCACACGAAAAACATTTGCGCCGCAAAAGGCAAAGCCGCGTTCCAGGTTGCCTTTCATGGCGTTGGCAAGCACCTGGGCTATGCAGTAGGGCGTTTTTTCCTGCCGGCAACTGCTCACGCAGTGAAAAATACATTTGAAGGGTTTTGTAAGGCCGTTGCGTACAGACGCGATAAATTCATTGTTCAGTGCGCGGCCGGGCAAGCCGACAGGGCTTGTAATAATGGTCACGTCTTCCTCTTTTGCGGTGAGATAAGACTGTTTGAAACGCATATCCGCATCACACTCATGCGTTGCCACAAAACGCGTACCCATCTGCACGCCGGCAGCCCCCATATCCAGAAACTCCTTGATATCCGCGCCCGTATACACGCCGCCGGCCGCAATCACAGGCACAGCGCGCCCAAATTTGTCTTCAAAGGGCTTGACCGCGTTAATGACCTCGGGCACAAGGTTCTCCAGCGTGCAGGAAGGGTCAAAAATTTCCGCGGGCTTGAATCCCAGATGTCCGCCAGCCTTGGGGCCTTCCACTACAAAGGCGTCCGGCAGATAGTTGAAATGGGATATCCATTTTTTTGCCAAAATTACCGCCGCCCTTGCCGAGGAAACAATGGGCACAAGTTTTGTTTTGAATTCTTCTTTTTTTTCTTCACAAAGCTGCAAGAGGTGGCGCGGCATATCTGTAGGCAGGCCCGCGCCGGAAAAAATCACGTCAATCCTTTCTTCGATGGCCGTGCGCACCATCTCCCTGAACGTGGTCAATACCACCATAATATTAACGCCGATAAGGCCGTGGGAAAGTTCTTGCGCCTTGGCGATTTCTTGGCGCAGGGCGCGCAAATTGGCCTCAAGCGGATTTTTGGCGATGTCCGGCTCTTTCATGCCGATCATGGCGGCCGCAATAACCCCTATGCCGCCCTGACTGGCTACCGCAGACGCCAAACCAGAAAGGGATATGCCCACCCCCATGCCGCCTTGCACAATGGGCACTTTAGCCGTTATGTCGCCAATCTTGAGTAAGGGGAAAGTCATCGCATAGCCTCCATACTGAATTCACAAAATTATCTAGTGTCTAATTGCGCTAGTTTCGTCTAAGATAGAATATGCTAATCTGGATAGTTATTATCAAAATTATGCTCTGAACTTTAGCAGTTGGACACCAGACAGTGTAGTCACAAGATTGCCTAGAGTTGGTTTTTTTGATATACTTTGTTTGTTGATCAACTACCACAGTGAGGTTTTCATGTCCATACCAGCGCACAGGCGATTTGGGGCATGTCCGCACCGCCCCCGAGTCAAGGTTTTTTAAAGCTGACGATACCTGAGGTTGCCGTCCGCCCCGAAGTCCGCGATGCGTTTTGGGGCAGGTGGGCGTATCCGGCACGGCCCCCTGTTTTTTATCCATGGCGTCGGCATACAAAGAAAGTCCTAAGCGTTAAGTCGAATGAGTAGCTGTTCATTGCGATGTCAAGCTCTTTTTTTGCAAGTGTCTTGACAAAATGAATATGCTTGAGCTATGTAGACGCGTCGTGTTGTGGCATTGTCCTGCTGGCAATGAGTGTGTATGTGAGCAGTCGTGTTTTAGGCGACTGCTCAAAGAATGATTGTGGGGCTGTAGCTCAGTTGGGAGAGTTCTTGAATGGCATTCAAGGGGTCGTCGGTTCAATTCCGTCCAGCTCCACCAAAAATTACAAGGGCTTACGAAAAATCACCGTAAGCCTTTTTTGTATGGAAGTCATTTCGTAGAGAATTGGAAAGCATTTTGTCATAACGCAATGTCTCAAAAAAATGTGCTGATTTTGGGTGTCGGCAATATTTTGCTGACAGACGAAGGCTTTGGTGTGCGGGCTGTTGAGTATTTGCAAAGCCGTTATCAATGGCCTGCTTCTGTGCGCCTGATGGATGGCGGCACCTCAGGGGTGTTGCTCATGCCGCAGATTCTGGAGTGTGATCTGCTGGTGGTTCTGGATATTGTTTTGGGAACAGATCCTCCCGGCGCAGTGTATCTGCTGGAGGGTGAAACTTTAAGGAAAAGTTTGAGTTTTCGCGATTCCATGCACCAGACTGATTTGCTGGACACGCTGATTATGTGCGACTTGGCAGGGCACAGGCCGCATGCGCTGGTTTTTGGCTTACAGCCCTTTGATTACAAGACAATGGGTATAGAGTTGACGCCGCAAGCGCAGGCTCTTGTGCCGGAATTTTGCCATAAGGTTGTGGACGAATTGTCCCGGCTTGGCATTGCAATGGCGATTGCTCTATAGGATATTATCCGGATATCTTAGAACATTTTTAATGTTAATCTGCGCTAGCCCTTCAGGCTTTGCGCCAGCGCCTCGCCCCGGGCGCCGCCTCCCGCCATTCTGGCGAGTTCCTCAAGGCGCTGATTGTCGTCCAACGGTGTGCACAGGGTAAAGGTGGCGTCGTCACGCACGACCTTGCTGATATGAAAATGTTTTGTCGCGTGCGCGGCCAGTTGCGGCCAGTGAGTGATCAGTAACATTTGGCGTTTTTTGGACAGAGAGTTGAGCTTGTCGGCAAGTTTGTTCAGCGCCAGTCCTCCAACGCCCGCGTCCACCTCGTCAAAAATGCAGGTGGCGTCTTTGTTTTCCCGTTGCATGCCGACAAGCGCCAATAAAAAACGTGAAAGCTCGCCGCCTGAGGCAATGCGGTCAAGCGGTTGGGGCGGTTGTCCGGGATTGGGCGCCCAGAGCAGGCGTGTGTGCTCCTCTGTAACGCCAGGCCAGAGTTCGTGACAAAGAAAATCTGGAATGACGCGAATTTGTTCAGAAAAACCAAGATCGCGCAATTCGGCTTCGATATTTCGCCCAAACATATTCGCGATGTTGTGGCGTAGCGGTTTGATTCGCGTGACCACATCCGCAAGTTTTTTCGCAAGCGCTTTTTCCTCCCGTGAAAGGCGTGAAATATCCAGAGCGCACGCGTCCAGAAAGGACAGATTGTCGGCAATTTCTTGGCGCAGGCATAGTATTTCCGCAAGGCCGCGGCGCAGTGTGCGTTTGAGTTGGGCAAGGGCAAAGAGGCGAGATTCAATGCTGTCGATGTCGGTTGACGCGCCTTGCTGCTGCGGGCGACGAAATTTGTCGCCCAGATGCGCCAGGCGCGTTCGCGCTTCGGACACCGCTTCGGCGTCAACCGCAAGCCCGGCATCATCACCGCTCATTTTGCGCAGGAGGCGCTCAAAGTGTCCCAGCAAATCCAAAAGTCCGTTTTCTCCGTGCAGAAGGCCGAGGGCGTTTTCATAATTTTCGCGTAGGTGGGCGCACGCGCGGGCATTCGCGCGTAATGCCTCCAGTGCTTCTTCCTCACCCTCTCTGGGCGCTACCCGATCTATCTGTTGCTGCTGCATTTCCAGAAGATCGCGCCGTTCCGCCAGAGCAGACTGTTTGTCCAATAATGCTCTGTGGCTGGTCGCAATTTCCCGGAGTTGCGCAAGAAGATCGTCTCGTTCCCGCAGGAGTTGTGGTTCCGGCAGCATGTTCTCTATCAGGCGCGCTTGAAAAGCCGGCTGTAAAAGCTGCTGCTGGGAATGTTGGCTTGTGAAGGTGACAAGGCGTTCCCGCAATGCCCGCAATTCATCCTGCGCCGTGAGGGTATTGTTGACAAACAGACGGCTGCGACCACTTTGTGTTGAAAGTTCACGCCGCAGCGTAATTTCGTTGCCCTCAAGTACAAAGAGAGCTTCAACCTGTGCGCGGTCAGCTCCGGGACGCACCATCTCCGCCGTTAGCCTGTCGCCCAACAAAAACCCCAGAGCTTTGAGGACAAAACTTTTTCCCGCGCCTGTTTCACCGGTGAGTGCATTCATGCCGGCGGCGAATTCAAGTTCCATGTTTTCGATGAGCGCAAGATTACGTATATGTAAATATTCCAGCATAATGTTACTAGGTTTATGTGAGTCGCGGGTCCAGTATGTCGCGCAGGCTTTCGCCCAGCAAATTATAGCCCAGCACCGTGATTAAAATGGCCAGTCCGGGATACACCGAAAGCCAGGGCGCTGTTTCAATAACAGATTTTCCCTCCATGAGCATGTTGCCCCAGCTGGCTGTGGGGGGTTGTACGCCAAGTCCCAGAAAGCTCAGGGAGGATTCCATCAGTATGGCGCCGGCAACTCCCAGCGTGGCGGTAATCAGCACGGGCGCTAGGGTATTGGGTAAAATATGGCGAAGCAGTATGTGTCGCGTGGGGCAGCCGGCCAGGCGTGCGGCGGCCACAAAGTCGCGTTCACGCAGGCTTAATGTTTCGGCGCGTACTAGGCGCGTTACCCCCATCCAGGAGGTCAGACCAATGACAATCATAATATTTGTGAGATTGGGTTCCAGAAAAGCAATAACGGATAAAATGAGAAAAAACGAGGGAAAACAGAGCATAATATCTACTATTCGCATGATGATTTCGTCTGTCCACCGTCTGAAATACCCGCTGACAAGACCAAGAGTTGTGCCGATGGCAATAGAAATGCCGACAGCCACAAAGCCGACCCACAGGGAGATGCGTCCGCCGTGGAGCAGACGTGAAAGGACATCACGCCCAAGCCTGTCTGTGCCAAGCAAAAAGTGTGAGGACGGCGGGGCAAGAATATCGTCAAGGTGCTGGGTATTGGGGGGATAGGGCGCCAGCAATGGGGCGGCAAGGGCGGACAGCGACATAAGGATTACAATGCCGAAGCCCAGCAGAAACATGGGGTTGCGCAGGCATCTGGATCCCATCAGGCAGTTTCTCCGGCGGTACGGATGCGCGGATCGGCAAGTCCGTAGCAGATGTCGGCCAGAAGGTTGCCGGCCAGCGTGAGCACCGCCCCTAAAACAAGATTGCCCATAATCATGGTGTAGTCACGCGCCATAACGGCGGCATAAAATAACTGTCCAAGACCGGGCAAAGCAAAGATTGATTCAATAATTACGCTGCCTCCGATGAGGCCGGGCACGGAAAGTCCGAGCAGCGTGATGACCGGCAAAAGTGCGTTGCGCAAGGCGTGACGCCACACAACAGCGCGCGTGGAAAGGCCTTTTGCCCGCGCGGTGAGGATGTAGTCCTGACGCAGCGCTCCCAGCATGCAGGCGCGCATGTAGCGCGACATGCCCGCCAGCCCGCCGACTGTATAGACCAGGATGGGCAGGGTCAGATGGGCGGCAAGGTCACAGAATTTGCCCCAGGCATCCAACTGTGCGTAGTTCATTGACATGATGCCGGAAATCGGCAACCATTGAAGCTCAATGCCGAAAAACAGCATGAGCAGCAGGGCAAGCCAGAAAGAGGGCATGGCGAAACCCAGAAAAACCAGCAGCGTGATTCCACGGTCCAAGGGCGAATTTTGTTTTACAGCCGAAATAACCCCGGCCGGGATGGCGAGAATCAGGGTGAGCAGCAGTGAAATCAGGTTCATGGAAACAGTCAGGGGGAGACGCTCCAGAATTTTTGTCAGCACAGGACGGGCGTCGGCGGACATGGAATTGCCGAAATCAAGGTGCAACAAACGGAAAAGCCAGTCCGCGTATTGGACGTACAGGGGACGGTTCAGGCCGTACAGATCTTCAAGACGTTGTCTTGCCGCCGCGCCGGCCAGGGGGTTCAGGGTTGTTTCCATATCCGTTGGGGAGCCGGGCGCAAGATGGATCACCAGAAAGCTGATCAGGGTGATGCCAAGGAGCACAACAAGCATCCAGAGCAGTTTTTTTACGGTCTTTATGGCAAGATTGACAGTGTTTGCCGTTATATAAACGGGTGAGGTGGTGGTCATGGTTATGCGATTTTTGTCAGCCATTGCCCTATGCGTGTCACTTCAGTGAGCCAGTCCTCCGAGAGACGCAGCCTGAGAAAACGGGCGTACAGGCTGTCCAGCATGCCTGTGCAGATGCCCATCAGATATATTTTTTCCAGCAGCAGGGCGTCCGGGTCCGCGTTTTTGTCAGCGGCGTCGAGTTTGGGGGTTTTGAGGCTGCTAAGGCAAAGGTCTTCCGCCCTGAGAGTGACCTGAAATTCCGCCCCGTCCTTTTCAATGCGCAGTTGCGCACGGGTAACTTTTTTGCCTGTGCCTAGGCCAAAGCGAGCTTCCCGTAGTGGAGATGATGTTCCTGATACCGAGGCGGTTTCGCGGGCGCTGCCTTCACCGCCCTGAACAACGATTCGCTGCTCCATGGAAACAGAAAAGGGCGCGCCGTCCGTATCCGTAAAAGCGCCGGGGGTTGTGTCGCTCTGGTACCAAAGCCAGGTCAGAAATTCTTGTCCAAGAATATGGTCTGTTGATTCATCACGTTGTGACATTGTCGCCTCTCATTGCGTGAAGGAGGTGGGTTCAAGCCGATCCAGGCAGATCAGGCTTTCTTCGTCAAGCAGGGAAGAGGCGAGTTCGTAAGGGGTCAGCTGGCCGATGTGCAGGTCAAAGGAATGCAAAAAGAGTTCTGCAAACATGTCCAGCAAGTTATCTTGGGTGGAGGCAAACCAGACAGTGTGTGTTTCTGTGTGCCAGAGTGTGTCAAATGTGCCCGGCACGGGCAGGAAACGGCGGCGCAAACGCAGGAGTACCTGTTCTTTGATTTCCTGTTTGCGGTCACGCGCGATAAAGGCTTTGCCGGGTGTGCGTTTTTTTTCTTCACGCAAGGCCAGAGCAAGGTGTTTTTTGACCACGCCCGCGGGGATGCGCCGGGTGTCCACACGCAACGAAAAGAGGATATACGCGCCTTTTTGCGGCGGAGCCGATTCCCATGAGGTGTCCAGCATGTCCCCAAAGGCCACCCATCCGTGGGACTGCACTTCCGGAATCTCGTCAATGTCCTGAAAGGCAAAGCGTTTGAGCCTGTCCGGAATCTGCTGCCAGAGTTCCTCCGGCACAGTGTCCAGAATGTGGAATCGCGTAAAACTGCACGAACTGTTGGAAAAGCCCATAAAAACTCCACTGCCGGATTGTTCAAATTGAGCTACTACCAATCAGCAGGTGCAACGTCATTTCAGTTGTGCAAGCAGGGTTTCCTTGATGGAATCAATGCTACCTTCACCGTTGAGTTCAATATATGTTGTTTTTCCTGAATCTGCCAGCTTTTTAAAATACCCAGCAGCGGCCAGCGTTCCGTCAACAGTGTTGTAGTAAATACCGTGGCGTTTGCTGATGGCGGCTTCATTCTGGTCGTCGCTGCGGCTGGAAAGTTCCGCGCCGCAGACGCGGCACACATCGCTCGCGGGTTTGATGGCGTCAATAAAAATATTATTGGGGTGGTTGTTGTTTGCCTTGCAGAGGCGGCGTCCCACAATGCGGTTTTTTGCCACGTCGCGGGGCAGCAATATTTCCACCACATAGTCAAGGCGCATGTTTTCTTTTTGCAGCGCTTTCCACAATTTCTCCGCCTGTACCATATTGCGGGGAAAGCCGTCCAGAAGCCAGCCCTTTGCGCCTTTGTTTTTCAGTGTTTCCAGCACCATGGGGATAGTAATGTCGTCCGGTACCAGATCGCCGCGATCAGTATAGGCTTTTGCCTGTTTGCCCAATTCTGTGCCGTCGCCGATGTGTTCCCGAAAAATTGCGCCGGATTCAATATGGGCAATGGCGTACTTTTGTTTGATCAGGTCGCCCTGTGTGCCCTTGCCGCTGCCGTTAGGTCCAAAAATCAGGATGTTCACGCCGTTTCTCCTTAGGTTTTTATTGTCATGCGCGCTTTTTGAAAAGAATACACCTTAGAATAATTAGCCGTAACAAGGCGCAAGGTCAATGCGTTTTGCGATTTTTACGGGTGGACGCCGCGTGTTCAGCGAAAAATTTTCCACGCGCCTTCCACAACGCCGCCCAGTATGTCCACCACGCCGTGCGTGATGTCCCCAAGCGTATTCAGAATCACCTTGCCCGCATGGATGCTCGTTTTGCTTTTGTCCATGCTGCCGTATATATGCACGGGAATATCGGGCAGATTGTTCATACTCACGATATAATTGCAGTCCAGCGTGTCGTTGTTGAGATCAAACCATCCGCCGCCTTTGATGACAAGACCGTCGCCTTGGAGATGGAAATCATTGCCGCGCAGCACGCCTGCCGTCAGTATGGCTGAAGCGGAGGCAGCGCTGAACAGTGTGGGTTTGCCCTTGAGTGTCCCGTTGTCATCACATTTTTGATATGAGCCGTTTTTCACGGAAAAACGCGCAGTTCCGTTGAGGGCGGCCGGCAACTGTCCCGGCCCGGTAAGGGCACCACGAAGCGTTGCAGTAAGGGTTGCCTTGCCGCCCAGCGCGGAATTGCCGCCCCTGTCCTTGCTTGCGGTAGTGAGGGTAAAGTTTTCAGCAGAAAACGAGCTTTTAAAGTTCAGACCTTTGGCAAATGTGATGGTGCATTTTCCCTGCAACGGCGCTTCATAAAATACGGCGCTTGCCGCCGGGCAGGTGAGTTGGCCGTTGGTGAGCGAGATCGGTAATTTGACGGAATGCAGTTGCAGTTTCCATGCGGTAAGTCTGGCTACCCGCAGTTCTCCGTGTGCGTTGACTGTGCGTAAAAAACGCAGATCCCATATGGCGGGCAGTGATTTTCGTTCCGGTTTTTTTGAAGCGGCGGGGAGGGGATTGCCGCGAATGGCGTCAATGTTCAGATGATCGGCTTCAAGATCGAAATCAAGGCGCGGTTGTTGCTGCCAGAAAAGAAGAAGATTGCCCGAAAGCGCTGTTTGCGGAAATCGGACGCGGAGCGTGCTTAAGGCAAGCTCCTGTCCGCTCCCTTTGAAAGCGGTTTCCAGCGTCAGTGACCGCAGGGCCTGCGGAAGGCGTAGCGGCGTGCCGGTCGCAAGCCGTAGCGTATCGTCCAGATTTCCGCTTTTGGCAGCCAGTTTGCCCTGCCAGACAAAACCTGATTTGTCCTCGCTTAGTTGTACACTGCCCTGGGCGTCTATTCCCAGGGCGTTCAGGCGCGCATCCGTGACGGAAAACTGACTGTTCACGCTTTGACAGGAGAATGTCCCCGCCAGTTTTGCCTGCATGCTTGCCGGAAAAGGACTCTGTTCCGGCTGAAGAGAAAGTGTCAGAATGCCCGGGCAATTTTGAAAATCCACTGTGCCAGTTGTGCTGCTGCCGCCGAAGTATACCATACCGCTCAGTTCCGAGCGCAGGGTAACCCCCGGCGTGTTCAGCGTGTTTTGCCACTGTCCGTTCAGGCCGAGACGCCCGTTTTCCCAGACGGCGGAACGCAAGGCGAGCGTTGCGTCCAGATCGGCAAAGGCATGGTGTTTTGTTTCGTTTTTGCCTGTTGACGGTTTTGGCAAACGCACGAAACCCCTTGTGGCTTTTGACGCAACGTTGCCTTTGAGGTTTGCCAGAAAAAGCGCAAGCTCGCGTCCCTGGCTTGTTATGTTGCAATCCGCCTGAAAACGGTCGCTGTGGACAGGTATGACCGGCAGCGCTCTGACGAGCGGCACTCCCTCAATATCGCGTAAACGCAGCGTGATGGCGTAGGTGATGTCGTGCCTGTCGTCGAGCGTGGCGCCAAGGGTGGCCTGCCCGTAGACAGTGCCGTTGTAAAGTTTGCTGTCCGCGGTGAGCACGGTGTCTTCCATACCGTTTTTGTCGGTGCTGCCCGGACGGATAACAACAAGTGCTTCGTTGAGGGGCAGGGGGCCATAGTCCAGTTGACGCGCACCCAGGCGGATGTCATAGCCTATGCTGATCGAATTCGGCGTACTGGGCGCTCCGGGTTTGGGAGTCAGCGCTTCGTGCGGGAAAATTGGGGCCTGCGGCAGTTCGGCAGCCGCTTCAGGCAGACCTGTTTCAAGCCTGAGGCGTTCAGCGCTCAAATTCAGGGCTACTGTTGGATTTGTCCAGCTTTCAACGCCTCCGGAACCGGTAAAACGTGCGTTTGCCGCGTGGGCTGCAATAGAGGGTACGGAAAGCCCCTGTGTGTCCAGAGTAAACTCCAGAGCGCAGTCCGTGATATCATCCAGTGTTACTTGCAGGCCTGGCGTGAGATTGCGGGCAAAACCAAACCAGCGCGTCAGGCTGAGGTGGTCAAGGTGCAACCGTCCTTGCAGTGACGGCAGGTTTGGGGAGGGTGTTCCATCGGGCAAGGTGAGTACGGCGCTGAGTTGCCCGCCGTCGTCGCCAAGGCGCATGTCCGTGATTTCAAAGCGCGCCTGCTGAAGCTCTACAACGGCAGTGCCGCGCAGAGAAAAGGGCAGCAGGGCTTCGTTCTTGCGAAAATGTCCGCGTATATCTGTTGCGACTGTCCATGTGGCGTCCTGTTTTGACAGGTCGGCGGTAAAGTCGAGGCGTTCCAGCCAGGGCGAAGCGCGGAGTGTGCCGCTGACGGCGCGCGGCAAAAATTCGCCCCGGAACAATGCATAAAAATCCGGGCGCAGTATGACGGAATCCGCGGCGATGGAGACTCCGTCGCGCTCCACAGTGAGGCTGCGAACGATGACGGAGGGTACGGGCAGGGTCACAATATCCACCTCACCGACAGTGACAGTGCAGGCGATATCCGTCGAAAATTCCGTCAAAAAGCGTTGCGCCAGGGGTTTTGCATTGATCTGGGCAAGACAATAGAGTGCCGCCGCAAGGACAGTCGGCAGCAGGATGAGCGCGGTGACAAGACAGAGTACAAGATGAGAACGTTTCGGGGGCATGGCGGATGTCCGGTTGTTGAATGAGACGTTTACATCAGAAGTCGTTACATCAGCTTTTCCTCAGGTCCTTTTTGTCATGCCTTCAATGGTGTCAAAATGCAGTGCCAGTCCTGAATCGTCCTTGTCCGGCTTGAAATCAAGATGCGCAAGATTTTGGTTGACGGTTGGGGGCTGAGCATCGGCGTGGCGTGGCGTGGCGGTGTGGCTGGAGGGTGAGGCACCGTTGTGTTGCGTGGAAATGACGGGGGTGCGCAGCAACGCGTGCAGTTGCGCGTGATCGTCGTGCAAGGCGCGGTATATCTGGTTTTGCCTGCGCAGAACATAAAGCAAAACAGAGAGTATGCCAAAAAAACATAAAAAAATGAAGAGCATAAATGGGAGCATGGTGTGCCTCATGACGATTCGTTTTTTGTTCCGGATAGATTTTGGACTCTTCAAGGCAACGGTTCACAAAGTTGTCAAGACATGTTTGCAGGGCATCAAAAACTATCGACCGGAGTTCCTGCAAGACGTTTGCCGTAATGAGTCCTTTATAAGCCGATGCGTAGTAGCGCACAAGTGTTTCTGACGGATTTTCAGTTCGCTTTCAATGTGCTTTTGAATAAGAATGACAACAAGCATTTTATTCCATCCCATATAATCAATTTTATCTTGAATAATCATATAGTTATCCTGTCATAATTTCCGCTTTTAGTCCTGTCAAATCCGGCAAAATCCGTGTGCGGTGCGGGTAGACTTGCGGGTACATTTTTGGTATCTGTTGCCTTGAATAATGCTTGATAATCAAGGATTATTCGAGGTATAGTCTTTCAGTTGAAAAAACGGAAGGGGAAAATACGAATATGCAATTTCTATATCTTTAATATATTGATAATATTATATTTAATAGAAAATTGCGGGTATATTCGCGGAAAACAGGAAATTATTATCCCCTAGAGCCTAACAATGAAACTCACGGATACCTTTGTAAAACGTAAGCAGGGCAACAGATAAAGCGCAGAAACACGCAGACGGCGGCGGGCTGTTCCTTTGACAGAATAGACATCATCAAATATCAATATATGTAGATATTGTGATAAGAAACAGAAAGCGGTGAAAATCCTCTGCGGACGCGCCACTGTAACCGGTAATAACCAGCCGTAGCCACTGCCTGATTTTTGCAGGTGGGAAGGTTCAGGCATATATAGAACCGGAAGCCAGAGACGACTTGTCACAATCGCCGCGATTGGCGCGGCACGGCAGTACTGTTTCGCGTTTAGGCACTTGCCCGGACTATCCGTAATACGTTTCTCGCATTACGGCTCTGGCTTCGCGTGAAATGGACTGCTCTTTCAACACTTTTGGAAGGAGCAATCATGCAAACTCACATCCTCGGCTTCCCGCGCATCGGGAAAAAAAGGGAGCTGAAACAAGCTCTCGAATCTTTCTGGAATGGCGATCTTTCCGCCCAAGCTCTCACTGAGACAAGTAAGGAACTGAAAAAAAAGCACTGGCACATCCAAAAGAGCGCAGGTCTTGATTATGTCACCACCGGCGACTTTTCCCTGTATGACCAGATGTTGGACACCACTCTCATGCTTGGCGTTATTCCGCAGCGTTTTCAAGGCTGCAATAAGGATTCACCGCTGGAGTTATATTTCAGTCTGGCTCGTGGACACGCCGGGCGCAACATCGCGGCTCTGGAGATGACAAAGTGGTTCGACACCAATTATCACTATCTGGTTCCTGAAATTGAGGCCAACGGGTCGTGGATGGCCGGAACGCACCCGGTTGTTGAAGATACGCTGCTTGCGCGGAAACTTGGCTTTTTACCTAAACCCGCGCTGATTGGCCCATTTACCTGGCTCACCCTGGCAAAAGCTCAAAAGGGAGAGCATAAATGGTCACGACTCAATTCAGTTGCCAATGTTTACGCAAATTTGCTTTCCACCCTTTCCAACCACTGCGGCTGCATCCAGATTGATGAACCCGTGTTATGTACGGAACTCTTGCCGGAAGAAGCCCGCAAGCAATTCCAAGAAGTCTATGCCTCCCTGAATGTGGCTTGCGGCGTAACAAAACTCATGTTGGCTACATATTTCGGGCCGCTTGCGCAAAATATTAAGATCGCAGCCAGTTCCGGCTGCTCACTCCTGCATGTTGATATGGTACGGGGCAAAGGGCAACTTGAGGCTATTTTGTCATCACTTCCCAAAGATATGTCACTTTCGCTTGGAGTGGTGGATGGCCGCAACATCTGGAAAACAGACTATTCCAAAGCCGTTCCGCTTATCAGACGGGCTGTTTCAGCTCTCGGCAGGGAACGTGTGCTGCTCGCTTCCAGTTGCTCATTGTTACACTGCCCGGTCGATGTGACGGAAGAAACAGCTCTGCCGGAACATATCAAGAGTCGTATGGCTTTTGCCGTGCAAAAATGCTACGAATTGACGGAACTGTGTGAAATTGCGGAACGTGGTAACGCCATAGCGTTGGCTGAGAATGTAGCTATGCTGCAACGCACTGCCGCTCATCCTGATATTTGCGTATCTGCCGTGCGTAAACGCGCGTCTTCTGTCACACCTGCCATGTTTAAACGCCATTCCACATATCAGAAACGCCGTACTGCCCAAAACTGGTTGCATCTGCCTGTATTACCGACAACCACAATAGGCTCTTTTCCGCAAACAGAGACTATCCGCAAAACCCGTTTATCCTATAAACGTGGCGAGATTCAGGAAACGGATTATATCGCCGCCATACGCCGTGAAATACGGGACTGCATTGAAAAACAGGAAAAACTCAATCTTGATGTGTTGGTTCACGGCGAAGCCGAGCGCAATGACATGGTGGAATACTTCGGGCAGCAGCTTGGTGGTTTCTGCTTTACGCAAAACGGATGGGTACAGAGCTACGGCAGCCGCTGCGTGAAACCTCCGGTTATTTACGGTGATGTATACCGCAAGGCTCCTATGACTGTTGACTGGATATGCTACGCACAGTCTCTCACACAAAAGCCGGTTAAAGGCATGCTGACCGGACCGGTGACTATTTTGTGCTGGAGTTTTGTGCGTGACGATATTGAACGGAGCGAAGTCTGCAAACAGATAGCTCTCGCCATTCGTGACGAGGTGCAGGAGTTGGAAAAAGCAGGTGTTCGTATTATCCAGATTGATGAGGCAGCCTTGCGCGAAGGCATGCCGCTGACCGCCGCAGAGGCGGAAGCATATCTGCAATGGGCTGTGGAGGCGTTCAGATTATCTTCTTCCGGTGTTGAAGACGCAACACAGATACACACGCATATGTGCTACAGCGAATTCAATGTTATTCTTTCCTCAATAGCTCAAATGGATGCTGACGTTATCAGTATTGAATCCAGCCGTAGCGGCATGGAACTTCTGGATGCCTTTACCGATTTTCATTATCCGCGAGCTGTGGGGCCGGGTGTCTATGACATTCATAGTCCCCGCATCCCTTCCGTTGAAGAAATAGCTGAATTGTTGCACAAAGCTTTACGGCATATTCCCAAAGAACAACTATGGGTTAACCCGGACTGCGGTTTGAAAACTCGCCAATGGAAAGAAGCCTACACGGCATTGGAAAACATGGTTACTGCTGCCAAAAAAGTTAGACTTACATTGGGAACAACATCCTAGATTTTTATCTCGGCAATCTAATTTTATGTGCAGCTTCCCATAAAAGAAATAACTTCCGCCATTGTTGTCATGCGTGGGGCGTCAGGTAAGGCAAGCCGCAAGGCGGACTCCCCTCGAATGCCCGGCGCATGACAACCTGTAGGGGGAAATCTTCCTCTATTGTGGCGTAAATCCACCATATATAGGAGTGTTGGCGGCTTTGGTTATAATCAGAAGTTTGCCTAGTTGCGACCTGCTCCAAACTCCATAAATAACCTTTACCAGCGCCCACGGAAACGCGGGCGCTATTGTTTTGCCCCGCTGCCTCACTGTTTCCATAAAACTGTAAATCAGCTAAATTTACATTGTTATCATACATTACGCGTTCTGTATAATGTCGAATATCTGAAGCCTCTCTCCGGTGCGCATCCGTAAACGCGCAGGCCGCGAGACAAATTCAGTCGGGCTCTTCAACATTTCCCAGATATTTCAGCACATCATAGTGCAGATGGTCCAGAATGCGCGTCAGTTCGGACACGCAGTCGTCCCCGACAGCCCGGCCCAGCAGATTGACGACAAAAGCCGCGCGTCTGGCATTGAGCAGCGCCTGAACCCCTTGGGTGTCGTCACCGCTGACTCCGGTAACAGAATCAATAAACTTCTCCACCTCTTCTTCGGTAACGTATTTGATGGGCTGAGGTTTTTCGTCAAGAAAAACGATCCCGTCACGTAGCGCAAACAGTATCTGTTTGCCGCGCAGTTCAGCAATGCACACTTCCATTATACTATTATACTATGCGCACACCGGCAATCCAGTGATGCTTGAGACGCCCGCGCAGTTTTTTTCCCAAAAAAGGCGTGTTGCAGCTTTTGGAATACAGAGTTTGCGGGCACGGCTCCCAGATTTCATCGGGGTCCATCAGGAAGAAGTCCGCCGGGTCCCCGGGCGCAAAGCCGTTGTGCGGCAAATGAAAGAGTTCCGCCGGTCGCGCGCACCACAGATGCTGCATCTCCGCTTCTGTCAGCACATTGTCGTGCACCAGCCCCCAAGTCAGGGCAAGGGCCAAATCAAGGCCGGTCATGCCGCAGAGGGCGGCATCCAGAGTGGTGTCCTTTTCATGGGTTGCGTGCGGGGCGTGGTCGGTTGTCAAAATATCAATAAGGCCGCTTTTGAGCGCTTCGCGCAGGGCGTCTCTGTCTTGAACCGTGCGCAGGGGGGGGCTTGTTTTTGCGGCTGTATTGTAGCCGTCCAGCGCGCTTTCGTCCAGCAGCAGGTAGTGGGGGCAGGTTTCGGCGCTCACCTTGACACCCCGCGCCTTGCCCCAGGCAATGACGTCCAGCGTCAGCTTTGCCGAAACATGGGCGATATGCACCGGCACATCCAGATATTCCGCCAGCATAATGTCGCGTGCGGCCTGCACGGCTTCGCCGACAGTCGGCTGCCCCTTGACGCCCAGAAGACCGCTGACGACCCCTTCGTTCATCTGCCATCCTTTGCCCAGGCGCGTGTCTTCGCAGTGGTCAATAAACAGCAGCCCAAGATCGGCAGCGTATTCCAGTATACGGCGCAACAGTTCCGTATTGCCGACAGGGTGGCCGTCGTTGGATACGGCCACGCAGCCGGCCTCACGCAGTTCCGCCAGGGGGGACATTTCCTCGCCCTTCAGGCCGGGCGTTGCCGCGGCTATCGGGTACAGACGCGGGCCGTTGGGATGGCTAGCGCGCGCCCGATCCAGCATAAAGCGGGTTACAGCGGCTGTGTCGTTAACGGGATGTGTGTTCGCCATGCACATGACAGCGCCAAAGCCGCCGTGCGCCGCCGCCGTAAGGCCGGAGGCGATGTCCTCTTTGTATTCATAACCGGGTTCACGCAAGTGTGTGTGCGCGTCAATCAGGCTCGGCATCAGCACAAGGCCGCGGGCGTCAAAGGCTTCGCAGCCGTCCGGCACAGGCCGGAGTCCCGCCGGTGTTAGCGTTGCTACGCTTGTCCCGCTCACCAGCAGATCAACAGGCGCGCCGAGATGACGGGCGTTTGTAATACACACTGTCATGCGGAGCCTCCATCGCTGCCCATGACAAGCAGGTACAGCACTGCCATGCGCGTTGCCACCCCCGCCGCCACCTGATCAAGGATAAGGCTTTCGGGCGCGTCGGCGACATCGTTGGCAATTTCAATCCCGCGGTTTATGGGGCCGGGATGCAGCACCCGCGCCTTGGGCGCGGCCAGCGCAAGGCGCCGGCTGTCAAGGCAGAAACGTTTTGAGTATTCGTCCAGATTCGGCAAAAGGCCTGCCTGCTGCCGCTCCAATTGCAAACGCAGACACATGACCGCGTCCACGCCGCGCACGGCCTGTTCAAGATGCGCGTACACCTCAACAGGCCAGGTGTGCACACCGGCAGGCAACAGAGTGCGCGGCGCGCAAAGCCGGATGTTGACGCCGAGCAGCGAGAGCAGATGCACGTTGGAGCGGGCAACACGGCTGTGGGCAATATCTCCCAATATCAACAGGGTGCGTCCGGCAAACTCCCCGCCCCATGCCTCATGCAGGGAAAAACAGTCAAGGAGCGCCTGGGTGGGGTGCGCGTGCCATCCGTCGCCGCCATTGACTATCGCGCAGGAAAGCCGCGCCGCCAGATAGCGGGCCGCGCCGCTGCTTGTATGACGCAACACGACAACATCCGGCCCCATGGCTTGCAGGGTCAGCCCCGTGTCCTTGAGGCTCTCTCCCTTGTTCAGGCTGGAGCCTGACTTGCCCAGAGTGTGGGTGTCCGCGCCGAGGCGTTTTCCGGCAACCTCAAAGGAGGTCTTGGTGCGCGTGCTGTCTTCGGCAAAAAACAGTACCACTGTTTTTCCCTTGAGCGTGGGCACTTTTTTGACGGGCCTGCGGTTGATTTCCTGAAATGATGAGGCCAGATCAATCAGGCGGAGCACATCCTGTCCGCTCAACTGGGTCACGTCCAGCAAATGCCTATGCTGCCAGCAATAGCGGTTGTCATCGTTCATAGTTTTTTTGCCCATATCCAGTCTGTGCTCAGTCTGTGAGCAATATCCGACAGAGCCGGCTGCCAGTCAAGAATAATCTTTGCCCGTGTTGCGTCCGCGACAAGGCGCGGCGGATCGCCCGCACGCCGCGCAGATACTGTGTACGGCACAGGCGCTCCCACAATCCGTTCTGTCGCGGACAGCAGTTCCTTTATGGAAAAACCGTTCCCGCTACCAAGGTTGACCGACATGCTCTGCCCTTGGTCTGCAAGATGCTCCAAGGCAAGAGTGTGCGCGATATCGTCACGCAAATCAAGGGAATGGCGGCGAGCACCCGGTATTTCGCGGCAAGGGGCTTTTGCTCTCCATTCCCGACGCCATAGCCTGGGTACTGGAAAAGCAGTACCTCAGCGACGATTCGCTGGGCAATGTGACGGATCTGGCCGGGCGAAGCTGCCCGGAATGTGGGGAGCAGCTCATATTTCAGGAAGGATGCCTGACGTGTCCCTCGTGCGGTTTTTCTCGTTGCTGCTAACAGGGTTAAATGGCAAAAGAATAGAAAGGCGCAGTCTCTCCCAGACGATCTTCAGGGCTTTCATTGGTGTTGCGCAACATGCACATGGCGCAAAGCGCAAAAATGGCGATCTTCTTTGTTTCAAATGAGTTCTACATAACTTTAGATTTATTTGTACGATTTCGGGTTAAAAGTTGTTGACATGTTTTTGTTGATTATGTATTATGTAAAAAAAGGTATTCTGACGCGGACGTTATAATGGCGTTGCGTGAGGAGGGCTTTTTGCTTAACCTTAAACCACAGGAAGGTATGACATGATGCGTTCGGAAAAAATTTCCAGATTTTCGCCCAACATAGGGGAAATTATGCCAAAATCTGAAGGCTTTGGCATGACTCTTGCACACACACACACACACACACACACACACACACACACACACACACACACACACACACACACACACACATAAGTTCTCTTTTTGCCGGTTTTTGCCCTTGCTTGTCCTGTTTGCCATTTATATGCTCTGCGGGGCAGGAACGGCTCGCGCCGCGGAGGATAGCAACAAAAATGGCACTCTCAAATACGCAGGCACTGAGGAAAACCCGCCGCTAGAGGGTTCGCCTTCCACCGCTTACTACGGCGTCTGGCAGGTTGTGAGAAACGATGACGCTATAGCCAACAACAATCACTTCACGTTCACGAACAGCGACATGACTAATGGGCAGGCTGACGGCTTCTTCAGCACTGTGGCCAAGATCGCCCTCTCTCGGGACAACCTCGCCGCCACCGCCAACAACAACTCCTTAACGCTTGACAATGTAACAATCACAGGCTCCCAAGTTATATTGACCGCCAATGCCCTAAATGATAACTCCGGCACCGTCATTGCCGACGGCAACAAGCTCATTATCACAAATTCTACTATTACTGTTGACGGCGGTGTTTACGGTGCTTGGGCAGAGACTAATAAAGGGAATGCTACAGCAACGGATACACTAGTAACTATAACTAAGAATAGTGTAGTAACTGGAGATCTTTATGGCGCCTATGCAAAAACTGCTGACGGCACAGCCACAGCTTCAAGTTCTGTCACTTTATCCGATAAGAGTAGTGTAACTGAAAATCTTTATGGTGGCTATGCAGAAACTCTTGACGGCAACGCCATATCCTCAGGCTCTGTCAGTTTGTCCGGCGAAAGTAGCGCGGGGACTGTTTATGGCGGTAACTCCTTTAATACTGGAAAGGGTGACGCTACAGCTTCAGGTTCTGTCACTTTATCCGAGAGTAACATAGGAAAGGATGTTTACGGTGCTTGGGCAGAGACTAATAAAGGGAATGCTACAGCAACGGATACACTAGTAACTACAACTAAGAATAGTGTAGTAACTGGAGATCTTTATGGCGCCTATGCAAAAACTGCTGACGGCACAGCCACAGCTTCAAGTTCTGTCACTTTATTCGATAAGAGTAGTGTAACTGAAAATCTTTATGGTGGCTATGCAGAAACTCTTGACGGCAACGCCATATCCTCAGGCTCTGTCAGTCTGTCCGGCGAAAGTGGCGCGGTGGGGGATGTTTATGGCGCCTATGCAAAAACTGCTGACGGCACAGCTACGGCTTCAGGTTCTGTCACTTTATCCGATAAGAGTAGTGTAACTACTGGTACTGTTTATGGCGGTAAATCCCACATTGAAACTGGAAAGGGTGATGCTGCAGCAACAGGTTCTGTCACTTTATCCGATAGTAAAATAGAAAATGGGGTTTACGGTGCTTGGGCATTTACTAATAAAGGGAATGCTACAGCAACGGATACCCTAGTAACTACAACTAAGAATAGTGCAGTAACTGGAAATCTTTATGGCGCCTATGCAGAAACTGCTGACGGCAACGCCACAGCTTCAAGTTCTGTCACTTTATTCGATAAGAGTAGTGTAACTGAAAATCTTTATGGTGGCTATGCAGAAACTCTTGATGGCAACGCCATATCCTTAGGCTCTGTCAGTCTGTCCGACAGTAGCGCGGTGGGGGATGTTTATGGCGCCTATGCAAAAACTGCTGACGGCACAGCCACAACTTCAGGTTCTGTCACTTTATCCGATAAGAGTAGTGTAACTACTGGTACTGTTTATGGCGGTAAATCCCACATTGAAACTGGAAAGGGTGATGCCACAGCAACAGGTTCTGTCACTTTATCCGATAGTAAAATAGAAAATGGGGTTTACGGTGCTTGGGCATTTACTAATAAAGGGAATGCTACAGCAATGGATACCCTAGTAACTACAACTAAGAATAGTGCAGTAACTGGAAATCTTTATGGCGCCTATGCAGAAACTCTTGACGGCAACGCTACAGCTACAAACTCTGGCGTCAATATTGCTGGTAGTACCATAACCGGTAACGTCTACGGCAGCTATGCAAACACTGCTGATGGCACAGCCACAGCTTCAGGTTCTGTCACTTTATCCGATAAGAGTAGTGTAGCTGGAGATCTTTATGGTGCCTATGTATTCACTGCTGGCACAGCCACAGCCAATGACAACCATGTGTCCATCAGCGACAGTACTGTGAGCGGCAACAACGTCTATGGCGGCTATATCGCCAGCGGCACCGGCACAGCCAACTATAATACCGTCACCCTGCGCGGTGCGGTAAACTTCAACTCCGCTGAGGCCAAACTCTACGGCGGTTTCAGCAGCGAAGTAGTTACCGGCAATGATGTCTTCACCGGCAACACGCTGTACGTTGACAACTACACCGGCACAGCTACACTCGCCAAAATCGCCAACTTTGAGTTTTTCAACTTCAATCTGCCTTCTTCGATTAAGGACGGCGAGACGGTATTAAAGACAAAGACTCTTGTACTAGGTAATAGCGACCTCGGTAAACCAAGTTCGATCGGCACTGTACAGTTTTCAGGTGCTGATGCTCCTAGTTTAGCAATCGGAAATAAAATCACGCTTATTGATGCTGAGAATGCAGTAACCATTGATGCTGAGAATGCAGTAACCTCTAACAATATTTCGGATGTTGCTAAATATTTCACAAACGATATCATAACAGCTAAGTATGGTGCTTGGATTACTCAGAAGTTTGAAGCTGCTTTAATAAATGAGAATGACCATATTCTTCTCACAGCGAAATCGTATGCTGATCCTGTTCTTGTATCCGGAACCAAGGCCTTTTCTGAAGCTGCTGTTTCTGGAATGGCCCTTCTCAATCAGGGCGCAGACCTCGTTTCTGACCAGGCAATGGAAGTTGTCAAGCGTTCTAACGGTTGGGCACCTTTTGGTGTAGTCTCGGCCGGAACTTCAAAGTATGACACCGGCTCTCATGTTGACGTACACGGTTATTCCATGGCAGTAGGGCTTGCGTATGGTGCGGAGATTAACGGTATAGTTGATAACGTAACTATTGGTGCTTTCTTTGAGCATGGCGCAGGCAACTACAGCACTGATAACTCTTATGCTGGTGGTACTGGTGACACGCAATATACAGGTGGTGGTATTCTTGGGCACGTTTTTTTCGGTGATACAGGCCTTGGACACTTCTACACTCAAGTATCTTTGCGTGCTGGTACTATCTATAATGACTTCTCAACTTCTGATCTGAAAGTCTCCGGTATAAATTCAGCTTATGACACAACTGGTTCGTATCGTGCTCTGCATGCCGGCCTTGGTTATATCTGGAACATTTCAGATAAAGCCACTCTTGATACCTATGCCAAGTATTTCTTGTCCCAACAGGACGGAAATTCAGTAACTCTTAGCACAGGGGATCCGGTTGACTTTGATGCAATTACTTCTAGCCGTTTGCGTGTAGGAACCCGTTTGAACTATGTAATCAATGACTACGTTTCTCCGTATGTCGGTGTTGCTTGGGAACATGAGTTTGACGGTCAGGTAAATGCTTCTATGCATAGTTTAGGCATTGAGTCTCCTGACCTTCGTGGCAACACAGGTATCGGAGAAGTAGGCTTGAGGATTCTGCCTACTGAAGACAGAGCTTTCTCTCTGGAACTGGGTGTTCAGGGCTTTACTGGTGTACGCGAAGGCTTTACTGGTGCTTTGCGTATGAAATACGAGTTTTAGCATCAGTGCCTGACGGCAAACTGATTCCACTGCCTGATTGTTCATTTTGTGCCGCCCGCCCCGAAGTCCGCGATGCGTTTTGGGGCGGGCGGTCGTGTGCAAGCCGGATGAATACTTGAGTGCCTCTACCACATTTTAAGCGCAGCATCGTTGCTGCCTCCGATGTGTAAGAAGGCGGCAAAAAACCAAAACCTTGCAAAAGTGCAAAAAGAGGCTACGACTTTGTCGTAATCTCTTGATTTTTTTTGGCTCAGCATGGCGAACTCCATGCTAAAATTTGGGCATGTCGCCGAAGGCCGCCCCGTAGCGTTTTTTGAATATCGTTTTTGTAAACTTGTGCTCCTGTGTGCCCATATGCTCCAGAGCAAAACTCGCGCTTACAGAGCCAAGGCGCGCGGCTGCCGGCATGGACAGCCCGCGCGCCAAACCCTTGAGCAGTCCGGCGCGGTGGGCGTCTCCGGCGCCGGTGGGATCAACCACTTTTGAAGGCGTCACCGGTGGGATACGCAGTTCAGTGCCGTCAGCGCCGCGAACGAGCGCGCCTTCCGCGCCCAGCGTCGTCACAAGCCAGAGCGTGCGTCCGAGCAGTTCATTTTCCGTTTTGCGCGTGGCCTTGCAGATCATGCTCAACTCATAATCGTTGGTGATGCAGGCAAGCGAGCCTTCTATGCCCGCCAGCAGATCGCCGGCGGGGAGTACAGGGATCTGTTGTCCCGGGTCATAGATGTAGGGCACGCCTTTTTCGCGGTACAGGGCGGGCAGGCGGCGCATGTCGTCCATATTGCCGGGGGAGACGATGGCGGTGTCCGTGTCCGCGTTGAGATTCGCAAAGGAGTATGTGGAGGGCAGCGACATGGCGCCCGGATAAAACCCGGTGATCTGGTTGCCGTTCAGGTCTGTTGTGATGTAGCAGTTTGCCGTAAATTCCCCGCTGTCGCGGCGTATGCCGTCAAGCGGGAGGCCCAGGGCTTGCAGGCCGGCGGCGTACGGGTCAAAGTCCCGGCCGGCGGCGGACACAATAACGGGTTTTTCGTCAAGCAGTGCCAGGGAATATGCGATGTTGCCCGCGCAGCCGCCGCGCCGTTCGTTCATGCTGTCCACCATAAAGCTCATGTTGATCATGCGCAGTTTGTCTTTCAGGATATGGTCCTGAAAGTTGCCGGGGAAGGTCATGATTCGGTCAAAGGCAAGAGAACCGGAGATGTAGATGGACATGGGAACCTCGTAAGAATTTGTTAGCCGGACGGTAAGCTGTTTTCTCTAATCCAGTCCAGAAAGGGTGTAAAGCCCGTTTCTATCGGTAAGGCCACAATGCACGGCACTTCGTGCGGGTGGTGTTTTCGGACGGCTTGGCAAAAATTTTCAAAAGCCGCGCGGCTGACCTGCGCCAGCAACAGATATTCCCGGGATTCGCGCACGCTGCCTTGCCAGCGGTATACAGAGCGCACGCCGCGGAGCAGATTGACGCCGGCGGCCAGCTTTTCCGCCACCAGCATGTCGGCCAGGGCGTGGGCGTTTTTTTTGTCAGGTACGGTAATGTAAACCAGCAGAGTCATGGCGGCTTCCCGCGTTTGTCGGAATCCCCCGAAATGTTGTTCAGATAAGCGTACGCGTATTGAGTGAAAAAATGAAGTATTCATAGTGTGGCTTTTTATGTTCAGCAAGGATACCATAATGCCTTGCAGGTCCTGAATCCCAGAGGTCTTGTCGCGGTGCGTGACTATGTTATGAGCGAGGACAGGATTTTCCGAAGGAGGGGGCGTTTTTTGGCGTAACTATGTTTGTGAATAAGGTTACTAGTGACCATATGGGCTATTTTGGATATAATCCTAATCTTGGCTATAATACGTATGTCGAAATTATTGGTTTTGACAGATTGATAACCGCTGCTAAACAGCGAAATAGAGCCTTCTTTGACCAATTGGGACTTCCATCAAACTAACCAACTCCCCCATGTTTTTTCTGAAAGAAACAGCAGGTGCAAAAGCGATTCCCCAATGTTTGGATCGTAACGATGCGAAAAAATAAAAAGAGCCATAAACTTATTGTCTTAGACAGCCATGTGATTGAGATCGCCGAAAAATATTTGAGTTCAGTAGACCCAATCCTTGGGAAAATCATAAAAAGCCATAAGCCATGCACAATCTGTGAAAAAGAAGGCGAAAGGGATCTTTTTGAGCAGTTATGTCTTTCAATTATCGGCCAGCAATTATCTGTTAAGGTGTCTCGAATAATCAGGGAACGCATACGAAATCAGATTGAAGTTTTCACATACAATTCCATACTTCATACAGATGAAGAAACACTGAGAGCTAATGGTTTATCTCGGGCTAAAATAAAGTATATTAAACCTCTCTCAACTTCTAGCGTTTCAAAAAAATGTTTCTTGACACATCTGCCAGTATGCACTATATTTAGTTCATTGATTAAATATGGAGGTTTTTATGTGTTCAGTCTTAGCTAATGCCGCTTCCAGAATAATCAGTAAGCGTAATATAGATCGAACAATGCCATTTTTACGTCGCAAGCAGACTGGAAGCTTTTATACATCTGACGATTTAACAGCCGCAATGATTGATGATCTCATACAGTGCTTGCCTGATCATAAGCGCAATACACTGTATAATTTACGTTTTCTTGAGCCTTGTGTCGGTGCGGGAAGCTTTGTATTTGCCTATTTATTGGCGGCATTGCGGTTTAAATTCACACAAGAGCAGTCACACAAATTGATTAACAATATATACGTCTGCGATATCAACGCTGATGCTATTAATTCCTATTCTGTTGCATTGCGCGATTTTGCTTTAAAATACTTTGGTATCAGTCTTGCTGAGGACTATTTTGCCACGCATGTTGGTGGTGGTCTGTTGTTCAACCTCGACAGCGCCATGCCACGCTATACATCAATCGACAGTATTTTTGGCAATTGTATGGAAAATAGTTTTGATATCATAGTTACTAATCCCCCTTACAAAAATCTTAAGGCAGAGCGAAAACATTATCAGTCAATTGAAGCATATAACGCCGACAGGGCAAGATATGCTACAGTAACTGAACAAGCGGCACGGCATTTGCATTATTCTATACACGGGGTAAATAATTTGTTTAAGTTATTCTTTGAGGAAATTTTTGAACGTTATGCAGCTAAAGACGGCATAATATCTTTGTTGGTACCTTCTTCAATTTTAACTGATAAAACTTGTGAACAGTTGCGCAGGCGGATATTTGCTACATCGGGGATTAAGTCCATTAAGGTTATCGGGGAAAATAGCACTGTTGTCGATGCGCAGCAGGCGTTGTGCGCCCTACTTATCCAAAAAAATGTGCAGTTTCAAACTATGGAGGTCTGTCAAAACTACGGTACACTTAAGGCGAAAGCCGTAACAATAGAAACAGCGAAAGCCATTGACAAGGACTTAGGACATTCAATTCTCATATTAGATCCATCTGAATATGAGAAATTGAGACAATTAAAAAAATATCCAAAGATTAAGGAGTTGTCTTTTATTGTAAATATGCGAGGTGAACTTGACCTCACAGCTAATAAGGGCGCAATTGTTACACAAAATACTGGATATCCATTGATCCGTGGGAGAAATATTGGATATTATCAATTACTAGGTATGCCGACCGATGAATTTGTTGCGCCATCATTCGTAAAACAAAGCTCAAAACGGTGTTTTATTGACGGTGAGCGTCTTATATGCCAGCAAATTGCCAACATGTCTAAGGAGAGAAGACTAACATTTGCTGTTATACAGAAGTATAATGTACTAGGTAACACATGCAATTTTATAGCAATCAAAGAAAATAAATATGATATAGACATATATTTTATGCTTGGTCTGCTTAACTCAAGCATAATGAATTGGTACTTCAAAATTCAAAGCAGTAATAATCACATTAATAATTATGAAATTGCCTGTTTTCCTGTACCGGTAGATTTTAATTGTAAATCTCAAATTGCTGACCTGGCAAAAGAATACATCGCAGATACAAATAGAACACTGCTTCTTGACAGAATTGACGAGTTAGTTAAAGAAGCATTTTGTTTAAACAGAATTGAAATCAAAATGGAACTCCCCACATTTCCAGATACAACTGCGTTTGATAAAAGAGTTATTTGTGCTATAACCGAAAAGCAAGAAAAGCTATCCCGTGGAGAAATTCTAAACCACACCACATTCAAACTCAGCAAGTTGGACTTGGAAATGGTTCGTTCCGTACCACAAGGCGGCAATTGGAAAAATATTCCCACCGAAACAGTCGCTAAGTCAAAGAGATTGGAGCAAATCACCAAAACTGGAGGGCGCACTACACTCTACGGACGCATTGACTACAATAAGCCGGGTTATACGATAACGACATATTTCAACCGTCCCGGCAATGGAACGTATATACATCCCGTTCACGACAGGGTTCTGTCAGTTCGCGAAGCGGCAAGGTTTCAGACGTTTCCCGATTCATATTACTTTTGCGGAAATAAAACGCAGTTGCTCAATCAAGTCGGCAACGCCGTACCTCCTCTGTTCGCTTATCAAATAGCAAAAAAACTGATTGACGAGGTCGGTTGTGAACGCTCACTTGACTTATTTTGTGGCGCAGGCGGCATGACACTCGGTTTCAAACAGGCAGGAATTAAATCTGTGTTAAGTACAGATATTGAGCCGATCGCTTGCCTTACGTTGAAAGTAAACAATCCCGAGATTCCCGTTCTGTGCGGCAATGTAACCCAAGAGGACATAAAGGCGAAGATACTTGAAGCCACCCTTGCGAACAATGTTGATATGCTCTGCGGAGGGCCACCATGCCAAGGGTTCTCAATGGCGGGTCATAGGCTGTCCGATGATCCGCGAAATCAGCTAGTTAAGGATTTTATTGATATTGTCAGGCAGGTGAAGCCGAAAATTCTTGTACTTGAGAATGTCGAAGGATTGCTAACATTTCAAGGTGGCGCAATATATCGCCTCATCCACGATATGTTTTCCGAAATCGGCTACAACACCGAGGGGAGGCTTATGCAGACCCACCTCTTTGGCGTACCTCAAAAGCGCAAGCGTGTCATTATAATGTGCATCAGGGATGATGCTGGTTTGTCAGCGAGCAAACTATATCCCACGCCTGTAACCACGGACGAACACTCGCAGAGCACCGCACGGGAAGCTATCTCCGATTTAGAGAGCGTTGAATGTGGCGATGGAGCTAAGTATGACGGTGCAGAGTATTCGAATTTTGTCGCTATGTTGAAAGGCGAGGTCACGCAGGATGTATTCCTGCGCGGACTCGTGGGGAACAGCAAGCGTCAAAATATCCCAAAGTTTAAGCAGTTGTTGCTGTTTGGATAATGCGGGTTTCAATGCGACTGACAAGCCGCTCTAACATCTTTCGGCAAACAACAAAATCACCGTTTTTTATTGCTGCACAAAGGCGGACTAACTCCGCTCGCTCCTCCTCCGTCAAGTTGGGCACCAAGTGACGATTGTCTTTCGTTGCGTAGTCCTCCAGCGATTGAAAAGCTATTCGTCTAAATCGATCAAGTTCCTTTTTGCCCCGCTCGGTGATGTTTCGCTTCGTTTGTTTGACGATGTTGCCGTTCGCGTCAAACTTGTATGCGTAGTGAAAGCCTTCATATTTTGGATCAATGAACTCTTTAACGAGAAACGCACGTCCACACTCTTCTGCATCGTCAACGATTGACTTAAGGACAAACATATAATTTGCCAGGTTCTGCTTCAACATATCGCGATAAACGGTCGCGACAATGTCGGCATGCTGCTTATCATAGTTTGTCTTGATAAATTCCCATATCTCGGCAGAGAACCAGGACATCGGGGACACATCGCTTGCCGCTTCCACAGTAAGAATCGCTTTAATATCATCGACAAGCAAGCGATCGCGTTTAGTAGAATTGTCGCTATTTGTCATCGGACGAATATATCGCGGATCATGAACGAAACCGAGTGAAATTGGCCCCATATGATCTGCGCTCATGACACTGAAACTCTGACTGCCCATAAACATATCGGCAGCGTGAAGATTGCCATCGCTCCAGTATTCGTAGGCGCGGCGGTCTTTTGTATAGCTTTTGAGGTTTTCGCGAGAACGCCCTTTGTCCTGTGTAGCACGGCAACAACGATTATAAGTATGGAAGCCATCATAGCGGTCGGGAAAGTTGGACATCGCACCGGGGCTAAGTAAGGCTTTTCCATCTTCGCGGCACTTACGCTCACACATGTCGATTATTTCGTTTTTGCTCTTGCCGTCAACCTCTTCTAGCTCAAACTTAGATTTGAAGAACGTCATTAACGTATTCTCTGGTACACCACTTTCAAGGATTTTCTCCCATATCTCACCGATATGGTTGCACCCGGTAAATTGTAGACCAAACTTACTCTCAATAGCTTTAAGAAAATTCACACTCGGATAGTGGTAGTAAATCGACATATGTGAGCCGCAAATCTGACACACTTTGATTTTAGTAGGGTGAATTTCTAACATGACATTGGCATAAACGCCAGGCTGAATATGCATGCCTAGACTACGGGCTTTATCCTCTGCCCACTTTATGCGGCGCTTGCCGATAGTGGTTTTCGCCGAGGCCACCCAAGCGAGCAAGCCATCTCTCTTACGTTCAATCGGTAACCCACTGTAATTCGGGTGTTTAACGATGGTTTCCATATAAGATAAAAAGTCAGGGTGCCACTTTCGCTCTGTTTTTGCCATGTTATTTTATCCTCCTTATTACGGGAACTAAAGGACAGTATTAAGGTTTCACAATAGTTTTCATCGGTTTTTTCCCAGCACTCGCCAGCGTTGCATTGAGCGCATCCTGTTTTTGTGCAAAACGTGCGGGTTGAACAAAATAAAAATCAAAAAGCCCTTCAAGAATATTAAGCAGCCATTCTGCCTCCTCATGTTCTACAGGGAGAATCTGACCTGTAGCAGCTTTTTTCATCGGATGCGCAGCTATATTACCAATATTCCTGACAGCATCAATAGACTCTGCCAAATATGAAGGCAAAATGTTTGACTCTAAAACGTTAGTGATTTCCTGATATAAAGTCGCTTCTGCTATGCCGGCTTTTTCTCTAAGGAAGCGTTGGATTGTTCAGCAAAGCTGGCCAGTGCGGATGCAAAATTTTCATCGTACAAGCTTGCTTTTGACGAAAAAAGGATTATTTTACTCGCTTGGTAATTAATACGTACATGGCGCGTGTTGGCGTCAGGTTTTATGATGGAGCAGTCATGGTCGAGAATAGAAGAGCGGTAGGGTGTTTTCTGATGGTTGCGCTTACGGCGCTTCTCACGGCGTGTGGCGGCGACGATAAAAAAGCGCAGCCGCTGATGCCCGTGTCGGTTTATTCGGTTGTGGCGCGTGACGAGCCGTGGCCGGTTGAGTATCAGGCGCAGGCTATCGGTTCGCGCGCTGTGGAGGTGCGCGCCCGCGTCCAGGGGATTATTGAAAAACGACTCTACGAAGAAGGCGATTTTGTGAAGGCGGGGCAACAGCTTTTTCAGCTTGAGCGCGATCAGTATGAGGCTATGGCGCAGCAGGCCGAGGCGCGTTTTGACAGCGCTTCTCGCGAGTGGAAGCGCATAGTCCCCCTGTACGAAAAAAACGCCGTTTCCCAGAAAGACCGCGACAATGCCCGCGCTGCCTATGAAAGCGCCAGGGCGGAACTGCGGCAGGCAAAAATCAATCTGGACTACTGTCAGGTGGTGTCGCCGGTTTCCGGCTACAGCAGCAAGGAGAATTTTACCGTCGGCAACCTAGTGAGCAACAATTCACTGCTTACCTACGTTAACCAGACTGATCCCATGCACATTGATTTTGCCATAGCCGCCCCGGACTATATGCGCCGCAGGCAGCTTGCCAGGGAAGGCCGCCTTGCGCTGCCGCCGCAACATCGTTACAAGGCGAGGCTGCGCCTGCTGGACGGAAGCCTGCATGCCGGCGATGGGGACATTACCTTTATTGACAGCCAGGTGCAGCCGACCACAGGCGTTATCAAGGCGCGCGCCGTTTTTTCCAATGCCGACGGCGGCATCATGCCCGGCCAGTATGTGCGTGTGCGTATGGAGGGCGATATTCTTAAAAACGCTGTGCTCATACCCCAGAAATGCGTGATGCTGACCCAGCAGGGAGCGCAGGTTATGGCGCTTGACAAGGACGACAAGGCGTTTACCGTGCCGGTGAGTCTGAATGTGGCTGTGGGGGACAAATATCTTGTGGAATCCGGTCTTGTGGGCGGCGAACGCATCATCAGCGAAGGTCTGGTCAAGGCGCGCCCCGGAATGACGGTGCGTGTTTTTGAAACGCCGGCAAAGGCAGAACGACAGTCCCCTGCCGGACAAAAGTAGGCGCACATGTCCGCTTCATCCAAGCCAAATTTCTTTTTGCGCCGTCCTGTCCTTTCGGCTGTGATTTCTATTGTTATCACGCTTGTCGGGGCGCTGGCCATGAATGCCCTGCCTGTTGCCCAGTATCCCGAGCTTGTGCCGCCAATGGTGACTGTGTCGGCGTTCTATCCGGGCGCTTCGGCGGAAACTATTTCCTCCACAGTGCTTGCGCCGCTGGAAGTGAGCATCAACGGCGTGGAAAATATGCTCTACATGACCTCCACGGCGTCTTCAGGTTCCGGTTCGGGCAGTATCAACGTGTATTTCGCCCTGGGCACAAATCCCGACATGGCGCTTGTCAACGTCAACAACAAGGTCAATCTGGCGCAGACCACGCTGCCGGAAGAGGTGCGCCGCCAGGGCGTGACCGTGCTCAAGCGTTCTCCGGCCATTTTGCAGATGGTAACTCTGTATTCGCCGGACGGGCGGTACGACCAGGTTTTCCTCCACAACTACACGCAAACGAATGTTGTGGACGAGATCAAGCGTGTGCCCGGCGTCGGCGACTGCATGCTTTTCGGCTCCAGGGATTACAGCATGCGTATCTGGCTGCAACCGGACAAACTCGCCAAATACGGCATGACCGTTACGGATGTGGCAAACGCCATCCTGGACCAGAACGCGCAGTTCGCCCCCGGTCGCCTTGGGGAAATGCCTTCGCCGGCCACAACGGAGCTCACCTGGCAGATTGACGCAAAAGGGCGTTTGGTCACGCCGGCGGAATTTGGCGAAATTGTCGTGCGCACAGCGCCGGACAGCGCCGTGCTGCGATTGAAAGACGTGGCTGACGTGGCGCTTGGCGGCAAGGACTACAGCGTCGGTTCGGAATACAATAAACAGCCTTGCGTCGGGGTTGGCGTGTATCTTTTGCCCGGCGCCAATGCCATTGAAACGGGCGAACGTGTGCAGGCGCGGCTGCTGGAGATTGCCGAAGGCTTCCCAAAGGGCATAGACTATCAGATAGTTGTGGACACCAACGACTTTGTTGTCGAATCCATCAAGGAAGTGATTTTTACTCTGGTGGAAGCGATGATTCTGGTGTTTATCGTGGTTTTTGTGTTTCTGCAAAACTGGCGCGCCACGCTTATTCCCTGCATTGCCGTGCCCGTGTCGATCATCGGCACGTTCGCCGGGCTTTACGCGCTTGGCTACACCATAAACACACTCACGCTTTTTGCCATGGTGCTGGCCATCGGCATTGTGGTGGACGACGCCATTGTTGTGCTGGAGAACGTGGAGCGCATCATGCGCACCGAACATCTGCCGGCAAAAGAGGCCACGGCCAAGGCCATGAACGAGGTGACAGCACCTGTCATCGCCATTGTGCTTGTCCTGTGCGCGGTCTTTATCCCTGTTTCCTTTATGGGTGGACTGGCTGGGCAGATGTACAAGCAGTTCGCCATCACCATTTCCGTTTCTGTCGTGCTTTCGGGTATTGTGGCTTTGACGCTGACCCCGGCGCTCTGCGCCCTGCTGCTCAAGCCGCATGTTCAGGGCTACACGGCGGCGCGGTTTTTTGTGCGGTTCAACTATTTTTTTGCGACGGTCACGCACGGCTATGTGCGTATTGTGCGCTTTGTGAAAAACGCCGGACTGCGCGCCCTTTTGTGCTGCGCTGTGATGTTGGCGCTTATATGGGCGTTGTTTAAGGTAGTGCCGGGCGGTCTTGTGCCCAATGAAGACCTTGGTTTTGTGCTGGGCATTGCCATTCTGGACGACGGCGCTTCCCAGCACCGCACGCGCGTCGTCACGCAAAAGATTGCAGATGTGATCCTTAATGATCCCGCAGGCCAACGTGTCATCACTATCAACGGTATTGACATTACAAGCATGTCCGTCAAGAGCAATTATGGCACGTTTTTTGCGAAGTTGAAACCTTGGGGAGAGCGCACCACTCCAAGCATGTCCCTTGACGCCATGACCGGCAAGGTTATGGGCGTGACCATGATGCAGCCGGAGGCTTTTGTGCTGGCCTTTGGCCCATCGCCCATCCCCGGCATGAGCGCAACGGGCGGTTTTGAAGGCTATATTCAGATGCGCGGCGACGGCACTGTCCATGATCTGGAAGCCGGAGCCAACAAGGTTATTGCCGAAGCGATGTCCGCCGAAGGAGAAGGCACCGGCGCGCGTAAAAAGTATCCTGCCATAGGCAATGTGCGCAGCCTGTTTTCAACAGGCGCGCCGCAGTTGTACGCCAATCTTGACCGTGAACGCTGTCTGGATATGGGCGTGAAAATTTCTGACGTCTTTACCGCCATGAGCGCAACGCTTGGTGGATATTATGTAAATGATTTTAACTATATAGGGAGGACATTCCAGGTGCGGATGCAGGCCGAAGCCGCCTACCGCATACTGCCGGAATCGCTCAACGACATTTTTGTGCGTGGATCAAAGGGGGACATGATCCCGCTTTCCGCCGTGATGACTCTGGAGCAGCGCACAGCCCCCCAGACAATGGAGCGGTATAATGTGTTCCCCGCCGCGCATTTTCTTGGCAATCCCGCGCCTGGGTATTCCTCCGGACAGGCACTTGAGGCTATGGAACAGGCGGCATCCGCCGCGCTGTCGTCAGACTACGCCCTTGGCTGGGTGGGGTCGTCCCTGCAGGAAAAGCTGGCAAGCGCGGACACGACGATAATTTTTGTGCTTGCGCTTGTGATGGTGTTTCTGTTATTGGCTGCGCAGTATGAGAGCTGGTCTCTGCCGCTGGTCGTGCTCACCGCCGTGCCCTTCGGGGTGTTCGGCGCTCTGGTGGCCACATGGCTGCGCGATCTCTCAAACGATGTGTATTTTCAGGTGGCGCTGGTCACGCTGGTGGGGCTTGCCGCCAAAAACGCCATTCTGATTGTGGAATTTGCCGTTGAGGCGTGGCGTGGCGGATGCAGCCTTGATGTCGCGGCCATGCATGCCTCGCGTCTGCGTTTTCGTCCTATTGTTATGACATCGCTGGCCTTTATTCTTGGGTGTGTGCCGTTGGCCATCAGTACCGGCGCCGGCGCCAACAGCCGTCACGCCATCGGAACGGCCGTTATCGGCGGCATGTTGGCCGCCACATGCATAGCCACGCTGTTTGTTCCGTATTTTTTTAAGATTATCATGTCCCTTTCGCTGAAACTTCAGGGTAAAAAAGACCCTTATGAGGGGCTTGCACATCCTGATGATGATGTTGAGGAGGAGCGTCTATGAACCGCAACGTCTGCCTCTGCCTTGCGTTTTTTCTGCTGTTCACGGGCTGTTCCCTTGCGCCGCGTTATGAGCGTCCGGAGCAGGCCATGCCGGCTGAATGGCGCAGTGTCGAGCCTGCCCCGGCGCCGCTTGACACTGACTGGTGGGTGCGGTTTACCGATCCGGCGCTGACGGCGCTGATTGAAGAAGCCTTGAAAAACAATCAGGATTTGGCTGAATCACTCGCAAAAATTGATTCGGCGGCAGCCCAGGCAGGAATCGGGGCATCGGCGCTCTTTCCCGCAGTGACCGCCGGCATTGACGCGAACGCCCAGCAGCTTTCGGAAAAAACTGTGGACACCCTGCCCTTTGAAGAGACCGGCAGAACGCGGTCTTACACGACCTATCAGCGTGGAATCAGCACAAGCTGGGCAGTGGACCTTTGGGGGAAATACCGCAATCAGTACACAGCCCTTACAGACGTGTTCATGAGCACTGTGTTTGGGCATGAAGCACTGCGGCTTGCTGTGGCAGGTCAGGTGGCTCAGGGGTATTTTGCCCTGCTTGCCCAGAATATGCAGCTTGATACGGCGCGCCGCACGCTCAAAAGTCGTGAGGAGTCTTTCGGCATCTATACAAGCCGCTACAAACAGGGCGATATTACAGAGCTTGACTGGCAGCGCGCCAGGGCCGAGGTGGAAACGGCGCGTGCGCAGGTGCATGCCTCAACGGTTGGGTTAGACAGGACGCAAGCCGCTCTTGCCGTGCTGGTGGGGCGTTCTCCGCGTGAGATCGTGCAGGATGCCGTGCTGCGGGGCAAGGAACTCGACACGCTGCCATCGCCGCCGGTACTGCCCGCAGGCCTGCCCTCAGAACTGCTTGAACGCAGGCCGGATCTGCGCGCTGCGGAATTTATGATTATGGCCTATAATGCCAATATCGGCGCGGCGCGCGCCGAATTTTTTCCTTCTGTTTCCCTGACGGGCATGTTCGGATCCCTCAGCGCGTCTGTCGGCAATCTTTTTCTTGGCGCGGCCTCCGTGTGGAGCTACGGCGGGACGGCCTCTCTGCCGCTTCTGGATTTCGGGCGCAACTGGTATGGCGTAAAGGATGCGGAAGCCCAGAAAAAAGCCTCTGTTGCCGTGTATCGAAAAGCTGTGCAGACGGCGTTTCAGGACATACGCATCGCCTTGGCGGCCCAGCGTGAAGCCGACGCCATTGTGCGGAGCATAGGGATACAGGCGGACAGCCTCAGGCGCGCTGTAGAGATTGCCACACTCCAGTACGACAACGGCTATACGGACTACCTCACCGTGCTGGATGCCCAGCGTCAGTTGTTTGCAGTGGAAATGCAGCATGCGACGGCGTTGCGCGACCGCCTTGACGCGGTGGTGAATGTGTGTCTGGCGCTCGGCGGCGGTTGGCAGGACCCCCGTCCGTCCTCTGAAGCGACGGACTCTTCAAAGGATTCTTCCGGCGTTTCCCACAGCGCATCCGGCGCCGCTGTCGATGAGCGTCAGAGGTTGTAGAGGAACGCTGTCGGCATGAACGCAGGGTGTGTGCGGGTTGCCCGTTTTGTTTTGCCCGGTAGCGCGGTTTTTTGGATTTTTTTGTTTTTTTCCTTTTTTTTTCTTGCGGGATCGGTACCGGTTGCAGCGCCGGCCAAAAAAAACCTGCATGCCCCGGCATGGGTTTTTGAAAAATCCGCAGATCGCGCCGCCGCTCTGTGGCATGAAGGTGTGCGCGTTCAGGATATCCGTGACAGGGCCATGTCGGGCAAGACCGCGAACACCGATTCAGGCGTTGCGCCGGCGCCGGATGCGCTTGGCAAACGCAAAAAGCAGCAACCTCTCGGATTCGAGATGCGCAACGAAACTTCGGACTGGCGCGAGGCAACGCCTGAGGAAACAGCGCGGCCTGATGAATCCTTGCCCATTGAGAACCGTTACGTTGTGCGCGCCTTTGCCGATGTGGATGCGAGCGAGAATTTGAGCATCAATGTCGGGCCGGAATTGATTTTGAAGGATGAGCAGCACCAGATCGGCAAGACGGACAAACAGCCGGATTCATCCCTTGGCGTGGGCATGGGATTCAAATTTGATTTTTGAAGTTGATGGGGAATCGTCCCAATCGCCAGCAATAGCGATCTGTGCCGTATCTTTTGGGCAATGCGCGGAAACCGTTGAGAGGTTATTGTCCCTGCCGCGCCTCTCTGCAAGCGATCAGCGGTATATTGACAGATTTGCCTTGCCCGGGCAACGGCTTGCCCGCTGTGTGGGGCGGTGGCTCTTGCGCGTTTGTCTGACTTTTCTTGGAAACAACGCCATTGCGCTGGAAAGAGGGGTCTACGGTCAGCCTGTGCCCGTCGGCGGGGAATTTTCCGCAAGTTTCAGTTATTGCCCAGGAATCGCTGTTGCTGCAGCAGGCCGGAGTTGCCGCATCGGCGTTGATGTTGAACCGGAAGCGGAACTTGCCCTGAGCGATATTCGCCGCGCCTTGAGTCCGTTGGAACTGGACAGGGTGGCGCGTAAAGAAGATATTCCTGAATCGCCGGCATTGTGCTGGGTGGGCAAGGAGGCTGTGCTCAAGGCGGACGGACGCGGTTTCGCATCCGCCGGTGCCCTGCAAGACGATTTGTTTGCGCCTGACCCCATACTGGAGGGCGCGCCTTGGCGCGTGTCCCGGTACATTCTCAATTTTCCCGACAGAATATGCGCGGTGGCTCTGGCATGCGACAGGGGAGAGATCCTCTGGCCGGATGCGCATGTTTCTTCCCTGATTGAGGAAGGATCGCGCGCCGGACTTGTGTTTCCCGAAGTCAGCCCTTGGACAAAAGCCGCCCACCTAGGTTCTGTCGACATTCACTTGAGCCACAGTAAAGGCGGGGGAATATAAGTCTCATGGTCAAGGAGGGTATTAATTTTGACACCACCCTGTTGTGGCGGTACGTTGCCCATGGAAACAGCGAAGGGCACAGGCGTGGCGTCCATGCTGTAGAGCTTGCACTTGAAGCGAAATTTGTGCCGTGGAGCCTGTGGGGGGCGCACAAATGGCAGAACTTTTTACCGGCTGCCGAACAGGGTGTGGATACCAATCGCGCATGGAAGGCCGGGCCGTAAGCTGGATAAAAGCCATGACTGCGAATTGTTCCTTGAATCCGAATGTTCGGGACGATCGTCCTGCTTTGTGACGGTGTTCAAGGTTTTGAACAAGCGCGAAGACAGGCCAGAACGTTAACGAGACATTCAGCACGTTGAGCCGTGATATGCTTGCGGCGCAGGAGTGGCAGACGAAGTAACGGTAAGGGCTTACACATGAAGGAAGGGCATATGTCAGACCAGGAAGATATCGCCTACAACGTTTTGCAGCTTCTTGGCGTGGCGCTGTTGCAGCGCACCGGAGCAATGCAGTACGTGGTTTGCGGCAAGGTGCCGCAGTTTTATGAAGTTCTTTTCCCTTCCACTGCGGAAGGTCCCTGCGCCGCCCCGTGGAAATTCTCTCCTATGCTTGAATTTTTTATGGAAGATGTGGAGCGTTTTTTTGAGTTGAAGAAAACCGGAATTTTGACTTCCGGCGTCTGGCAGGAAAATGGAAAGACGGAAACCGACACGGCCATGATTGCCGCGGCCACAACCTTCGGCGCGAAACAGGTGCTGACTGTCCGCTTGCTGCGCGCGGAATTTAAAGAACGTCAGGATGTTCGCGAACAGTCTCTGCAGCACCGCCAACTGTCGCAAAATTTGAAATATTATCAAAAAGAGGCCACTCTTGACGCCTTGACCAAGGTATTTAATAAAGAAACATTTTCAGCACTTCTGCTGGACGAAATAAAGCGCAGCCACGCCCTAGAGTATCCCCTTTCCCTTTTGATTCTGGATATTGACGATTTCAAGAAGGTCAACGACACGTATGGGCATTTGGCTGGGGACAAGGTGCTGTCCTCCCTTGCGGAGTGTGTGAAAAAAACCTTGCGCAGCGGGGATATTGTCGCCCGTTTCGGCGGGGAGGAATTTGTTGTTCTTCTTCCGCACAGCAACGCGAAACAGGCGCACAACATTGGAGAAAAAATTCGTAGAAATATCACATTGATACGCGCAGATGTCCACCATCCCATAACTGTAAGCATGGGTTGCGCAACCTATATCCCCGGTGAAGTGAGTGAAAATTTTTTGGCGCGGGCCGACACTGGTCTGTACGAAGCTAAAGCCAGCGGTAAAAATCGTGTTTGCACACGATAACGCGCCATACATTTTGCAACAGAAGAAAATTTTTTGCATTGGCGCAGTATGAAGCCTTTGAGATGCATCGGAATTTACACCGAAAACTGGCTCTGGAAATAGAGAACATTGAAAATCAGTGCATACAGACAAACGATGTGCTACTCTTGCTGATTTTTTAAAAAATGATGGATCGAGCATACAGCGAAGAGGACAAGCGGTATGTGGACGCCCTGCACGACTATTACAATCCGTCCAGAAAGCCCTCTTCCAGAAAGCCCCAAATTTTTGGAACGGGGCTTTACAAATGCGCCGTCAGCGGTTATACAATTTTATTAAATTTTGTTAAAAAATAGTGAAATTGGATACTTTTATTCCGTAATTTCATTCCCGATGCCATACGTTACTATTGTTTGTTGTGACAGGAGGGAGTATGGACAATAATGAGTTAGAAGCGTTCCGCAAGCTTCTTTCTGCAATGTTGGAAGAAGCCCAGCAGAAAGGCGATTCAACGCTGGAAGAATTGACCGACAGCAATGAGGTGTTTGCCGATCCGGCAGACAGGGCTACAGCCGAATCCGACCGGGCTTTCATGCTGCGCATTCGTGACCGTGAACGTCGCCTGATTCGCAAAATCCAGGCTGCGGTGCAGCGTATTGAAGACGGTACATACGGAATTTGCGAAGAATGCGGCGACGAGATCAGTATCGCGCGCCTCAAGGCGCGTCCGGTAACGCGATTGTGCATCAACTGTAAGGCCCGGCAGGAAGCGGACGAACACCTCCGCGGTGATTAGAACCATTTCAATTCCTTAGATACGGTACGGGAGGGCCAAGAGGTTCTAGAATTGCCCATTGTTATCAGTGATTCGTTCATATTTGCTCATGAACACCGATAACCGGTTTTCATAACTTTTCTTAGATTTATGAATTGAGTTCTAGTCAACATTCTCTTTATGATATAATTAATTCGGAATCCTGCTCCCTCAGCCAGACCAATGCTTTCGGGAAATCCGAATTCGTCTGTTTTTTCTCTAAAAAACCTTGGGTAAATTGGAATCTGAATCCAGCGGCTCAGGGAATAAGACAATATCCATGTTGAGATTTTGACGAACGGAATCTACCGCTTGTTCCATAGCGGCATGTACTTCGGAAAATTGCATTGAAGGAACAATCTCAATATGTGCCGAAGCATACTTGCGGGACGGGCCGTAATCATGTACGGCCAAGCCATGCATGCCTTCAATACCTTCAATGGCGAGGACAATCTCGCGAATTTGCTGTTCAATTCTTGCGTCTTTCATTTTTCCCAAAATGGGATCAATGGCGTTTTTGGCAGATTTAATTCCCGCGCAAAAAATTGCCACGGCCACGGCAAGGCCGATCGCCGCGTCAACGGGAAATTCAGTGTACTCTGCGACTGCAAAGGAAAGCAAAGTTACGCCTGTGATAGCTGCATCGGAAATACTGTCTATGATGCCTGCCTGGATTGCCGTTGATTGAAGAATTTTATTCGCCCGTCGGTAGAACAGACTCATAATGAGCTTTGCTAGTACGCTGCAACCCAAACCGCAGATCACAAAAGAGTTCAATTTTACAGGTTGAGGCTCCAGAAATCGCTCCAGAGCGAATTTTCCCACTCCAAAACCTGTTGCCATGATCAGGAAGGACACAATCAATTCGGCGATATATTCTATTCGGCCATGTCCGAAAGGATGCCGTTCATCGGGAGCCTTCCCCGCCATATAGAACCCTACAGCCAGAGCCAGGGAACTGCCCGTGTCCGTCAGATTGTTGAAGGCGTCCGAAAGCACGGCCGCGCTGTTTGCCGCCAGCCCAATAGCCAGTTTGGCGGCAAACAACACCAGATTGCACAGAACGCCCGCAAGGCTGACCAGAGTCCCATACTGTTCACGTTGCATTATGACGCTTTTCCTGTTTCCTGTCCGGTCTGAACATAGACACAAGATGTTTTCGCCTAGAAACGTCCCTGCGGCCATGTCCGTGATGTTCATGGCCTATGCTGGGGGGCATGGCATGAGCAGAGCTCCCTTGCGAGAGGGCAAAAATGTGCGGACGTCACAGGATATACTGCCGTAACTCTTGATCTTCGCGCACATCTTGCAAATGTTCCGCCACATAGGCATTGTTCACCACTACCTGCACGCCCGGGGTGTCCGGCGCGTCAAAGGAAATGTCCGCCAGAATTTTTTCCATAATGGTATACAGGCGGCGCGCCCCGATGTTTTCTGTGCGGGAATTGGTGTCTTCGGCAAAGGCGGCAATTTCGCAAAGCCCGTCATCGGTAAATTGCAGGGTGATTTCTTCTGTTGCCAGCAGGGCGGCGTATTGCTTTGTCAGCGCGTTGTCCGGTTCGGTGAGGATGCGCAGGAATTCTTCCTTGCCCAAGGGCTGCAATTCAACCCGCAGGGGGAAGCGTCCCTGCAGTTCAGGGATCATATCCGAAGGTTTGCTGAAATTGAATGCCCCGGCCGCGATAAAGAGAATGTGATCTGTCCGGATCATTCCGTGTTTTGTATTGACAACGCTGCCTTCCACAATAGGCAGCAGGTCGCGCTGCACGCCTTCGCGCGAAATGTCTGAAGTGCGGTTTTGTGAGGAAGAGGCAATTTTGTCAATTTCGTCGATAAACACAATGCCACTTTCTTCCACGCGTTCTTTGGCCAGTTCCGAAATCGCTTCCTGGTCTATCAGCTTGTCGGATTCTTCCTGTGTCAAAACATTAAAGGCAACGCCGATTTTCATTTTGCGGAGTCTGCTGCGCGGAGGGAAGGCCTTGCTGAACATATCCTTCATCTGTCCTCCCATTTGTTCCATGCCCGGGATAGCAAAGACATCAATGATGGGGCCGGACTGCTCTGTCACCTCTATTTCAACTTCACGCTGGTCCAGAAAGCCCAGGCGAAACTGCCGGAGCAGTTTTTCCCGTGTGGAGTTGTGCTCTTTCTGACCAAAGGAAGATGGTAGCAGCAGATCCACAAGACGCGCTTCCGCAGCCGCTTCCGCAGTCTTGCGAACGCGGGTTTTCTCTTCTTCCTGCACAAGATTTATACCTATTTCCATAAGGTCGCGTATTATGGATTCCACATCGCGTCCCACATAGCCCACCTCAGTGAATTTTGTGGCTTCCACCTTGAGGAAGGGTGCGCCGGAAAGCTTGGCTAGGCGTCGCGCTATCTCGGTTTTGCCAACGCCGGTTGGCCCCATCATGATAATATTTTTCGGTGCTACTTCATCACGCAGTTCAGGCGCGAGCCGGCGGCGACGCCACCGGTTGCGCACAGCCACAGCCACCATGCGCTTGGCCTGTTCCTGACCGACCACAAACTTGTTCAGTTCAGCTACAATTTCACGTGGCGATAAGGCGCTCATCAACGACTCCGATATTGTTAAAAATGTGCAGTGCGTTTACTCTGTGCCTATGAATGTGATTGTGCTGGAAGAATGGCTGCCGGTCAGGGTGTTTCCCTTGTTGTTTTTCAGTGGCGTGTTGTTGCAGACGGCCTGGTTTTTTTGTCGTCGCCGCGGTTTGTTTTTTGCCGGCATTGTTTTTGTACTGTCAGCCGCAGCCCTTGACCGTGATCTTGCGCTGGCTGTGGGGCAGGTACTGGCGGCCATTGGGATCCGCATCTTTTGTCAGGGTATCAAAGGTTAGGAAAAAGACAAACCCCGGCGAGCCAGGGTTTGTCTTGGTTTTAGTAGCGCAGGAAATTATTTGAAGGCCTTTTCAAAATTTGGGACGACCTGCTTTTTACGGCTCATAACGCCGGGCAGCCACACAGACTTGCCTTCGGCCTTGACGCCGAAGGCCTTTTCCACAATGGCAGGATTGTCGGAAACGATCAGCATTTCCGAACCTTCCTTCATAATGTCTGTGAGCAGCAGAAAAACGCTGTGGCGGCCTTCGCTTTTCACCTTTTCTATCTCCGCCTGCAAATCGGCCTTGACTTTTTCCAGAATGGAAAGGTCCACAACTTCAAGCTGGCCGATTCCCACCTTGTTGCCGTTCATGTCAAAGTCCTTGTAGTCGCGGAAGACCAAGTCGTGCATGGATGCGCCCTCTACGGCGCTCTTGACCTTGAACATTTCCATGCCCAGCGCTTTCACATCGGCGACACCGGCGATTTTTGCCAGGGCGTCAACTGCCTGTTTGTCCGCTTCGGTGCATGTGGGGGATTTGAAAATGACCGTGTCGGAAAGGATGGCGCAGAGCATGCCGCCGGCAATGTTTTTTGGAATTTCAATACAATAAAAATCGTATATGCTTTTGAGCACGGTAGTTGTACATCCGACCGGCCAGATCCAGGCCTCCAACGGTGTGGAAGTTGTCACATCGCCCAGTTTGTGGTGGTCAACGATACCGAGTATTGTGGCGGAATCCATGCCTTGCGGGGCCTGCGGCAAATCTGAGTAATCCACGAGGTAGAGTTGCTTACCGGCCACATCAGTGACGACTTGGGGGGCTGAAAGACCAAATTTTTTGAGGACAAATTCCGTTTCAGGGGTTGGTTGTCCTTGGGCTGCCGGGGTAGCGGCAAAACCGCGTTTGGCGTACAAGTCGGCGGCGGCAATGGCGGAAATAATGCTGTCTGTGTCAGGGTTCATGTGGCCTAGGACAAGTGCGGACATGGTGGCGTCTCCTTTTACGTACAATTTGTTTGTATGTAGACTACACTACGGGGCATGCGATAACCTAATTCAAAATGTTGTTTTTGCCAAGAGTGGCGAGAATATTTTTGTGGAGCGTCGAAAAAATGGTTGCCGCCCGGCGAATAATGTGTAAATTACTTTATGTTGAGGCTGTTATGAGTAACGAACCAGACAAAATCATTTATTCCATGGTACGCGTATCAAAGCGGCACGGCCAGAAAGAAGTGTTGAAAGATATTTCTCTTTCCTATTTTTATGGCGCTAAAATCGGCGTTCTGGGGCTTAACGGCGCGGGCAAGTCAAGCCTGCTGAAAATTCTGGCAGGCGTGGACCAAGCCTTTGAAGGCAAAATTGCCTTAGCGCCCGGCTATACAACAGGCTATCTGGAGCAGGAGCCGCTTGTCGATGAAACGCGGAGCGTGCGCGAAGTGGTGGAGGAGGGTGTTGCCGAACTGAGCGCTGTTGCCAGAGAGTTTGAAGACATCAACGCCCGTTTTGCGGAACCGATGGAGCCTGAAGCTATGGATTCCCTGCTCGCGCGTCAGGCTGAAGTGCAGGAACTTATGGACTCTAAAGGCATTTGGGATCTGGATTCTCGTGTGGAAATGGCAATGGATGCGTTACGTTGTCCGCCGGGAGAGATGGCTGTTTCCACGATTTCGGGCGGTGAGCGCAGGCGCGTGGCCCTGTGCCGGCTTCTTCTGCAAAACCCCGATATTCTGTTGCTGGATGAACCCACAAACCATCTGGACGCCGAATCCGTGGCATGGCTGGAGCGCTATCTTTCCACATTTCCCGGAACAGTCATTGCAGTTACCCATGACCGCTATTTTCTGGACAACGTGGCGGGCTGGATACTGGAGCTTGACCGTGGGCGCGGGATTCCCTGGAAGGGCAACTATTCTTCCTGGCTTGACCAGAAGCAAAAGCGTCTGGCGGGCGAGGAAAAGTCCGAGACCGGGCGTCAAAAAACCTTGGCGCGTGAACTTGAGTGGATACACATGTCCCCCAAGGGGCGTCATGCCAAGGGCAAGGCTAGAATAACCGCCTATGAAGCCATGCTTTCTCACGAAAGTGAAAGGCGCGCGCCCGATCTGGAAATTTATATTCCGCCCGGGCCGCGGCTTGGCAAAAGCGCTATTGAACTGAAGGACGTGACAAAAAGCATGGGCGACAAACTGCTTATGGAAAACGTTGGCGCTCTGATTCCACCTGGCGCTGTTGTGGGTGTCATAGGTCCGAACGGCGCCGGCAAGACAACTTTATTTCGTATGCTGACAGGTGAGGAAAAGCCGGATTCCGGAACATTGACAGTTGGTGATACCGTGCGTTTTGCGTATGTTGACCAGGGGCGCGCTTCTCTTATGTCTGGCAAAACCGTGTACGAACTGCTCAGCGAGGGACGGGAAACCGTCAAACTTGGCGGACGTGAGGTAAACGCGCGCGCGTACTGCACACGGTTCAATTTTCACGGCGCTGATCAGCAAAAAAAGGCGGAAATGCTTTCCGGCGGCGAGCGCAACAGGCTACATCTCGCGCAAATGCTCAAAAGTGGGGCAAATGTACTTTTGCTGGACGAACCGACAAATGATATTGACGTAAACACCATGCGCGCTCTGGAAGACGCGCTGGACAATTTTGCGGGTTGCGTGCTCGTGATAAGTCACGATCGCTGGTTTTTGGACCGTATTGCCACGCATCTGCTTGTTTTTGAAGGTGATTCCAGTGTTGTCTATTTTGAGGGAAACTATGCTGACTATGAACAGGACCGTAAAAAACGTCTTGGCAAAGACGCGGACACGCCGCACAGGATCAAGTTTCGCAAATTGACGCGATGACTGTGTAACATAGGGAATATATGGAATTACTGTGACGGATATAGGGTACCGGTGCGGATGGGTGGCTATCATGGGACCGCCCAATGCGGGCAAATCAACATTGATGAACGCGCTGCTTGGGCAGAAGATAACGATCGTGACCCCCAGACCGCAGACAACACGCAATCAGATTACGGGTATTTTGACCGCTTTTGATTCCCAGATTATTTTTATGGACACGCCGGGACTGACCCAGATGCGCGGCCGTTTGAACAAAACCATGATTCAGGCCGTATGGCAGAGCATTGGGCAGGCGAACGTGATTATGCCGGTGCTGGACGCTTATTTGTACATACGGCATCCTGAATTTCTTGAACGTGATTTTGCTCCTGTGGCGGAGGCTCTGGCCAGTGACGACCGCCCGATGATTGCCGTGGCGAACAAGATTGACCTGTTTGGAAACAAAACCCGTATGCTGCCTTTGTTGTCCGGCTTGCAGGAACTGTGGCCAAAAGTCGAAATTTTTCCGGCTTCCGCGCTGACCAGAGAAGGGCTGTCAGATCTTGTGGCGCTTGTTCGGAGCAGGTTGCCGCAGTCCCCGGCGATTTTTCCTGAGGACCAAATCTCAACAGCGCCTCTGCGTTTTATGGTTTCCGAGATCATCCGCGAGAAGATTTTTTTGTATATGCGTCAGGAAGTGCCTTACGGCGCCGCCGTTGAAATTGAACAGTGGGAAGAATATCCAGAGAGTGAGCAGACCATTGTCCACGCCGTCATTTATGTGGCGCGTCCTATGCACAAAATAATGCTCATTGGTCGCGGAGGAAGCGGAATAAAACAGATCGGCAGCGAGGCGCGCAGGGATATTCTTGAGCTTGTGGAAGGCAAGGTGCATCTGGAACTCTGGGTGAAGGTGCGTGAACGCTGGACAGAAGACCAGACGTTTTTACGTGAGCTTGCCAGACAGGCGGAGCCTGTGTGATTGTTTCGGCTATAACGGAATTGCGGCGTCGCTATGAAAGCGTGCTTGAGCGGCTTGAGGCGGCGTGTCTTGCCTGTGGGCGTCCGCGCAATGATGTGGCGCTTGTTGCGGTGTCAAAATTCTGTTCGGCGCGGGCAGTGAGTGAAATCGCCGCGGCAGGCCAGGCGGATTTTGGTGAAAGTTATGTTCTGGAAGCCTTGGCAAAGCGCGAGGATTTGGCCAAAGTTCCGCACTGCGCCGGCATCAGATGGCACATGGTCGGTCACGTGCAGACGCGTAAGGCCGCCCAAACGGCAGGCGTCTTTGCCCTTGTGCATTCGCTGGATTCGGTCAGGTCGGCCGCCGCGTTTGAGCGCCGTCTGCTGGTCAGCGGCTCGCGTCAGGCTGTGCTGGCGCAGGTCAATACAGCCGGTGAGCTGCAAAAATCAGGTGTGAGGCCTGAGGAGTTGTTTGCGCTGGTCGATTACATTACAGAGCAGTGTCCGCATCTGGAACTGCGAGGGCTTATGTGTCTGCCGCCTGTTTTTGATGCCGGTGAGGCCGCACGTCCGCATTTTGCGCGTTTGTATGCCCTGCGGGAGAGTTTACGTAGCCGTCTGGGGCTTGCCCTGCCGGAGCTTTCAATGGGCATGAGCGGAGATTTTGCTGCTGCTGTAGCTGAAGGCGCCACGCTTGTACGGATCGGGACGGATATTTTTGGAGTGCGGTCTGAAAACCGTTGACTTGCGGCACAAAATATGCATATGAACTGCCCAGAAGCGCGGGCAGAGTGGTGTTACTAGACTGAAGCGCGGTAACGAGGTGCAGTATGTCGCAGGACGAACAGGAAGCCCTTGCCGCCCAGTGGGCTGAAGCGCTGGCCCCTGACAAAGAGGCAAGAAGCGCTGCGGATGGTGGCGGGGCGGCATCACTCAACTCCAGTCCGGTAAGCAAAGCCAAATTTAAGGACATGACGAAAATGTCCCGTCAGCCGCGTGACAATCAGCTCAAACGGGAACTTGACTTCATTCTGGACATTCCGCTGGAGGTTTCCGCGGAGCTTGGGCGCACACGCCTGCTGATCAATGAACTGCTCCAGCTTGGACAGGGATCGGTGGTGGAATTGAACAAGCTTGCCGGAGAACCTCTGGAAGTCTATGTTAACGGCAAACTTGTCGCGCGCGGAGAGGCAGTTGTCATCAATGAAAAATTTGGCGTTCGTCTTACGGACATCATCAGCCCCATTGAAAGGGTGAAACAGCTTGGATAGCGCCCCTGTTACGTTCGTCGCTGTGGGCACTCAGACTTCCGCGCCGTTTTCGTTCGGCGGCTATGCGCAGGCGGATCGGTATTATGAAATAAAACAGTTGCCGGAGAACTCGCCCCCCCTGCCGTATTCTTACCGTATCACGGCAAAGCAGGCAAGCGTCGACTTGATGGGAGAGAATTTCACTCAAGCCGTTTACCGGAAAGAATCACGTCATTGAAAAATTTTGTTGCCGTCTGTGCGGTAGTCCAGTTGTGACAGCCAGTGCGTTGCGGGAATGCCGTGGATGCTGATGTCCGGCGCGATATCAATCAGGGGAAGCAAAACAAAGGCGCGCTTGGTAATCCTTGGATGAGGCAGCACGCACCGTATGTCATTTGAGCATTCTGTGCCGTACAGCAAAAGATCCGCGTCAATAACCCGCGGGCCAAAGCGTTTCGCAAGGTCTGCGCTACGTTTTCTTCCCAAAGACGTTTCTATTTCAAGCAGGGTTTCAAGCAACTGCAAAGGCCGCCACGAACCTCTAGGCAACAGTTCCAGCGCCTGATTTGAAAACCAGGGCTGTTCCGCATAGTCCTGAGGTTGCGTGACATAGATTTTTGAAACCGCGCCGATCCTGACATGCTGAAGCCGTTCCATGTGATGCCGCGCGCGTGCCAGCATTTCGTCCGCGTTACCGGCGTTGGAGCCAAGGCCTACATACGCCCGAATGAGAGTTGCGTTTGGCATGAGGAAAGCGTACCAGAAGGGGTATGACAAGTTCAAGTGGCGTACCTTCAAACACATGCTTGGCTGACCTCGCGCCGATCTGGAGGGACCATTTGCTGGCGGAGCTTGCACTTTCGCCGCACACGGTCGAATCATACTGGCTGGACATCAGGAATTTTTTTTCTTTTCAGAGCAGACTCGCGGAGCGTCCGACGCAGGGCGAGGGGCACGAACCGGATGCGCAGGAAATTTTTTTGTATATGGCGTGGCTGCGCGCGCAGCGCGTTGCTGCAAGCACGCTGGCTAGGCGGCTCTCCGCCCTGCGCTCCTTTTTCGCGTTTGCGGTGGAAGAAAAAGCGCTGCAAAACAATCCTGTGGCATTGCATGAAAATCCCAGACTGCCGCGCTATCTTCCGGAAGCTTTGAACCGTGAGGAGATGCGGTCTTTGCTGGCAGTACCCAAACTTGATAATAAAAACGGGTACCGCGACCGTTGCATACTGGAGTTGCTCTATGCCGCAGGCCTTCGGGTGTCTGAACTTTCTCAACTGACTGTTGATGGTCTGGATTTGCAGCGTGGCCTAGTGCGTGTATTCGGCAAAGGGGCAAAAGAACGCCTGGCGCCGTTGCACGGGTTGATGCGCCAATTGCTGGACACGTATTGCAAACAATGGCGACCGCTGTTCAACCCCTTGGGGAAGCAGCTTTTTGTTAATCACTCGGGCAGGGAGCTGACTCGCCAGTATATCTGGAAGATGGTTAAAAAATACGCCTTGCTGTCAGGCGTCAGATGCGCTATTTCACCGCATACCTTCCGGCATTCCTTTGCAACGCACCTGTTGGAAGGCGGAGCGGACTTGCGTGTCGTGCAGATGCTGCTGGGGCATGCCGATATAAGCGCGACAGAAATATACACGCATGTCCAGACCGAACGGCTGCGCGCGCTGCACCATCAATTTCACCCCAGGAACAGAATGTGAAGAGCGCGAAACACACCCTTATCACCTGCCACGTCAATGCGGATTTTGACGCCTTTGCTGCAATGTTGGCCGCGCGTCATCTGTACGGCAACGCCGCGTTGCTTTTCCCCGGCTCTCAGGAGCGCGGTTTGCAAAAACTCTATGCGTCATTGAATGCCGCCGAGTACGGCTTCTTGGAATCCTCAAATATCTCATGGAATTCTATCGACAGGCTTGTCCTGGTCGATACCCGCCAGCGCGGGCGCATACGCCATGTGACGCAGCTGCTTGACAGGCAGGACATACGCATTGAAGCATGGGACCATCATCCTGATTCGCAAGACGATGTGACGGCTGATCCCTTATATTTTGACCGCGTTGGGGCAGTCACAAGTCTGCTTGTCCATAAGCTGCGGGAGGCCGGCATATCCTTGGACAGCGAGGAGGCGACCCTGCTTGGCCTTGGCATTTACAGCGATACCGGATCATTTACGTATTCCTCAACAACCGCCGCGGACTTCCAAGCGTCGTCGTGGCTGCTCGGTCAGGGGATGGATGTCAACCGTATCAATGAGATGGCTGCCCATGAGCTTACAAGCTTGCATATTCAGGTGTTGAACAGCCTGCTCGAGTCAGCGTGCGCCTACACGTTTAACAATGTTTCCGTAGTGCTGGCAGAAGCACTTGTGGATCACTATCTGGGAGATTTTGCCAGTTTGGCGCAACAGTTGATGGAAATGGAAAAATTTTCTGTGCTGTTTGCTGTAGGTTTGATGGCCGATCGCATTCAGGTGGTGGCGCGCAGCCGTGACCCCGCAATTGATGTGGGGAATATTTGTGCGCATTTTGGCGGTGGCGGACACGCCTACGCCGCTTCGGCATCCATCAGGAACATGACCTTGCAGGAGGTGCGCGATGCATTGCTACGTTGTTTGCACGAACAGGTCAATCCGGGAAAATCGGCGCGGGAATATATGTCCGCGCCTGTCATAGGCATTGAAACAAACGCCACTATTCGTGAGGCGGATGCCCTTATGTTTCATTCCGGCATCAAATCTTTGATTGTTTTTGCCAAGAACACGCGCACATGCGTGGGGCTGCTGGACACGCAGATCGCTACGCGCGCCATCGCGCACGGCTTGGGCGAGACTGTGGTTGACGAGTATATGCAGCGTTATGTATTGACCTTGTCGCCTGAAGCTACCCTGCAGGATTTGACATCCGTTATTGTGGGCACGCGCCAGCGGCTTGCCCCCATTGTTAAAGACGGTTGCGTTGTGGGTGTGGTGACGCGCACAGACCTTATCAATGTTTTTGCCAACGAGTCCGGCTGGATGGCAGAACAAAGCATCCGCACCGGCAAAGAACGCAACGTCAGTAAATATATTCAGGGCAGGTTGCCTCAGGAAACGCGCGACATACTGCGTCTGGCAGGTGAACTGGGGCATCAACGCGCGTTACCTGTGTATGTTGTGGGTGGGTTTGTGCGCGATCTTCTGCTGAACAATCCCAATCAGGACATTGATCTTGTGGTGGAAGGCGACGGCAATGCCCTGGCAAAGGCATTGTCCAAAAAACTGAAGGGCAGGGTGCGCGAACACCAGAAATTTTTAACGTCGGTCGTGATTTTCCACAACGCTTCCGGTGTTGAGCAACGCATTGACATAGCGACAGCGCGCCTTGAATACTATGAATATCCTGCCGCCTTGCCCACAGTGGAACTTTCCTCCATAAAGATGGACATTTTTCGTCGAGATTTCTCAATCAATGCTTTGGCCGTACGTATTGACAGCCCTCATTTTGGGGAACTGGTCGATTTTTTCGGCGGGCAGCGGGACATTAAAGACCGTGCCATACGTGTTTTGAACACATTAAGTTTCGTGGAGGATCCCACTCGTTGTTTACGGGCAGTGCTTTTTGAACAGCGGTATAAATTCAGGCTTGGCGCGGGCACAGAAAAACTGATCAAAAATGTCATTTCTCTCAATCTGATGGATCGTCTTGCAAAGTCGCGGATTTTTCATGAATACCGGCATATTTGTGACGAAACAGAGCCGTTGGACTGTTTTGTCCGTATGGATGAACTCGGCATTTTGCAGGCCATTGCGCCGCAGTTTGCTCTGACTCCTAAAAAAACGCGTCTGTTGCGCAGAATTACGGAAATGCTTGCTTGGTACCGGCTGCTCTATTTTGACGAATCGCCGCAGAAATGGTTTTTGTATTTTTTGGGCATTAACGCCGGGCTGACATATGCCGAAGCGGCTTACGGCTACGCCCGCCTGGGCCTGCCGGAAATGAAAAAAAACGAAATGCTGCAACAACGTGAGATAATGCGCGCCTCTATCGGCAAGCTGGAAAATTGGCAACTGCAGGATGCTGCCGGCAAGGCAAAAGTGAGCGTGCTGTATGAGATGCTGTCTCCAGTATCTCTGGAGAGTCTGCTATATCTCATGGCGTTTACAGAAAATTCCGGATTACAGAAAAACCTGTCACGTTATATTACCCAATGGCGCCAGGAAAAGTCGGACATAAGCGGTGCGGACTTGCTCGACCTTGGTCTTGCTCCGGGACAGGATTTTGGGCGCATCCTCAAAGCAGTACTCGTCGGCAAGCTGGACGGCAAGGCGGTCACCAAGGAAAGTCAACTTGCGCTGGCGCGGGAGATCGCGCACGCTTCAGCCGTCCTCCCCGCCTGACGGCAAACTGATTTCGCACTGTTATTTAACAGTTACACGGCTGCTACGGCTTCAATCTCCACCTTTGCCCCAAGGGGAAGGTTTTTCACGGCAAAGCAGCTTCTGGCAGGGAAGGGTTTTGCAAAAAACGTCGCGTACACTTCGTTCACTGCCGCAAAGTCTTTGATATCCGCAAGAAAGATGGTTGTCTTCACCACTTTTGCGAGATCGCTTCCTCCAGCTTCCAGAATGTTTTTCACGTTAGTGAGCGAGTTCTTCGCCTGCGCCCTGATATCTTCCGGCATGGTCTTGGTTGCCGGGTCCATGGGAAGCTGACCGGAAGTAAAAATTAAGCCTCCAACGGCGATGGCCTGGGAATAGGGCCCCACAGCGCCGGGTGCTCTGTTTGTGTCAATAACTGAAAGCGCGCTCATGTTATCCTCCTTGATTATTTACTATTTATGCAGGGATCTGTTGGCTTTGCCCTGCGTTGAGATGACATATAATAGAACAAAGTGAAGCGCTTCGTCAATACGCTTTACTGTCGGCAAGTAATTTCCTACAATTTTTACCCATGAACAAAGCTCATAAAAATATAGCCAGCCTGGCTAATATACAACGGCACGTACAGTCTTACGCCGATGTTATTTCCCGCGTCACAGGCATTGATGTGGAAATTGTGGACAGCAACATGGTACGCATTGCAGGCACCGGTATCTATGAGGCCGGCGTTGGCGACAGCTTGGTCAATGCCGGTGAAATTTACAAGGAGGTCGCACGCACCCGCGAGACCATCATTGTGGAAACCCCCCGCTACCACGTCATCTGCGCCCGATGTCCGGAGCGGGCAACCTGCAGGGAGTGCTTCTCCTTAGCCACTCCTATTGTGGACGGGGACATACACTATGGCGTCATAGGGTTTGTATGCTTTAACGATACCGATCGTGACCGTGTGCTCAGTTCGCAGGACAGCTATCTAATCTTTATCACCTTTTTAGCCGATACCCTTGCCCGTAAGGTAGGAGATTTGAGTCGCTTGAAGCATGCGACCCATGTGCTCGACCTCATGCTGCAGGTAGTGGACATGCCGGGGCAGGGGATAATGCTCTTTGACCAGAAAGGCGTCTGCATCTATTGCAACACACCGGCTAAAGACCTCTTCGGCATTATGCCGGAGACGGGTATGAATCTTTCCGCCATTGAGCGCAACGGTCAGAGCATCTACGAGTTTGAGGAATTTGAGGTACACGCGCCAAATAATCGCAGTTTTTCCCTGCTTGGGCGACTTAAGGAACTGGACGCCGAACCGCACAACAAGGCCACGCTCTTTGTATTTGAGCTGCCGACAAGGCTTGCCCAGTTTGTGGGTGATCTTTCCGCTGCCGGAGCGGTGGCGGAATTTGACAGCATTATCGGCGATTCAAATGCCCTGAGCAAGCTCAAAAACCGGGCTATGCGCGTGGCAGGTTCCAATTCCACCGTGCTTATTACCGGAGAATCCGGCACCGGCAAGGAATTGCTGGCCCGCGCCATCCATCAGGCAAGCCCCAGACGCAACGCGCCCTTTATTGCCATTAACTGCGGCGGCATTCCCGATACGCTGCTTGAAAGCGAGCTTTTCGGCTACGTCAGCGGCGCGTTCACCGGCGCGTCCAGCAAGGGGCGCATGGGCAAGTTTGAGCTGGCTGATGGCGGAGTGATTTTTCTGGATGAAATATCCTCCATGCCGCTGTACGTGCAGGTAAAACTTTTGCGTGTATTGCAGGAGCGCTCCATCGTGCGCCTTGGTTCCAACCGTCTTATTCGCGTGGATGTGCGCGTTATTGCCGTCAGTAATGAAAACCTTCAGGAATGTATCAGCCGCAATGTATTCCGCGAAGACCTCTACTACAGACTCAACGTCATCCCCCTTGACATCCCCCCTCTGCGCGAACGCACAGGCGATGTGGCTATGTTGGCAGACTACTTCCTCGGCAAGTACAGCGAGCTTTTTCACAAGAAAAAACCCCGTCTGCGCGCTTCTGTGCTGCGTATGCTGGAAGAATACGACTGGCCCGGCAACGTGCGCGAGCTGGAACATGCAGTGGAATACGCCGTGAACATGATGCCTGAAAACGGTTCGCTTGATCTTGGCTGTCTGCCTGTCCAACTTCTGGAAACCGCAAGAAAAGGCGTTAAGGCGCAGCGTGGTGCGCCTGGGGACGGGGCGGCGATGCACGTCCGGACTGTTACGGAACCTCTGTCGGTTCTGGAAGAACGGGCCATCCGCGCAGCATTGGAGATTTACGGACGTAGCGTCGAAGGTAAAAAAAAGGCCGCTGCCGCGCTGGGCTTAAGCTTGGCAACTTTGTACCGCAAAATGAACGTTTTTCAGTTTGAGAAACACAGGCCATTCTGAAACCATAAATTTCTAATTTTGAGAAATTTCTAATTTTGCAACATATTTTCCTCTCAAAGCTAATATATAATATACTTATTTTATTGTATTTGTAGAATAGGGGCATAGTGGCCCTGTTTTTGCTTATCCATATATGTTGTTCATTAACCTGTAATCAACGAGGCTATGATGTCTGTCCGGATGTACGTAAATCCTGACCGCAAGGCTGCGGGATACGGCGTCAGCCTTGACGTCCTGTCACCCACAAACGCCGATGCGGTACGCCGCTACCATGAATCTTTCAAGGAATACAAGCAAACCCCGCTAACATTCCTGCCCGGTCTGGCGGCAAAGTTTAAGCTTAAGAATTTTATGGTCAAGGACGAATCGTTTCGCTACGGTCTGAACGCCTTCAAGGTGCTTGGAGCTTCCTATGCCATGGGCAGGTTTCTTGCAGGCAAGCTTGGCCGCGGCATGGAAGGCATGACCCGCAATGAGCTGTGCTCGCCGGATATTCGCCGGCAGACCGGCGACATTACCTTTATCACCACTACAGACGGCAATCATGGTCGCGGCCTTGCCTGGACAGCCCGCGAACTTGGCTACAAGGCCATTGTGTTCATGCCTGCGGGCTCGGCTTCCATACGTGTGCAAAACATACGGGCCGAGGATGCGGAATGTACCGTAACCCAGCTTAACTACGATGAAGCGGTGCGCATGAGCTGGGAGCTGGCGCAAAAACACGGCTACGTTATGGTGCAGGACACAGCCTGGGAAGGCTATACAGAAATTCCCACCTGGATTATGCAGGGGTACATGACGCTGGCCCTTGAAGCCTTGGAGCAGATGAAGGTTGCCCGCGCCATGCCTACTCACTGTTTTTTGCAGGCAGGGGTCGGCTCTTTTGCCGGTGCTGTTGTGGGCTATTTGACCGCCGTGCTTGGCGCTGACGCGCCAAAATTCATTATTGTCGAACCGCACAAGGCCAACTGTATCTATACATCAGCCGTGGCGGGTGATGGTCGTCCACACAATGTCACAGGCGATTTGCACACCCTTATGGCAGGTCTTGCCTGTGGCGAACCTAACACCCTAAGCTGGGAAATTCTGCGCGACTACGCAACGGCCTATATTTCCTGTTCCGATTACATTGCGGCCAACGGCATGCGTGTGCTGGCTGCCCCGGTCGGCGGCGACAAGATCATCGTTTCCGGTGAATCCGGGGCTGTGACCACCGGCATTGCGCAGTGGCTCATGGAGCATCCGGCAGCCGCTATTCAGCGCGAGGCGCTGGGGCTTGACAGCAATTCCTCGGTGCTGGTTGTCAGCACCGAAGGCGACACCGCTCCCGACGTTTACAAAAATATTGTCTGGTTCGGCGCTTGCCCTGACAACGACTGCCAAATGTAACTATAAATGCTATGCAAGGAGAGTGTGCAATGGACACAGGCAAAATCAATGAACTGAGCAAGAAATACCAGCCGCGGATGGTGAAATTTTTGCGCGACATGATACGCATTCCCTCTGAAAGCTGTCAGGAAGAGGGCGTTATCAAGCGCATCAAGCAGGAAATGGAAGATGTGGGCTTTGATCGCGTGGAAATTGACAAGATGGGCAATATCATCGGTTATCTGGGCAACGGGCCGCGCCTCATCGCCTTTGACGCGCACATTGATACAGTGGGCATTGGCGAGCGTACCAACTGGACATTTGACCCTTACGAGGGCTACGAAGACGAGGAAACCATTGGTGGGCGCGGCGGTTCGGATCAGGAAGGCGGCATGGCCTCCATTGTTTACGGCGGCCTTATTATGAAGGAACTTGGCCTTATCCCGGCTGATGTTACCGTGGCAATGGTTGGAACCGTGCAGGAAGAAGACTGCGACGGCCTGTGCTGGCAGTATCTCATCAAAGAACACGGCTTAAAGCCGGAATTTGTGGTTTCTACCGAGCCTACTGACGGCGGCATTTATCGCGGACAGCGCGGGCGCATGGAAATTCGCGTGGACGTGCGCGGTGTTTCCTGCCACGGTTCCGCCCCTGAGCGCGGCGACAACGCCATCTTCAATATGGCTCATATCCTGACTGAACTTGAAGCATTGAACAAAAGGCTCAAGAACGACGATTTTCTGGGCAAGGGCACACTTACCGTCTCCCAGATACTTTATTCCTCACCCTCGCGCTGTGCAGTGGCCGACGGCTGCTCCATCTCCCTTGATCGTCGTCTGACAATGGGCGAGGACAAGGATTTGGCGCTTGGGCAAATTCGCGAATTGCCTTCAGTCAAAAAGCTGGGCGACAAGGTTACTGTGTCCATGTACACCTATGATTCCGCTTCCTGGACAAAGCTTGTCTACCCCACAGACTGCTACTTCCCCACCTGGGTGCTGCCCAAAGATTCTGTAGTGTGCAAATCCGCCGAAGCAGCTTATCGTGCACTGTTTAACGCCGAACCGCGTACCGATAAGTGGACGTTCTCCACCAACGGCGTATCCATCACGGGCATGTTCGGTATTCCTGTTGTTGGTTTTGGCCCCGGCAAGGAAAAGGAAGCCCACGCCCCCAACGAAAAAACCTGGAAAGCGGACCTTGTGCGCTGTGCCGCCCTGTACGCTGCCCTCCCTGAAACCTATGTGGCCAAAACAAGTAAGGCAGACGACCATGAGCGGCGCAAATAAAAATCTGGCGGTTATCGCTATTGGCGGTAACTCCCTGATCAGTGAAAAAAATAAAAAGAGTGTTGAGGATCAGTACGATGCCATTCGCGTGACGGTGCGCCACATTGCCGATGTTATTGAATCAGGCCGTCAGGTTTGCATTACGCACGGCAACGGGCCGCAAGTGGGCTTCATTCTGCTTCGTAGCGAAATTGCCCGCAAGCAAACCGGTATGCACTCCGTGCCGCTGGTTTCTTGTGTGGCGGATACTCAGGGCGCTATCGGTTGGCAGATACAGCAGGCGCTTTCCAACGAATTGCGCGACCGGGGCAGCAAGGCCGCAGGCCGCGTGATAAGCTTGGTCACACAGGTACTCGTGGATGCGGACGATCCCGGTTTTAAGGCACCGGACAAGTACGTTGGCGAGTTTTATGACGAGGCCGAATTGCCTGGACTTAAGGCTCAGCATCCTGAATGGGCGCTCAAGCGGGATTCCGATCGTGGCTGGCGTCGCGTGGTGCCAAGTCCGGCGCCCAAGGAAATTGTAGAACTTGACGCCATCCGCGCTTTGCTTGCCGATGGTTTCAATCTTATCACCGTGGGCGGTGGGGGCATACCCGTTATTACCGATGCCAAAAATGACCTGCGCGGCGTGGATGCTGTTATTGACAAGGATCTGGCCTCGTGTCTTTTGGCAAACGGGCTGAAAGCCGGACTGCTTGTGATATCAACGGGTGTGGAAAAGGTTTGCGTCAACTTCGGCAAACCTGATCAGAAGGAACTTTCCGGCGTCACAGATGCTGAAATGCGCGCATATTACGACGAAGGTCAGTTCCCTGCCGGCAGCATGGGACCAAAAATCAAGGCTGCGCTTGACTTCCTTGATAACGGCGGAGAAGAAGTTATCATCACCAACCCGGAAAACTTGAAGATTGCCATGTCAGGCAATGGCGGAACACATATAACACGGCGATAGCGCAGCGAAAGTCAATTTAACGCAAAATATAAGGAGAAACACCATGGATCGCGCCCGTATTCGCGAAATGATCAAAAATTTTGCCCAGCTTGATTATAAAAATATGCACATGCACGACTTTTTTGAAACTTGGCATAAAAGCGACGATGAAATTGCCGCCACTTTCCAGGTTGCCGACATCTTGCGTGGTCTGCGTGAAGCGGGCATTTCCCCGCGTATTTTTGACTCCGGCCTTGGCATTTCGCTCTTTCGCGACAATTCCACCCGCACACGCTTTTCCTTTTCCTCTGCCTGTAACCTGCTTGGCTTGACAGCACAGGACCTGGACGAGGGCAAATCGCAGATTGCCCACGGCGAAACCGTGCGCGAAACCGCCAACATGGTGTCTTTTATGGCGGAAACCATCGGCATTCGTGACGACATGTTCATCGGCAAGGGCAATGCCTATATGCGCGAAGTGTCCGCCGCCCTAGAAGATGGCTATCGCGATGGCGTGTTGGAACAGCGCCCGACCATTGTGGATTTGCAGTGTGATATTGATCATCCCACCCAGTGCATGGCTGACATGCTGCATATTATCAACTACTATGGCGGCGTGGACAAGCTGAAGGGTAAAAAAATCGCCATGACCTGGGCGTACTCTCCCTCCTACGGCAAGCCGCTTTCCGTGCCGCAGGGCGTTATTGGTCTGATGACCCGCTTCGGCATGGACGTAACGCTGGCTCACCCTGCGGGCTACGATGTCATGCCCGCAGTGGAGACTATTGCCGCTGAAAACGCCAAAGCGTCCGGTTGCGTATACAAGCGCACCAATTCTATGGAAGAAGCTTTTGAGAACGCCGATATTGTCTATCCTAAGAGCTGGGCGCCGTATGCCGCCATGGAAAAACGCTCCGACCTGTACACAAAGGGCGATCAGGACGGCATCAAGAAACTTGAGAAGGAACTGCTTGCCCAGAACGCCAACTTCAAGAAATGGGAATGTACCGAGAAGCTCATGAAGACCACCGGTAAGGGTCAGGCTCTGTACATGCACTGCCTGCCAGCTGATATCACCGGCGTTTCCTGCAAGGAAGGCGAGGTAGAGGCATCAGTCTTCGACCGCTACCGTGTGCCCATGTACCGCGAAGCCAGCTATAAACCTTATATTATCGCTGCCATGATTCTGCTTGCCCGCAAGTCTGACCCGGCGGACACCCTCCTGCGTCTGCTTGATGGCGGCGCGCAACGCATCCGGTAAACTCTTCCGCCGGCAACCCGCGGTTCTTGCCGGATCATCAGGCGGGTTACCGGCATTACAAAGGATTTGTGCTATGCAGACCCTGATCAGAAACGGAACGGTGGTACTACCCGATGAGACGATGAAAACGGATCTGCTGCTTGCGGACGGTCGCATCGTCGCCTTGGGACACGCTCTCAGGTCTGATGGGGCGGTTACGGTAGACGCTTGCGGCAAGTATATACTGCCCGGCGGGGTAGACGTACACACCCATATAACGCTTGATATCGACGCAGCCGGCACGGATGCCTACTTTGCCGGCACCATGCCCGCTGCCTGCGGCGGCACTACTGCCATTGTGGATCACATGGCCTTCATGCCCGAAAAACGTACCCTTGGGCAACATATAGCGGCTTACCGCGCGCTTGCCGAAAACAAGTCCGCTGTGGATTACGGCTTTCATGCCGTCATACAAACCCGTGATGAAATAAGCCTGCAATCTCTTAAGGCTTTGCCCGGGCAGGGGTACACATCCATTAAAGCCTATATGACCTATGATAATCACCTGAACGATGAGGCATTGTTCAAACTTCTGCGGTGCACAGATGAACTTGGCATGTTGTGCGCGGTACATGCCGAAAATCATCATGTGATTACCCTGTTGCGCGCTGAATGTAAGGCCAGGGGGCTTGGCGAACCGAAATGGCACGCCAGAAGCCGCCCTCCCCGCAGCGAGGCCGAGGCAATAAGCCGCGTACTGCATCTGGCGGCTATGGCCGGCGATGCCCCCGTGTATATTGTGCATTTGTCAACCGCGCTGGGGCTTGCTGAAATACGCAAGGCCAGGGCGCAGGGGCAGAAGAATATTTTTGCGGAAACCTGCACTCAGTATCTTACCCTTACAGAAGAACGCTATTGCGACAAGGAACAGGGTGCCAACTACATCATTGCCCCGCCGCTACGCGCGCAGGCGGATGTGGATGCCCTCTGGCATGGTTTGATAAACGGCGAAATACAAACTGTCGCCTCGGATCATTGTCCTTTTACAAGGGCAGACAAGGCGCGCGGGCGTGGCGACTTCACCTGTTGCGCCTGCGGCGCGCCCGGTATCGAAGAACGCTTTCCCCTGCTGTTTTCCGAAGGCGTTGCCAAGGGCCGTCTTTCCCTGAACGCCTTTGCCGCCCTTATTGCCGCAAACCCGGCCAAACTCACCGGGCTGTATCCGAAAAAGGGCGCGCTTATGTCCGGTTCCGATGCGGACATTGTTATTCTGGATCCGGGACTTGATCCGGCAAATGAATACACGCTGTCGGCGTCAGATCTGCACGGCCCCTCGGATTATTCAGCCTATGAGGGCTTCAGACTTACAGGCCGCATTGAAGCGGTGTATTTACGCGGTCGCCGTATCGTTCACAACAATTCCTATACAGGCAAACCCGGCGACGGGCAGTTTTTGCAACGGGGGCGCAGCATGCTTTCAGGTTAATTTTGTAATTTTGGAGGGATAAATGCTATACTTACGCAACGCAAGATATCTCGACAGTGTCACCTTTACCCTTTTTGAGGGCAATATTGCCGTGGAAGAAGGCAAAAATGGCGGCATCTGTCTGGATGCGGCTATCCCCCCCTTGTCGGAACGTAATGCTGGCGATAGCGAGTTCGACTGCAAGGGGAAGCTCGTCATGCGAGCGCTTGCCTGCGGTCATCATCATATCTATTCCATACTCTCACGGGGCATGCCGCCCCCGCAAAGAACGCCGCGGAGCTTCAACGACATGCTGGAGCTTGTGTGGTGGCGGCTGGACAAATGCCTTGATAACGACATGACCTATGTTTCGGCGCTGGCTGCCGGACTTTTTATGGCAAAAAATGGCGTGACTTTTTGCATTGACCACCACGCCTCCCCGTTGGCGGTTGACGGCTCTCTTTCAGCCATATCCAGAGCTTTTGAGCAAATCGGCATTGGGTATCTGCTCTGCCACGAAACCTCTGACCGTGACGGCACTGACGTTGCCATGAAAAGCCTTGCCGAGCACGAGCGCTTTTTTGCCGCGGGCGGTAAGGGGCATGTGGGACTGCACGCTTCCTTCACCGTGTCCGATGATACCTTAAAGGCCGCTGTCACTCTGGCGCAGAAGTACAATACCGGCATTCACATTCATGTAGCCGAAGCCAAATCCGATCAGGACCACTGCCTTGCCGCTTACGGCAAAACAGTGGTGCGGCGGATGAAGGATGCGGGCGTGCTGGATATGCCAAAAACCATTCTTGGACATTGCGTGCATGTGAGTGAGGAAGACAAGGCCATTCTGGCCACCTCGCCTGTCTGGATAGCCCAGAATGTCGAATCCAACATGAACAATAACGTGGGGCTTGGCGATTACAGCTTCAGCAAAAACGTCATGTTCGGCACCGACGGCATGCATTCCGACATGATTCGCTCTGCCCAGGCAGCCTATTTCACAGGTGTGATGACAGAAGGACAGACGCCTGACGGGGCATACAAGCGTTTGCGCAACGTCCACCGCCACAGCGCATTGCACGGGCCTGTGGGCGACGGGGCCAACAACCTCATGATTTTACGCTACGACAGTCCGACTCCGCTTGTGCCGGGTCTGCCCCGGGGCAACGCGCTTGGGCACTTCTTTTACGGTCTTTCGGCAAAAAACGTCAGCGCCGTGGTGAGCCAGGGCAAAATTATTGTGGCAAACGGTCAGCTTGTCAGTTACGATGAAGAAGAAATTTTAGCCGCAGCCTGTGAGCAAGGCAAGCGGCTGTGGGAAAAAATGTAAAAATGGAGGGGCAATGGCTGGCGATCACATGCACGGCTTGAGCGCTGAGCAGTTACTGAAATGGATTTTGGCTGATCTTGAAAGAGGTTCTGTTTTCGGCATCGTAAAAGATCTTTTCTTTATCCCAAAAGGTAGCGATCCCTTCCGCATGCAGCGGTATAACGTCACACTGGAAACCCCGCTGGGCGCGGCCGCCGGCCCGCACACCCAGATGGCTCAGAACATCATCGCCGCATGGTTCTGCGGAGCGCGTTACATGGAACTTAAAACCGTGCAGACGCTTGATGCGATTACGGTGTCAAAGCCCTGTATTGATATGAAAGATGAGGGGTACAACTGTGAGTGGTCGCAGGAGCTCAGTCTGGATAAAAGTTACGCCGAGTATTTGACGGCATGGGTTTTGCTGCACATCCTGCACCACCATATGGGCTTTGCGGGTAAACCCGGCATGATTTTCAACATGAGTGCCGGCTACAGCATGGAGGGTATTTTAACCCCGAAAATGCAGCATTTTTTGGACAGCATGCAAGATGCTTCCAAGGATGTGCAGGATTTGAAGCGGCGTCTTGCGCAGTTTTACCCCGCTACGGCTGATATTGATATTCCGGGCTGCATCAGTGACAATCTTACTATTTCCTGTATGCACGGCTGCCCGCCCGCTGAAGTGGAAAAAATAGCCCTATACTTCATTGAAGATCGAAAACTCAACACCACGCTCAAGATGAACCCAACCTTGCTTGGGCCAAATCGCCTGCGCGGTATTTTGAACAAAACACTGGGCTATGAAGTGGAAGTGCCGGATATTGCCTTTGAGCACGATCTTCCCTACGAAGAAGCCCTGCGCATTATCAAAAGCTGTCGCGAGGCCGGCGCAAGGGTCGGCAAGCCGTTCTCCGTCAAGCTTACCAATACCCTTGAAACCACAAACGCGAAGCAGAATCTGCCGGACAGTGAAAAAATGGTCTACATGAGCGGCAGGTCGTTGCATCCCATCTCCATTGCCGTGGCTGAGCGTCTGCAAAAAGACTTTGCCGGCGACCTGGATATTTCCTTCTGTGCAGGAGTAGATGCGTTGAATGTGGTTGACACTCTTGCCTGCGGCCTTTCTCCGATCACCGTCTGTTCTGACCTTCTAAAACCCGGTGGGTACGGACGTCTGGCGCAGTACATTGTTAACTTGCGCCAGGCATTAAAGAAGGCCGAAGCCGACAGCATTGAAGACTTTATTATAAGCAGGGCCAAGGCCGGCGGGCTAAAAAACGACTGCGGCGATGTGTACAGGTCAGCCATACTGAAAAATCTTGAAACCTATGCAGCGCAGGTGACCGCGGAAGGCTCGCGCTACGCCAAGGCTAACGGTTCCGGAGATGTGAAAAGCCTCCGTCCGTTGCCTGCGCTTGACTGCGCCGCCGCGCCCTGTATGAGTGCCTGTCCGGCGCGGCAGCCCGTGCCCGTCTATCTTGCATATGCGGCATCTGGCGATATGGATGGTGCGCTCAGGGCTATCTATACCACCAACCCCTTCCCGCACGTGCTCGGCAAGATGTGCAATCAGGCCTGTAAGTCAAAGTGTATGCGTGGTCATTATGATGAAGGTTTGCATATCCGCGATATCAAGCGCTGCGCAGCGGAGGCGGGTAAGGGCAACGCCGTAAAGCCGGCGCCTTTCAACGGACGCGCGGTTGTCGTAATCGGTGGTGGGGTAGCCGGGCTCACCTGCGCGTACTACCTGGCGCTTTCCGGCTGCAAAGTCAGCGTGTATGAGGCAAGCGACAAACTCGGCGGGCGCATGCTGAGCAAGATGAGCCGCGAGACGGAGCGTACTGCCAGGGATGTGGGCGCCATATTGGCCCTTGGGGTGACAGTGCACACCAATCACCGCGTAAGTGAAGGCGCGGACAAGTTCAAGGCATCCTGCGCGGCGGTATATGACTCAACCACAGAAAACAGCCTTTCTCTGGTTGAATCTGTAGGCCGCGGCAGGCGCGCGGCAATGGATATTTTATCCGGACTGGAAATTATTCCGCCGGTTGAATCCGCACATAGCGCCGGTCTTGATTACACTGCCCTGCGCGCAAAGCAGGCATACCGCGTTGCGTCTCACGGCAAAACCACAGCTTGTGAGGATGTTGTCGTGGAGGCAGGCCGCTGTCTGTCGTGCGACCGTTACTGCGGTATCTGCGTTAGCGTGTGTCCCAACAGGGCCAACGTGTTGCTTGCTTCGCAAATGCGCTCATATCCCGTGCAGGAGGCCGTGCGCGCCAAGGAAGGGGTGCGCATAGTTACCTTGGCTCAGGGGAGTGTGCGCCTCCCTTGGCAAGTGGTGAATCTGGGTGACTTTTGCAATGAATGTGGCAACTGCTCGGCTTTTTGTCCCTCCATGGATGCGCCTTATCGCGTAAAATTTCGTCTGCACCTCTCGGAAAAATCCTTTGCGGCGGATCAAAACGGCCTGTTGCGCCTTTCGGCAACAGTTACCGAAGGCAAACGTCAGGGCGAAAATTTTAGTTTGCGCGCTGAATCCGACGTGTATGTCTACAAAGACAAGCATGTGCGCGTGAAGCTCGACAGGGTCAGTCTTGCCGCGCTTGAAGCGGAATTTCTGAATGCAGAAGTCGCGTCCGCTTCACTTTTGCAGGCCGTTCAGGCGGCTATTTTTTCAGAACTCACAGCTGGCACATCCGCTGTGTGCGCGCCCTTACAATAATAACCTCACTACACTGTCTAGGAGACACAGAATGGAAAACAAACAGTCATCTCAAAAACCTGTCAGCGAACTCATCTACCCCCTAGACGCTAACCCGCCTTTCGGCGTGACCGTGCTTGCCGCCGTGCAGCACATTCTGGCCATGATAATAGGCGTTATGACGCCACCGCTCATTGTTGCGAACGCTTTTGGCGCTCCTGCTGACGCTGTGGCCTATCTTGTCAGCATGTCGCTTTTTTTTGCCGGGGCGAGTATTTTTGTACAGGTAACTCGTCCTTTCGGCATCGGCTCCGGCATGCTCAACGTGCAGGCAACTTCCTTTGCCTTTCCGGCCACGCTTATTTCCATAGGCATGGCCTTTATGCAGACTCAGGGCATGACTTGGGATGCAACCCTGCGCACCCTTTTCGGCATCTGTTTTGTCGGCGCTTTCTGGCTGGTTTTGGGCGCGTACATCATTGTGTATCTGCGCAAGATAATCACCCACACTGTTGCAGGTGTTACTGTGCTTATGATCGGCGCTTCCCTTGTCAAGGTGGGCGCGGTTGATCTGGGCGGCGGTTTTGCCGCCATGAAGGCTGGTTCCTTTGGAGATTTGAGCAACCTTTTGCTGGGCGCCATTGTTATTTTGTCTGTGGTGTTTGTCAATCGCCTGAAAAATCCCATTTTCCGCATGTGCTCACTGGTGCTTGGCATGGGCGTGGGCTTTCTGGTCGCAATAATCATGGGCAAGGTGGATTGGAATATTTTAACCCATCCGCGCAGCTATTTTATGCTGCCCGTGCCCTTCAAGTTCGGTTTCTTCGGCTTTGACTGGGAAGCCTTCGGAATATGTTCCTTCATCTTCCTCGTGCTCATTATTGAAGCCATTGGCGACATTACGGCAACAGCCTCAGTGTCTGAGCAACCCACGCACGGTCCCCTGTATCGTAGCCGCCTTAAAGGCGGCATATTGTGCGGCGGCGTGTTCTCGGCCATAGCCGCCGTGTTTGGCTGCTTCCCCCAGATCACCTTTGCCCAGAATAACGGTGTCATTCAGCTTTCAGGCGTTGCCAGTCGCAAGGTTGGCCGTTTTTGCGGCGTACTGTTCATGCTGTTTGCCATCTTCCCTGTGGTGGTGGTGTTCTTTGAACTGCTGCCGCGCCCTGTGCTTGGCGGGGCGCTGGTTGTGCTGTTCGGCACCATTGCCACCTCAGGCATACGCATTTTGGCGGAACATGGCGTAAACAGGCGTGAAAGCATTATCATTGCCACGTCTATCGGTATTGGGCTTGTTTCCATGTTAACGCCCGACATTTTTGCCAAGATGCCGCAGTTTTTTAAAATATTCTTCCATTCCCCTGTGGTTGCGGGCGGTGTTACAGCCATGATTGTACACCAGATACTGCCCAGGCCGCCTTTTGTCGCTGAGGACGAAGAAGACGAGGCGGAGATCCATCCCATGCAGGAAATGTACATCGAAGAACCTAATGACGAAGCGCGCTGAGTGGACTTTATAGTGACAGGGGGTGGCTATGGCTACATTTACAGTGAACGGCAAGACCGTAACTGCCAATAACGACAGCAAGAAGCTTTTGGTTTTCTTGCGGGAAGATTTGCGGCTTATTTCCGTCAAAAACGGCTGCGGTGAAGGCGCCTGCGGCACCTGCACGGTGCTTGTTGACGGCAAGACCACACGCGCCTGCATACCAACCGTGGGCAAGACGGAAGGCAAAAGTGTCATCACCGTGGAGGGTTTGAACCAAAGGGAAAAAGACGTCTATGCCTATGCCTTTGCCGAAGCAGGGGCGGTGCAGTGCGGTTTCTGCATTCCAGGTATGGTCATCAGCGCCAAGGGGCTTTTAGATACTACGCCAAGCCCTACGCGCGAAGAAGTGAAAAAGGCCCTGCGCGGGAATATTTGCCGCTGCACGGGCTATGTAAAGATTGAAGACGCCGTGCTTTTGGCGGCGGAGATGTTCAGGAACAGCACGCCCGTTCCGGAGGCGGATCACAATGGCGGACTCGGCGAGAACTGCCTTCGCCTGGACGCGAAGGAAAAAACTCTGGGTTACGGGGAATATGTGGATGACCTTATCTTTGAAGATATGCTCTACGCCAAGGCCCTGCGCGCAAAGTATCCCAGAGCGAGAGTGCTCACCATAAATACGGAAAAGGCGGCGCGACATCCTGATGCCGTGCGCATCATTACCGCCGCCGACATTCCCGGCAACAAGAAGCTGGGGCATCTGGTCAAGGACTGGGATGCGCTGATAGCCGTCGGCGAAACAACGCGCTATGTGGGTGATGCCGTGGCGCTGGCTGTAACCGGAAGCAGGGAAACGCTTGATGAGGTGCTGGCCCTTATTGATGTGGAATATGAGGAGTTAAAACCTCTTGCTTCGCCTGCGGAAGCCCTTGCTCCTGGCGCACCGCTCATACATGAGTCCGGCAACCTGTTGCGTGAGGAAATACTTAACAGGGGTGATGCCGACGCTGCCATTGCCGGCGCCAGGCATGTAGTGAGCCGGCACTATTCCCTGCCCTTTACAGAACATGCCTTCATGGAGCCGGAGTGCGCCATCGCCATGCCCGAAGACGATGGTATTTTAGTATATACCGGTGGGCAGAGCGTCTATGACGAACAGCACGAAATATCAAGTCTGCTTGGCCTGCCGCACGAGAAGGTGCATGTGCATTCGCAGCTCGTGGGCGGTGGCTTTGGCGGCAAGGAAGACATGGCGGTGCAGCACCATGCGGCGCTGGCTGCCTGGATAGTGAAAAAACCGGTCAAGGTCAGACTTTCCCGTCAGGAAAGTCTGATGGTGCACCCCAAGCGTCATGCCATGGAAATAGACTGCACCACGGCGTGCGATGAAAACGGCATCATTCTTGGAGCCAAATTCACCATCATTTCAGACACAGGGGCCTATGCCTCACTGGGTGGGCCGGTATTGCAGCGGGCATGCACGCATGCGGGCGGCCCGTACAACTTCCAGGATTTTCATGTGGTTGGCAGAGCTGCGTATACCAACAACGTGCCTGCTGGAGCTTTCCGCGGCTTTGGCGTAACGCAGTCGGCCTTTGCCATGGAATGCAACCTCAACCTGCTTGCCGAGATGGTGGGTATCTCGCCCTGGGAGATACGGTACCGCAATGCCGTGCGTCCGGGACAGGCGTTGCCCAACGGGCAGATTGCCGACGCCACCACAAGTATTGCGCAATGCCTTGAGGCTGTGAAAGAGGTCTATGAAAGCGCGCCATACGCAGGCATTGCCTCCTGCTTCAAGAACGCGGGCGTCGGCGTCGGCATACCCGATACCGGGCGCTGCGTCATTTCCATTGAGCAGGGTAAACTGCATATACGATCCTCCGCAGCCTGCATAGGGCAAGGCATGGCAACGGTCATGCTGCAGATGGCCTGCGAATCAACAGGGCTTGCGCCGGATATGTTCATTGTGGAACCGCCGGACACGCGCCGCACTCCCAATTCCGGCACTACCACGGCATCGCGTCAGACGCTGGTCAGCGGCGAGGCGGTGACCAGGGCAGCCAAAATGATCAGGGCGGAACTGGATGCCGGCGTTACACTGGATGATCTGGAAGGCAGAGAATTCTATGCGGAATATGTTACCGAAACCGATGCCATGGGCAGTTCGAAGCCAAATCCTGTAAGTCATGTGGCCTACGGCTATGCCGCTCAGGTGGTGCGACTGGACGATCAGGGCAAGGTTACAGACGTGACTGCCGCATATGATGTTGGGCGGGTGGTTAATCCGAAAGCCGCCGAGGGACAGATTGAAGGCGGTGTTGCTATGGGTCTTGGCTATGCCTTGACCGAGGACTTCCCGGTGGAAGGAGGTTACATCAAGGTCAAATACGGCACATTGGGACTTTTCAGGGCAACCGAAACCCCGCCCATTACTGTGCGGATCATGAAGCAAAACAGCTTTGGCCCCTTTGCTTACGGTGCCAAAGGTACGGGTGAGCTTGCCTGCATCCCCACAGCCCCGGCTGTGCAGGGGGCTTATTACAAACTGGATAAGGTGTTCCGTACAAAGCTGCCGCTCGAAAACACCTTTTATAGAAAACCTAAAAACAAAAAACAATGAAAGGGGGAAGGTGATGAAAAAAATTGCGACATTACTGCTGGCAGCCGGACTTGTGTTCGGCACAACAACAGGCGCAAGCGCCATTGACTTTAAAGTCAAAGGCGAATGGATCATGAGTTTTGACTATGGGCAAAACGGCAGGATGACCGGCGGCAACGGCGGTACCGGCTGGAACAACAGGGGCGCCGGCAGGGCTTCCGATGAGTTCGAGGCCGTGCAGCGCTTACGTCTGCGCCTGGACGCCGTGGCATCGGAATCCCTGTCAGGTACTGTGCATTTTGAAATTGGCGACACGACATGGGGCAGTGACAGACCGGGCGTGAACAGCAGCTATGGTGGCGCGCTTGGCGCTGACGGAAATTCCGTAGAATTGAAGAACGCCTACATCGACTGGACGCCCTCGAATATGGATTTGAAGATACGCATGGGTATTCAGGGCTTATCGCTGCCGAGTTTCACCACGGGATCACAGGTCTTCAATCATGACGCGGCTGGTATTACGCTGAACTACAGGTTCAACGACAATGTGTCCCTGACAGGTTTCTGGGTGCGCGCGTATAATGACAACTATGCAGGCGGCGACAACCTGGGTCACACTGTCAATGCAAACTATCTGGACAACTTTGACGTGGCCGCTCTTATTCTGCCGCTTACCTTTGACGAAGTGAAAATAAGCCCCTGGATCATGGGTGGCATTGTAGGCCCCAACTCCGGCGGGAAGTACTTTAACAGCACTACCGGCGCTTCCTCGGGCGACATCAGGGCAGGCATGGTTCCTGTGGGTGGCGCGCTCCGCAAGGACGGCACCCCTTCCGGCAAGTATCTGAATGAGTACGGCAGCGCTTTCTGGGCGGGCGCGACCGGTGACATCACCGCATGGGATCCTTTCCGCATTGCCTTTGATGTAAACTACGGCGCAATAGCCTGGGCTGAAGACGGTCGTTTGAACCGTAGTGGCTGGCTGGCCTCTCTGCTGTTTACATACAAGCTCGACTGGGCTGTTCCCGGCATCTACGGCTGGTATTCCACGGGCGATGACAGCGACCCCAGCAACGGTTCCGAGCGTATGCCTACATTCACAACCATTCACACCAACAACGGCTTTTCCTCCTTTGCCTTCAACGGCCAGCCCTGGATTCCCGAAGGCGGACGCGATAACGTATTAGGCAGAACCATGATAGGCACTTGGGGCGTGGGTGCGCGTTTGAAGGACATGAGCTTTATTAATGACCTCAAGCACACGTTCCGCGTGAACTACATAGGCGGAACCAACTCTCCGACCTTTGCGCGGCGCTACCTTGCCGGCAACAACTCCGGCAACGGCAGGAAAGCCATTTTCGACAACATATCCGGCCCGAATGCCTATGAGTTGGGCATGGATCCGTTGTATCTGACCACGAGGGACAGCGCACTTGAAATTGGCCTGGCTAACGAATACCAGGTGTATGAAAACTTCAAAATATATTTTGAAGGTTCCTACCTTGCTGCTTTTATTGACAAAAGTGTATGGAAACACAGCCAAATGAACGGTAAAAACGATCAGGTGCGTGATCCGTGGAACATTAACCTGACCTTTATTTACTCATTCTAGAGCCGGCACATCTGATATATGCAGGGGCACCCGGGGGTGCCCCTGACATATTCGGCATACAAAATCATGAACCATGCGCTTGGGCTGAATGAGCCGGAAGTTCTGATAGCCGGGGATGATGGGCGTGGCGCAGGCAGTCATTTGATTTATAGGTATCTGCGCGATAATGCCGAGAATTATGCAGGATTTGGCATCACCTTTCATTATTTTCTCCCGGATGTGGACTGGCACAACCGCGTGCTCATGGCCCTGAATGAGGTGAATCCGCGCCCGCTGCTGTGTGCGGATGCCGGTTATATGTATGTTGCAAAAATGAGCGGATATGCCGCATCCTACGACCTTTTTTTTCCGGATGCCGGAGAACTGGCCTTTTTGGCGGATGAAAATGCGCCGCATCCCTTTTATACCTGGGGATTTTTGCTGGCTGAAGAAGACAAGGCTTTGGAGCATGCAATGCGCGCCTATGCGTATGAGAATGCAGCATTGAACCTGCTCGTCAAGGGCAGGGTGGATTATGTCATGCGGCAAGGAAAGGCACTTGATGTAGTTGAAAACCCGCAGGTGCCCTGTCTTGAAGCCATCGGCGGCACCGGCGACACCCTGACAGGCATAACTTCCGCCCTGATACCCTGGGGATGCCCATACCTGATGCGTGCAAAAGGGCTGCCCTGACAAACCGCATCATGGGGCAACTGGCAGCGCCTACTCCGGCGACGAGTACAGCAGAAATACTGCCTTTTTTGGTGAATGCTTGGGAAATAGTGCGTTCCGATGACCGGAGGAGTTTATGATGAAATCTGCAGATATCCATAACGCTCCAGTATTGCAGGCGGTAGGAGTGTCTCTGCGCTATCCGGAAAACTCGGACTATGTCCTTCATAATATCAATCTGGCTGTATATGAACAAGAAATTGTCGCCCTTCTTGGGGAATCAGGCTGCGGGAAAAGTTCTTTTATAAATCTTGCGAGCGGACTGCTGGAGAGCAGCGAGGGGTATGTCGCCTTTTGCGGTCAGGAAATACGCACTACCCCTGCAAAAGTAGCTGTAGTTTTTCAAGACGCCTGCCTGCTGCCATGGCTGACGGTGTACGGGAACGTGGCCTTTGCCCTTAAACTTGAAAGTCTTCGGGTGCGGGCGGACGAGTGCAAGGCCAGGGTGTCGGCGGCCCTGCGGGATGTTGGGCTTGAAAACGCCGCATCCAAATACCCGGCGCGTCTGTCCGGCGGCATGGCGCAACGTGTGGCTCTGGCAAGAACCTTGGCCCGACGGGCAGAGCTGCTTTTACTGGACGAACCCTTTTCTTCTCTTGACGCCATAACCCGCAGATCCATGCAGGAACTGCTGCTTGACATTATCCATAAATACCGGAGTTCCGCCCTCATTGTGACCCACGACATGGATGAAGCGCTCCTGATTGCCGACCGACTCATCCTGATGACGAAAGAAAATGGAGAAACACGCCTTGCAGAATGGAACTTACGCGACATTCTGGGCAAGGCCAGAGGGGCTGACTCCGATAATGCGCAACACTATCGCCGTTCGTCGACCTTTATGGATTTAAAAGAGGAAATAGCGGAAAGTTTGGCGTACAGCACAAAGGCGTTCGGCCTAAGCAGCAAAAACACTGCGCACATGAAAAAACAAAATTTTCTGGTGAATCTGGATTAGCATACAACAAAGGTGGCACATATGAGTTTTAAACTGGATGTCTCGCGAAGGGAGTTTCTACGCCTGTCAGCCCTGCTGACCGGCGCGACGGTTCTACCCAAGGCCGGTTTTGCCGCTGAAAAAGCGGGAGAACAGACGGTCCGCATAGGCTATCTGCCTATTACGGATAGTTCACCCCTGCTTGTCGCGCATGCCAACAAGTTGTTTGAAGCCGAGGGATTACAGGTAGACAGGCCGCGTATGTTCCGCTCATGGTCGCAGGTGGCGGAGGCTTTTATGGCTGGGCAGGTCAATGTTGTGCATCTGCTCTCGCCCATAACCGTGTGGGCGCGTTTCGGCTCAAAGTTTCCGGCCCGGATTACTGCATGGAACCACATGGCTGGCTCCGGGTTGACTGCAGCGCCGGAAGTGAATTCCGTAGCTGATTTTGGTGGAAAAAAGGTGGCTATACCCTTCTGGTACTCCATCCACAATGTTGTTCTGCAAAAAATTTTACGGAAAGCCAATCTTAAAATCGTCACCGTTCCTAAAGATGCTCTGGACAAAAACGAGGTCTCCCTTGTGGTCATGGCGCCGGCGGACATGGGTCCGGCCCTGGCGCAAAAAACCATTGCCGGCTTCATTGTAGCCGAACCCTTTAACGCGGCGGCTGAATTCAAAAACATAGGCAAGATCCTGCGCTTTACAAGTGATGTCTGGAATAATCATGCCTGCTGCGTAATTTTCCAGCATCAGCGAGATCTGGATGAACGGCCGGAATGGTCCCAGAAGGTGGTAAACGCCATTGTCAAAGCTCAGCTTTGGATGCGTACGCATCGCGTTGAATCCGCCGCGATTCTGGCTGATGACGGAGCCGGAAAATATACTCCTTTCCCCAAGCCGGTGCTGGAGCGCGTATTGGTGCCGAATGCCGATCTGGAAGCGCAGTATTTTGCCAGCGGGGCCAATATACATAAAAATTGGAACCATGAGCGCATTGACTTTCAGCCCTACCCATTCCCTTCTTATACACAGGCCTTAATCGAGTCATTGCGGGAGACTGTTGTTGAAGGTGATAACGCCTTCCTGAAAACCCTGGATCCCACATTTGCCACAAAGGATCTGGTGGACGAACGCTTTGTGCGTTCCGCCATTGAAAGCGTGGGTGGCTTAAAGGCATTTGGCATCAATGACGGATGGGACAGAAAAGAACTTATTGAGGCATGATGCGCTTACAGAATACATCCAGGCGCAAGAGCGTTCTGATTTTTTTGCTTCCCTTTGTTGGCTCCATCTGTTTTGTATTTTTATGGTGGGGGCTAACGCATTTTTTGGCAGACAGCACGCCCATGGCCGCGTACTTTATACCGGAAAAAACTTGGCAATCCGGACTGCGCCTGTTCAGCAACGGTGTTTTGGTGGAGCATACCCTGGACAGTCTTCGCCGTGTTTTTGTAGGACTTATCCTGGCCTTGAGTTTTGGCATACCTGTGGGTTTACTGGTTGGGAGCTCATACATTTTTGGACGGGTTTCCAATCTTTTTTTTCAATTGTTGCGCATGATCTCTCCCCTGTCCTGGATGCCGCTTGCTATCATCATATTGGGGATCGGAGATGCGCCGGTATACTTTTTACTGGGTTTTGCGGGCGTATGGCCGATTATCCTAAATGTGGCGGCGGGCGTAGCCGCCATTGATCCAAAGTGGCTTAAAATGGCCAAAAGCATGTCCGCCACCAAAATCGAAATACTTTTTCACATTACACTTCCGGGTATTATGGATCATATTCTCACCGGGACCAGGCTTTCCATCGGCATCATCTGGATTGTGCTGGTGCCCGCTGAAATGCTGGGAGTGCAGGCAGGGCTGGGATATTTTATCCTGGATGCCCGCGACCGTATGGAATATGGCGATCTTATGCTGACCATTCTATATATCGGCGTGCTGGGGGCAGGTCTTGATTACGCAGCGCGCTGGCTTCGCCGGAGATGGCGGTACTATGACTGACGGGTTTCATGCAATATTCTAACAAGGAGAGACATGATGGAAGTTCTTGATTGCAAAAACTTGGACTGCCCTGAACCCGTATTGCGGACACGTAAGCATATAGCGGAAAAAAATCCCGAAGCCTTTGCCGTCATGGTGGACAATATGGCTGCCTGTGAGAATGTCACCCGTTATATGCAAGCACAGCACTACAGTGTCGCCAGAACGGAAACAGGCGGAGTCTGGCGTCTAGATGGCGTCAAGAACATTGCTTTGGCTCAAGAGAATGAGGATACACCTTTGCTCACGGCACAGGTGAACAGAACAGCGCAAAAAATTCTCGTCACAATTTTATCCGATGTACTGGGAAGTGGCGACGATATATTGGGTGGCCGACTGATCCGCAACTTTTTGGACACATTGCCGGAAATGGGAGACGAGCTATGGCGGATTATTCTCCTGAACGGTGGGGTCAAATTGTGCGTTGAAGAAAGCCCGGTACTGGAACAATTGCGCGCGCTGGAAAAAAATAAGGTCGGAATTTTCGCTTGTGGTGCCTGCCTGGACTACTATGAGATCAGAGAGAAGCAGGCCGTAGGGCAGATTACCAATATGCTGGATGTGGTTACCGCCATGCAGCTTGCGGATAAGGTTTTGCGGGTATAGCAACCTGCCCCAAAAAAAACTGGTACACACGCAATGTTCGTGACAGACCAACCAAGGAGGTAGCTGAGATACTGCCTTTTCTGGTGAATGATTGGGAAGGTGAATTCCTAAAACTGACGGAGGTGTCCATGCCAGAGACAACAAAATATAAACTGCTGGAAAAAACTAAGGCAGCTGGGTGCGCGGCAAAAATTCCGCCGCATGTGCTCACCGGTCTTTTAAAGTTATTGCCTGCCGACCCCCTTGCCTCAGTGCGCCTCTTGACTGCAACCGACAGCAATGAAGACGCCGCCGTGGTGAGCATTCCGCAGGGGGTGGCGCTGGTGCAGACGCTGGATTTTTTTACGCCCATTGTCAACGATCCCTTTGCATTCGGGCAGATAGCCGCTGCCAATTCCCTTTCCGACGTGTACGCTATGGGCGGCGCTCCCTGGTGCGCCATGAACATCGTCTGCTTCCCGGTGCAGGAATACCCTGTGGCGCTGTTGGCCGATATTTTGGCCGGAGGGGCTTCGAAGCTCGCGGAGGCCGGGGTAGCTCTGGCGGGAGGGCATAGCGTGAACGACCCGGAGATCAAGTACGGCCTGTCCGTAACAGGACTGATTGACCCTGAAAGCATTGCTGCCAATACAGGCCTTAAACCAGGGCAGGCGCTGATGCTCACCAAGCCACTCGGTACAGGCATTTTATCCACAGCGGTCAAGGCTTGCTGGGATGGGGCAGAGGAGATTGAGGCTGACATCATCAAATGGGCATCACGCTTAAACGTTGGTCCCTCAAAGGTTATCAGCGAATTGCGCCTCACAGCGGCAACGGACATCACAGGCTTTGGGCTTGGCGGGCATTTGCTTGAAATGGCACAGGCTTCTGGTGTGGACATTGAACTTGAGACGGATGCCTTGCCGCTGTTGCCGCGCGCGGTAGAACTGACGGAGTCAGGGCTTTTGCCTGCGGGAAGTTTTGCCAATAAAAAGTACCGTATGCCGGACACCCGGATTGCCAGGGGTGTGAACGAGTTTTTAGTGGATATTGTCTTTGATGCGCAGACTTCCGGCGGTGTGGTTCTGGCGCTTGAGCGGCATCAGGTGGAAAGGGCGCGGGAAATATTGAGCGCATGGGGGGATGCAGGGCATATTATCGGTGCGGTTTTGCCGAAGACAGGCGGACCAAGATTACACTTGCGGTAGAGCCGCATACTCTGCCGGGGTGTCCACATCGCGCAGAATACCGTCGTCGTCAACAGACAGCAACAGGAGAGCATCTCCAAGGCCAGGAAAGAGAGTGCGCGCCCCGGCATCGCCTGACAAGGTCAAAAGAACGGGAAAGAGCGAGCGGGAGAGGACAACGGGATTTCCGTGTTTGCCATTAAACGTGGGCACGGTGGCGCTATGGCGCGCGTTACGGATTAATGCCTTATGGTGGGCGGCGGCAAGCAGGCGTAGGGTATCTTTTTGCACAAGGGGCATGTCGCCGAGCAGCACGAGCGCAGCCTGCACACTGTTTGCTTCAGGTAGTGAAAGCAGCGTCTTGACGCCGCAGGCAAGCGAGGCGCTTTGTCCCTCTTTCCACTCAGCATTGTGTACAAGGTGCGTGGAGCATGTGGCGTTTTGGGTAAGATGTGACGGCAGGGTCTGACAGCCTGTCACCACAACAGCGCAGAGCAGGTCCAACTGGTACATCACATGGAGCGTATGCGCTATGAGGGGCTTACCCTGAAAGGGCAGCGTAAGTTTGCCGCCGCCAAGGCGCGATCCTTGCCCTGCCGCAAGGACAAGGGCGGCTAGTCCGAAAGGACCTTGTGGCATGATGTCCGCTCCTTGTTGACTGAACCGATATAGACGGCATGGAGAAAGTCAGCGTCGCGGGTGAAAAGCATTTCGGCAAGAGCAGCGCCCTTGTCCAAAGCTCCCGGCAGATCGCACTGATTTAAGAACAGCAAGCGTTTTGCAATGCGGGGGCGGTTTTTGAACAGCCCCTTCGGGTGCAGTACAAGAGCAGCCACAGCCTCAGGAGTAAGGGTATCGCCTAGGGTAAGACCGGTGACAGCGGCAAAGTATTCGTCCCGAAATACCGTTGCGGGCGTAAAGGGCATGGAGAAACAGGAAAGGCCGATGACACCGATGACGATGGTTGTGTTTGCCGGAATAACCGGTTCATGGGTGGCTGGGGCCTTGATGGGCCTGCAGGATGCGCCGTCCGCCTCAACAATAATTGTGGGGGCGATAGCGCGACTGAACAACGCATCCACCTCGTCCGCGCTGTAGCCGTGGACTTTCTTGCCGTCGTCAGACGCCGGCCTTGCGGCAAACACGACACCCCGGCATGGAGGCAGGGCAGTGGGGTCGTGTTCAAGCGCCACAGAAACTTGCGGGGGAAAATCCGGCGTTAGGTCAGGTCGGAACATTTTTGTTGTACTCGTGAGCAACGCGCTGCCGCAAGTATTGGCAATATCAGCGCCCAGAGCGTAAAGCAGGCTGGTTTTACCGCCGCCGCCCACAAGGCAGACTATGCCTGACCCGAAAGATGTCAGTTCACTCAGGAGCAGGACAGGTTCACAGCGCACAACATATCCTTATATAAAAATATAAAACGGTATCGACTATGAGTAACAAAATGAATTTAAATGGTTGCCGCCTTATTATCAAGGGTGGGGGGGAAATGGCAAGCGGCATAGCCGTGCGCCTGTACAAAGCGGGCTTGCGCGCAATCCTGATACTGGAAGTGCCGGCCCCATCGGCGGTACGCCGCACGGTAAGTTTTTGCGAGGCCGTATACGATGGCGAGCAACAGGTGGAGGGGATCAGGGCGCGGCGTGCGCAGAACCGCGAAGAAATTGCCGCCTTGTGGCGGCAGGGCATTATTGCCGTGGCTGTTGACCCTGACTGGGAACTGCTTGGGCAGATACAGCCACACGTGTGTGTGGATGCGATTTTAGCCAAGTGCAACATGGGTACGACCCTTACCGATGCGCCGTTCACATTGGGCATTGGTCCCGGTTTTACGGCAGGCGTGGACACTCACGCCGTTATTGAGACCAACCGCGGGCACAATCTGGGGCGCGTGTATACCGAAGGCGCGGCGCAGGCCAATTCCGGTATTCCCGGCAACATTGGCGGCTATACCGTGGAGCGCGTACTGCGCGCGCCCGAAGAAGGCATAACGCAGACGCACAGGCAAATCGGTGAACTTGTACGGGCCGGGGATGTGGCGCTCAGCGTGGGCGGAGCGCCCGTTGCAGCCCTGCTTGACGGCGTGGTGCGCGGACTTATCCGTTCAGGGGTGTCTGTAATAAAGGGGACCAAGGTTGGAGACATAGATCCGAGGGGCAATGCAGAGTATTGCTACACAGTGTCGGAGAAAGCGCGAGCGCTGGGTGGGGCGGTTTTAGAGGCAATCTGCGCTTATATAACAAATCAAGGCTATAATGGACCCTGTCCAATCGGGGAGACGCTTGACATTTCCCATAGTCTGAGGCATAAAGCATTCCTTATTTTTGGAGGTTCATGATGTACGCGATTATCGAAACAGGCGGCAAGCAGTTTAAGGTTGAAGAAGGCTCGCGCATTGCCGTTGAAAAACTTGGTGACAAAGCCGGCAGCGAAATTGCCCTTGACAGGGTATTGCTGGTTAGCGGTGCGCACTGCGCGATTGGGGCGCCCTATCTTGCCTGCGCATCTGTCACGGCGGAAGTGGTTGACCACGGGCGCGCCCTAAAAATCAAGGTATTCAAACGCTGGCGGCGTAATGATTCGCGTAAGTTGCGCGGTCACCGTCAGGAATACACGACACTTCGCGTAAAAAGCATTACCATGTAAAAGCCGGTACGGTTTTTATCAGGAGGACGGCATGGCTCATAAAAAAGCAGGCGGATCGTCGCGCAACGGTCGCGACAGCGCTGGTCAGCGACGCGGCGTCAAGCGCTTCAGCGGTCAGCGTGTTCTGGCGGGCAATATCCTTGTGCGCCAGTTGGGTACCACAGTTTTCCCCGGCGTCAATGTAGGCATGGGCAGGGATTTTACGCTTTTTGCCAAGGTTGACGGCGTGGTGCGCTATGAAAAATACATACGCAAACGCCGTGTCCACAAACGGGTACACATTGAAGCAGCCGCCGTCTGAACACACAGACAAATTTGTTCGGAGGGGAAGAAGTTAAGCGGCTTCTTCCCTTCCCTTTTTTTGACGTTTTTGCGGTACATGGCAGGGACGACTATGCGGTTTGTGGACGAAGCTACAATTCACATAAAAGCGGGCAAGGGCGGACACGGTTGCGTGTCTTTCCGCCGCGAAAAATATGTGCCGCGCGGCGGACCGGACGGCGGTGACGGAGGACACGGCGGCTCTGTCATTCTTCAGGCGGATGCGCACCTGCTTTCCCTGTACGATTTTCGCATCAAACGCCACTACGAAGCGCAAAACGGACAACCCGGACAGGGCAGCCAGTGCCACGGCAAAAAAGGCGAAGATCTTGTACTGCGCCTGCCGGTGGGCACGCTGGTTTTTGCCAAAACCCCTGAAGGCGAACAAAAACTTGCGGATCTGAGTGAACTTGACGCAAGCATGACAGCGGCGCGCGGCGGGCGCGGCGGCAAGGGCAACGAGCACTTTAAGTCCGCAACCATGCGCGCCCCCCGCTTTGCGCAACCCGGCGAACCCGGCGAGGAATACTCTTTACGTCTGGAACTGAAAATTCTGGCGGACGCCGGCCTGATAGGCCTGCCCAATGCCGGAAAATCCACATTGATTTCACGCATTTCAGCGGCGCGCCCTAAGATAGCCGCCTATCCTTTTACAACATTGACGCCAAATCTTGGGGTGATGATCGACGAAAACGATCCGAACAAACGTCTGGTCATTGCCGACATTCCCGGACTCATTGAAGGTGCGCACACAGGGCTGGGCCTGGGATTCCGTTTTTTGAAGCATGTGGAACGCGCACGCTTCCTTGTCCACATCTTGAGCAGTGAAGATATGGATGAGGACAACCCCTGGGCCGGCTTTGATCTCATCAATGAAGAACTGTCGCGTTTTGACCCACAGCTTGCCCTTCGCCGACAAATCGAAGTGGTCAACAAAATTGATCTGATGGACGAACAGCGGCGCGCCTCTCTCAAAAAACGCGCGCGAGCCGACGGCAGAACCGTCTTTTTTATTTCCGCATTGGAAAATCTGGGTATGGACGAACTGGAGCAACAACTGTGGTCACTGGGCAAAGAACTTTGCCCCCACGCGCCTTTGTACCGTCCGGAGGGACTGCCGCAATGTCTTGCCGAACATAGCGGCGATACAGAGGATTCCACGGAAAATCTTCAGGACACGGAAGTGCTGTATGAGCGCTGAACACGCCTGGCAACAGGAACGCGCACACGCGCTCGAACACGCGCGCACTGTGCTTGTCAAAATAGGCAGCGCTGTTTTGAGCGATTCTTCGGGGCTTGCCGTTAACGTCATGCAAAGTATTGCCCGTCAGCTTGCGACATTGCGGGCATTGCCCAAACCGCCCGCCGGCGCGCGCCGTTTTGTGCTTGTTTCTTCTGGCGCCGTAGCCGCAGGCCGCGCCGCGCTGAAGACCCAACAGATTGCCGGACAGGGGCAAACACTGGCCTCAGGCCAGGCGGCCGCCTCTGTAGGTCAGGGACTTTTGATGCGGGAATGGGAAAATGCCTTTGCCGCCCACAACATGCTGACAGCCCAGATACTGCTGACCCGCGACGATTTTCGCGCGCGCGCGCGCGCGCGAAATGCGCGAAATACCTTCACGCTCCTGCTGAACTGGGGCGTCATCCCTGTTGTGAATGAAAACGACACGGTTTCTGTAAACGAACTCAAATTCGGCGACAATGACTGTCTCGCAAGTCTGCTTTTGGAACTTATTGGCGCGGATCTGTTTGTCAATCTCACTTCCGCGGCTGGCGTATTCGCCGCCGATCCCCGCAAAATGCCGGACGCTCCGATTATTGAGCATATTGAAGATGTGACGGCGCTGAACTTGACCAAGGTGTGCGGCAGCAAAACCGCGGCAGGCTCCGGCGGCATGTATTCAAAACTGCTGGCAGCCCGCCGCGCTGCGCAGATCGGCGTGCCCACGCTGATTTTGTCCGGTCGTGTACCCGATGTGTTGACACGCGCTTTTGCCCTGACTTCTGAAGAGACCGGGCTTGGCACGTGGGTATGCGCGTCGCGCGCGTCCATCCCGCGTCGCAAATTTCGTCTGGCCTACCAAAATGAGCCTGTCGGCAGTGTGGATGTGGATACGGGCGCCATGCAGGCGCTTGTGCACAAGGGGAGTAGCCTGCTGCCCGGCGGTGTGCGTCAGGTAAGCGGCTCCTTTCACCAAGGCGCGCTTGTGCGTATTACCCATGAGGGAAAAAATCTGGGTGTGGGCATCTCCAACTACAGCGCGGCGGATTTGCAAAAAATTATGGGGCTGAAACGTCCCCAGGTGGCGGATGTACTTTGCGTAAGCTGCTATCCTGAAGTCATCCACAGGGACTATCTGCTGCTTGACGCGGCAGTGTGAACGCACAGGACAGCAATGCACCATCAGACTGTCTACAAACAACTGCTCCAAAATCTCAAGAACGGTCGTCAAACAGCGCTGATCACACGCTGTCGGCCAGAAGGCGTCATAAAGGAACTGTATACCGGCGAAACAGTCCCACACCGGCTTACGGGCGGAGACTCAGGCCTGTCTGTTGAACGGCAGGGCGGGGCGCTCACGCTCGTGGAATATTTTTCTCCAAAACCACGCCTGATTATCCTGGGCGCGGGGCATATTGCCGTGCCGCTTGCCGCGATAGGGGCCATGCTCAATTTTGAGGTTGTGATTTTTGACGACAGACTGTCCTTTGCGAACACGGCGCGTTTTCCTGACGCCTCAACGGTTGTGTGCGATTATTTTGAGCGTATGCCGCAGCGGCTTGCCGTTCGCCCAAGCGACTATATTGCCATTGTCACCAGAGGACACAAATACGATCAGGACTGTCTGCGCGCCCTTTTGCAAGGAAATATTCCTTACTATATCGGAATGATAGGTTCTAAACGCCGCGTGGCCATCGTGCGGCGGCAGTTACTGCAGGAAGGCTACACGCCGGAAGCTCTGGAACAGCTGCATTCTCCCATTGGGCTGGCTATCGGCGCTGTCACGCCGGAAGAGATTGCCGTTTCCATCCTGGCGGAAATGATTCAGGAACGGCGCAAGGATACGTCAAAGACGCGCCAGGGAAGCTTTGCAGATATAAAACTGCTAACCTGGCTTGCCGAAAATGCCGGCACAAAGGCCGCTCTTGTGACTGTTGTCTCGACAAGCGGCTCGACCCCACGGGAAGTCGGCGCAAAAATGGCAGTTTTTGAAAATGGGCAAACCATAGGCAGTATCGGTGGGGGATGCGCGGAAGCCGATGTTTTGTGGGACGCGCGTCACTTGTCTGGCGGCTATCGCTGCAAAATCATAGATATGACAGACACGGTCGAGGAAGACGGCATGGTGTGTGGCGGCACAATGGAAGTGCTGATTGAGGCCTATTCCTGAGCTTCTGTTTCCCCGCGGTAATGGACAAACTCACAATATGAGAGTTTTTTCACCAAACACAGGCCATTTGTCCGTGCAGAAAATGCAATCCTGATATGTTGCATTTGACCCTTTTTGTAAAAGAATGTATGTCTTAAAATAATTATAAAAGTTTTATGCGCATGACATAAGGAGGCTACAATGGGCATTGCTGTTGGTCTGGGCAAAGACAGCGGGGAAGATCGTTTGGCGCGCCAAGGCATCAGTCGCCGCAATTTTATGCAATTTTGTACTGCGGTGGCGGTAACTATGGGCATGGGGCCGTCCTTTGCCTCTGAAGTGGCTGCTGCTCTGACCGGTCGCAGGACTTCTATCGTGTATTTGCACGCTGCGGAATGCACAGGCTGTTCCGAAGCCTTGCTGCGCACATACAAGCCTTTTCTGGATACACTGATTCTGGACACCATTTCCCTTGATTATCACGAAACAATCATGGCTGCCGCAGGTGAAGCCGCCGAAGCGGCGCTGGAGCAGGCGGTCGCCAATCCTGACGGATTTGTCTGTATCGTTGAAGGCGCTATCCCCACGGCGATGGACGGCAAATATTGCTACGTGGGTGGACACACCATCTATGATACCTGTAAACACATTCTTCCCAAGGCGCAGGCCGTGGTGTGCATGGGTACCTGTTCCAGCTACGGCGGTATACAGGCCGCAAATCCGAACCTTACAGGCGCAAAGGGTGTGAATGACTGTTATGCAAGCCTTGGAGTCAAGGCCATCAATATTCCCGGCTGTCCGCCAAATCCGCTCAATCTGGTGGGAACGCTGGTTGCGTTCCTGCAAGGCGGTAAAATTGATCTGGACGAACTGGGGCGCCCGACACAGTTCTTCGGGCAGAGTGTGCACACACTTTGTGAACGCCGCAAGCATTTTGATGCCGGAGAATTTGCCCCTTCCTTCAACTCTGAGGAAGCGCGCAAGGGTTGGTGTTTGTATGATCTTGGATGCAAGGGTCCGCAAACATATAATAACTGTCCTAAAGTTTTGTTTAACGAAACAAATTGGCCGGTGCGCGCCGGGCATCCCTGCATTGGTTGCAGCGAGCCGAATTTCTGGGACGAATTAACGCCGTTCTATCAGAACTAGGGAGAGCATACGTATGAGTCAGGTTATTACGGCCAAAAGCAATTATACCGGCCCGGTGGTGGTAGACCCGCTTACCCGCATTGAAGGCCATCTGCGTGTTGAAGTAGAAGTGGAAAACGGCATCATCAAAGAAGCCAGAACTATTGGTACCCTGTTTCGCGGTCTGGAGATTATCCTGAAAGGGCGTGACCCGCGTGACGCGCAGCATTTTACAGCGCGCACATGCGGCGTGTGTACATACGTTCACGGGCTGGCTTCAACGCGCGCGCTGGAAGACGCCATCAACAAGCCCATTCCGGCCAATGCGACCTATATACGCAATCTGGTGCTGGGTATGTTGATGCTGCACGACCACATGGTGCATTTTTATCACCTGCACGCGCTGGACTTTGTGGACGTGACAAGCGCCTTGCAGGCTGATCCTGTTAAAGCTGCGCAGATCGCCACATCCATATCTTCACGCAAGGTTTCACCGGACGACTACAGAGCGGTGCAGACAAAGCTCAAGACTTTTATGGGGAGCGGTCAGCTCGGACCGTTTACAAACGCCTATTTCCTTGGAGGACATCCTGCTTACCAACTGGAGCCGGAAGTCAATCTGATTGCTACGGCTGACTATCTTCTGGCCTTGCGCATGCAGGTGGAGGCGGCAAGGGGGATGGCTGTCTTCGGCGCAAAGAATCCGCACACACAGTTTATTGTCGGCGGCGGCGTGACCTGTTATGAGTCGTTAACTCCAGAAAGAATCAAGGAATTTCGTGATCTGTACAAAAAAGTGCGTTCATTTATTGAGCAGTACTACATTCCTGACCTGCTTGTCGTTGCCGAGGCGTACAAAAATTGGGCTAATTACGGCGGTACTACGAATTTTATGGCCTGCGGCGAGTTCCCTGCTGTCGGTGGCGAGCGGGATTTGAACAAGCGTTGGCTCAAACCCGGCGTGATATTGAATCGGAAAACAGGTGACGTGCAAAAGTTTGAGCCCGCAAAAATCTCCGAGCATGTGCACCACAGTTGGTATGAAGGCGAAGAGGCCAAAACCCCCTATTTGGGTGAAACAAAACCATCATTTACAAAAATGGGTGACACTGACCGCTATTCATGGTTAAAAGCTCCGCGCTACGGCGAACATGCCATCGAAACCGGCCCGCTGGCGCAAGTGCTGGTGTCCTACGCGCAGAACAATAAAACGATTAAGCCCTTGGTGGACAAAGTGCTGAGCGCTTTGAACGTCGGGCATGAGGCGCTGTTCTCAACTCTTGGGCGTACCGCGGCGCGTGGCGTCCAGGCTCTGGCCGTAGCCGAGCAGATGGAAGTGTGGCTGCAGGAATATGAAAATAATATCGAAAAAGGCGACAAGAAGATTGTCGAAAACTATGAAGCCCCGAAAGACGCCAAGGGCGTGGGCTTTGTCAGCGCGCCGCGCGGGGCGCTTTCCCACTGGCTTGTTACGGACGCTGACGCCAGGATTTCCAATTTTCAACTTGTGGTGCCCACAACATGGAATCTGGGACCGCGTGACGCCAAGGGCGTGCAGGGCGCAGGCGAGGAATCTCTTGTGGGCACGCCGGTGGCGGATCCGAAACGTCCGGTTGAGATATTGCGCACAATGCATTCCTTTGACCCCTGTATTGCGTGCGCCGTGCACGTGATCGACGGCCAGACCAATGAGGTGCACAAATTCAAGGTGCTGTAGCAATGCGTTGGCCCGTCTGGATACGGCTTGCCGTGTATGCGTTTTGCCGTTGGCGTCAAACCGGGTTTTGTCAAAGAACGTTTGCGTTTTTTTGAACTTGGTGTAAAGAAGAAACATCTAGGGGGTGCACAGGTTTCGACGGAGACGTGGAAGCCGGAGTGGCAGGCCGAGGCGCCGCTGGCCTCGTAAAAAGCGGCAACACAGTAATTGTCAACAACGATTACGAATACGCCTACGCTGCATAAGCGCGGCAACTGATCGTTCGACGATCACGTTACATGGGATGACGCCTGATACTCCTTTGTAGCGACATTTATCAGGCTGGCGAAAACCGGTGTCCGCCGGGGTTTTTCGTGAGATGTTACCGGAGGATATGCCGTGTGTCGCCTGATCAGGGGCGCCCACACGGCGTGAAACAAACCTGATCTAAGCCTGTAGATGCTTTGTGCAGAGTGTTTTCGGACAGGGGTTCGATTCCCCTCACCTCCACCATTTTGAAGTCTAAATAAATCCAGAAAAGGCCGAAATCCATTGAAAATCAAGGGTTCCTGCCTTTTTCTTTATCTAGCACCGTCTATAAAAATCTATTGACATATACCATAAAAGACGGTATCTTGCAGGTTGAAAATCAGATACCGTATCCCTTGCTTTTTCAATATCAACTAGTGTTTCAAGTGCGATACGGATACGCTTGAGTTCTGTATCTATGCTTGATGTAGTCATGTCACGCCGCCTTGCCTAAATGGGTTCGTATTGAGTTATGGTAGCCGTGTATTTGTGCGTTCATCTTTAACGATAGGGAGTCTGAAAAATGAGTTTTTCTGAGGCCATTAAAGACCTTGCCGACAGGGCGCAAAAAGTCAGGAGTAATCTGAATACCGAAGAAGCCACCAAGACGGCATTGATATTGCCGTTCATCAGGGTACTGGGCTATGACGTATTCAACCCGCTTGAAGTCGTCCCGGAATTCGTAGCGGACATTGCGGACAGGAAGGGGGAGAAAATTGACTACGCCATCATGCAGGATGGCGCACCGATTATGATAATCGAGTGCAAGTCCTGCGGTGCAACGCTTGGCAGTGATCAATGTGCGCAGTTGCACAGATACTTTCTTACGCTTGATTCCAGTATCGGTATTTTGACTGACGGTATCCGCTACCTGTTTTTCGCGGGGGCGGATGATGGGAAAAAGATGGATGCTGCCCCTTTTATGGAGTTCAGGCTTGACGATATTGACTCCACGCTGATCCCGGAATTGTGCAAGCTCTGCAAGGGGAGGTTCGACCTGAAAAACACCCTTGATGCAGTCAGTGAATTGAAATTTAACAGACAGATTAAGCTGCTGCTTGGACAGAACCTTGAAAACCCCACGGAGAATTTTGTCAGTTATTTTATTCGTGAGGCAGGGGTCAGAGGAACACAGAAGGCCGTTGACCAGTTTACGGGCTATGTACGCCGCGCTTTTACGGAGTTCATCGCCGAGCAAGTAGACGGAAGGCTGAAAACCGCCCTTGCGGCCACATCCAAAAAAGAGGAAACACCTCCGCAGGAAGTTGAGAGACAAGATTCTAAACCTGTCACCACAGAAGACGAATGGCAGGCGTACTATCTGGTCAAATCGCTGCTGAGGGGAACCGTTGACCCTGAACGCGTTGCCATCCAGGATGCAGTCAATTCCTGTAGCATTACACTTGATGGCAAGCGAAAAAAGCCCATAATCCGTCTGCATTTTAATAATCCAGCAAAAAAGCGCATAGAGCTTATTGGCGACAATAAGGTTACCACGCTGGTGGATATTGCCAAGATTGACGATATTTTGAACCATGCCGAGCCCATCCGCGCAACGGCAAAGATGTACAACGTGGCAAAGGAACAGTCCGCTTAGAAATAAATTAACATTTAGGTTCTGTCGAATTCATCGTGGGATAAGGTAAAAGCATAGCAGGAGGTCTGCTATGCAACGTAGACATGCTTTGAGGACAACCAATGGGAGAGAATAAAAGACGCATTGCCCGGTAAGATCGAAGATCCGGGTAGAACTGTCCGATAATCGCTTATTTGTAGAAGCTGTTATGTGGATTGCCAAGACAGGTGCGCCCTGGCGAGATTTACCTTCAACGTATGGCAAATGGTCGAATGTCCACAAAAGATTCATACGGTGGGCAAAGAATGGTGTTTGGCAGATGATTTCAATACATTAGCGAGTGAATGTCGACAGAACCTAGTTTTTAATGGAACGAAATTTTAAATTGCAATTTCCGCAATGTCGCAAGCCATAATTGGCGGCGTCCGCCGTTATTATTGTTGCTAGTGTCGCATAGTATTTCTCCTGTGAAGCATCTTGCATAATGCCTGTTTCACGTATATTTTCATGCATAGCATAAACAGGATCGCGTATGAGAAGATTGATCTATGTCCCCTTGGTTATGCTTCTTGCAGGGTGTAGTGTGGGAATGGCCATGTCCGGCAAAAAAGACCCACAGCTTGGTGCCATTCGCGTCGGCGCGACACGCGGAGAAATCGAACTACATCTTGGCGCGCCTGTTGAGATACGGGAAGAAAATGGGCACAGATTTGATGTTTACGCCTATGAAATCGGCAACGAGCCTTCTGCCGGGCGCGCTATCGGTCACGGCGTAATGGATGCTCTGACGCTGGGTTTGTGGGAGGTTGTCGGCACACCGGTTGAAGGATTCCAAGGTGACAAGAAATATCTGTCTGTTGTCTATGATGACAACGACGTGGCAACCCGAATAGGCTCTATAGCTCCACCACCGAAAAAAAAGCAGGAGCAAAAGACTGACGATGCCGCTACGATGGGGACTGGATAAGTCGCTATTCATTGATTGCCTAAGGAGACCATCATAATGGACCGTGACAGGGAAAGTCACGCTGCCGGACAGCCTCACTAGCGGTCAATGAAATAGCTTCACCCAGTCTTCGTGGTGTTACAGTCATGGGAGAGTTTGGTTTGAAGATTATACCTACTGAAAATAAGGCATTCTCGCTTAACCTTGGTATTCAGGGTTTCACTGGTGTGAGGGAAGGCTGGCAGGGTAGTCTTCAGATGAAATACGAGTTTTAGCTAAACTGCTGGGGGCTTTTTTGCTGTCTCACTGTACCGCTTAAAGAATGGTTGCAGCAGGGCCGCTACGGCGGGGATGCCGCCGCGCATCTTGTCGGGGTGGACGACAGGATCAAAGCCCAGACGTTTTGCCTGCATCAGGCGCTGTTCC
>BLLL01000011.1 GCA_013374015.1 Candidatus Desulfovibrio kirbyi
TCCGTCTGCTGATGCAGCAATACCTGTATCAGGTACATCAGAATGACCAAATTCTGAAGCGGCGTAAACCGCGCTGGTCCAGCAGCATACAAAGGCCAGGACAAGCAACGACAAAAACCGGCAAAAAAAGAACTGCGGGCGAACAGACATGACAGCTCCTTCATGACAACCAGCCCTGCTCCGTTGTACGGCGCGGGGCTGCTTGTGAAAAGTTTTCAGTAAAACAGCTAGATTGTGTGTGTGTGTGTGTGTGTGTGTGTGTGTGTGTGTGTGTGTGTGTGTGTGTGTGTGTGTGCAAGAGCCATGCCGAACCTGTCGGATTCAGGCAGAATTTGCCTCGTCAAAGGTGAACATCTGGAGATTTTTTCAGAATGTGTCATGACATACCTTCCTGTGGTTATCGTCAGTATTCTCTACCATAAACTCATCATATTGCAACACTTCATGCGAATGCCCCGGCAAATCACACAGGACGCAGGACGCCCTGAAACAAGGAAAATCAGTCGCTGAAGGCGTTGACATCTTTTTTAACGCTCAACGCAATTTTCCATAACAGCGAAAGCACCAGCGCGCCGACAGCATAAACGCCCAATGCCACAGCTATTTCACGGCCAGTCGGCATGTAGGGCGTGACTGTTTCAAACATATTGGGGGTAAAGCCACCTATCAGCAATCCCAGACCCTTGTCAATCCAGGTTGCCGCCACCAACATGACAAGCGCTACGGGCAAGAGCGTGGGGTTTGTCCTCCACTGCGGGGGGATAAGCAAAATAAGAGAAAGAAAAGCCATGCCCACCGCAACCCACATCCAGTAGCTTACCCAGGACAACTGCCCGTCATGTCCGGCAAACAGGAAAAGAATAGGCTCTTCGTGTACGGGTATCTGGCTGTAAAAAACAGTGAATATTTCCAGCAGATAAAAAAATACGTTAACACACATGGCGTACACAATAATTGTGGTCAGTGTTTTGACGGCTTCCCCGCCCGGCTCAAAACTTGTGAGACGCCGCACAATGAGCAGCAGGAGCAACAGTATGGAGGGGCCGGAACAAAACGCCGAGGAAAGGAAGCGCGCCGCCATGATGGCTGTGAGCCAGTAATGGCGCCCGGGGATGCCCGCATACAGGAAGGCCGTTACCGTGTGGATAGAAAAAGCCCATATAATAGATATATATATCAGAGGATTGACCCATTTCGGCGGGTCTGTGTCCAGGCGTTCGGCCTCAAGGGTTGTCCATCCGATGACAATATTCAGACCAAGATAGCCGATCAGCACCAGCATGTCATAAAACATGACGGAATTGGGCGTGGGGTGGAGCATGACATTGAGCATGCGTTGCGGCTGTCCAAGGTCAACCACAATAAACAACGCGCACATGATAACGGCGGCCACAGCCATGAATTCGCCGAATATGATCATGCGTTTGAACTGCTTGTAGTGGTGAAAATAGGCCGGCAAAACCAGCATGACGGCGGAGGCCGCCACGCCCACAAAGTAGGTGAACTGCGAGATATACAGACCCCAGGACACGTCGCGGTTCATGCCGGTAACGGTGAGGCCTTCCCGCAACTGTTGCAGATATACAAGGCCGCAGCCCGTAATCACGCAGAGCAGAAAGAGCAGCCACACATAATAGCGTTTTTGGGCGGTGAGCAGTTTCTCAAGCATGACCTGTTCTCCCTATATGATGTAGTAAACGCCAGGCTGCGTGCCAATTGAGGGCTTGCGGCGTATGCTGTAGTTGTTGGCGAGCGCCTTGCGCACGTCCGAGCTTGGGTTTTCCAGATCCCCGAACAGGAGCCGGCCGTCTGAGGCCTCAACGCAGGCGGGAAACCGGCCGACGGCCAACCGTTCCGCGCAGAAGGTGCATTTTTCCACAACGCCGGACATGCGCGTGGGAAAGGTGGGGTTAGGCGCCGGATTTGCAAGGTGCGGGCGCGGGTCCATAAAGTTGAAGGAACGCGCTCCGTAGGGACACCCCGCCATGCAGAAACGACAGCCTATGCACCGGTGGTAGTCCATGGCCACAATGCCGTCTTCCATTTTGTAGGTAGCCTGCGTGGGGCACACGCGCACACAGGGCGGGTTTGAACAATGGTTGCACAGCAGGGGATAGGAGGCCGCGCGCGTGTATTCGTCCAGATGGCTGTTCATGTCATCGGGAAAAACATGCGCGTAGGCATCAAGCCAGAGCCATTTGATATTCTGCCGTCCGGCGATGTCGGGCACGTTGTGCGCGCTGTGACAGGCTTTTATCAACGGCTCATAGTCCTGAGGCGTTTTGAATTCCCGCGTTAAAACAACCATGGCCCAGCGCTTTGCCGTGAGGGCTGTTTCACCGCGCGTATACCGCCCGGGGGCAAGCTTGGCGTACGCCTCGTTTGCCGGCTCCGCTATGCCACTGCTCAGGGCAAAAGCTGAAATTCCCGCTGTTTTCAGAAAACTTCTTCTGCTTTTGTTCATTACTTGCCCCCCTTGGGAATGATGTGGCAAGTCCAGCAATAGGGATAGACGCTGTTGGCCACGTGGCATTTTTGACAAAAATCCTCATAGCTGTTGTGACATTTCAGACAGGTGTTCTGCAGGCTGATGACCCATTTTTTTCCGTCAAGAGCAGTATAAACGCGGTTTTCATTGCGCAGCGCTTCATCACGCCATTCATTGAGCAGGCGCATGTGCTGCGAGCGCATGAAGTCTGCATCTTCAATGCAGTTCTTTTCATTTTTCGGCAACACAATGTCCGTGCTTTTGTAGTCACGACCGATAAAACTGGCCCAGAACGGCGAGGCGCACAGCCCGACAAATATGAGGATTCCGAAAATAACAGCTTTGGCGTTGTACATCTATTGCTCCTCCCCCGTATCCGCCGCTTCGTCCGGCTCAACATTCGGCAGGTCTTCCTGGCGCAGGTCAAGAGTGCGTTTGCCCTCGCCCTTCATGACAAGGGCATTGGCCACAAGTTCGTGCAGACCGCTTACTGTGACGCCGGGTGCCCAGTAATTTGCCAGCGGCGGGAGGGTTGCCCTGTCAATAGCGCAGATACAGGCCATATGGTTGACGTCATGGTTTTGCTGTACATAGCGCAGGGCGTTGCCGCGCGGCATTCCCGCGCGCATGCGCAGTTCCATGATTTCTTCGGTGTTCAGTCCGGAACCTGCGCCGCAACAGAATGTTTGCTCACGTATGGTGTTTTCCGGCATTTCCACAAAATTGTTGCATACAGCCTTGAGCACATAGCGCGGTTCGTCCAGAAGCCCCATGCCGCGTGAGGGATTGCATGAATCGTGGAAGGTTGTGATGATATGGTCGTTGCGGCAGGGATCAAGGTTGAGTTTGTTATTGTAGATCAAATCCGCTGTAAACTCGGCGACATGCACCATTTTTGTGGAGACAGCGTTCGTGAATTCCGTGCCTGTAATGGGCGAAACGGGCTTGACCATATTGACGGGCGTGGGGCCGTTGTAGGTGTCCATGTACTGATTGAGCACACGCCACATATGGCCGCATTCTCCGCCAAGAATCCACTTGACGTTGAGGCGTTCGGCCTCGGCATACATTTTAGCGTTGAGTTTTTTGGCCATATTGAAAGAGGTGAACGAACCGAAGTTACCGCCTTCAGAAGCGTAGGTGGACAGTGTGTAGTTGAGATCAAGCTCATGAAAGAGCAACAGATACCCCATGAAGGTATAGATACCGGGATCGGCGAAAACATCGCCTGAAGGCGTGATGAACAGTATTTCCGCGTTTTTCTGGTTAAAGGGGGTCTTGGGGCGTATGCCCGTAACGATCTCGCAGTCATCGGCGAGCATTTCCACAATTTCAACAAAGGAGTGGGGCTTAATGCCCAGATGGTTGCCGGTAAAACTGCAATTTTTTACCGGGTCCATTATCCAGTGCGTGCCAAGGCCGACTTCGTGCAACAACTCCCGCACAATCATGGTGATTTCCGCCGTATCGATCCCGTAGGGGCAGAACAGGGAACATCGGCGGCATTCCGTACACTGGTAGGCATAGTAAAAAAGTTCTTTGACAACACTCTTGTCCCAGGCGCGCGCGCCGACAGTTTTGCCGAGAAGCTTGCCCAGCATGGTGTGGTCGCGGCGGTAGAGCGAGCGCAGAAGCTCCGCGCGCAGCACAGGCATGTTTTTGGGATCGTTTGTGCCCAGGAAAAAGTGGCATTTGTCCGCACATGCTCCGCAACGCACACAGATATCCATAAAAAGCTTGAGGGAACGATGCTTTTCCAGGCGGTCGGCAAAGGCGTCGCAGAGAATCCGCTCCCAGTTTTCGGGCAGCCCCCAATCCTCCGCCGCCGGATCCCACTCATGGGGATTTGGCATGTGCAAAAGCTCCATGGTGTCTTTTTTTGCCGGATAGCAAAAAGAACCTGGGGTAAATTCAGATTTGACGTTAAGCCAGTGCTTGTCCGGAAAAGCCGGACGGTCTGCAATGAGCTGTTGTGGCGTGGGTAATTTTGCCATGATTGAGCCTCCTCACTCTGCTGCCTTGTCGGGTTGTTTGTCCAGCGGCAGGCCTGCTTCGGCCATGGCATCGCGGTAGGTATCCTCGTATTCGGCGTACGTGAAGTACTGTTTTGGCGGATTCCAGGGGTTGATATGGCGCGCCATGCGTGAGTTGTTGGGCATATTGCGCGTTGGACTGAAAAACACGCCGACCATATGGGTAAGTTTTGAAAAGGGGAAATACAGAAGCAGAGTGCTCACCAGCGTTATGTGCACAAAAAACAGGGTGTTTATGCCTGCGGCGGGTGCTGGAGAAAACTGCGTGAGTCCCATGACGAATATCTTGACCAGGGCGATTTCACACTTGTCAAAATAGCGCAGGCAGATGCCTGTACCGACAATGCCGATTAAAAGCCAGAGCGGAAAATAGTCATTGAACAGGGAAATATAGCGCAGTCGCTCATTGAAAAGGCGCCGTCCGAGCAGAAAACACAGCGCCACGAGAATACAGCCCCCTGTCAGAAAAAGACGCGGCGCGCCGATCTGCATAATGCCGTCAAGCGATTCGGCAAAGGTGACACAGGCAGGCACAGGCTCCACAAAAAACCGGAAATGCCGGATAAATATCAGCAGGAAACAGTAGTGAAACACCAACGCGAAAACCCACAGCCATTTTGAGGAATAGTATGTGCTACGCACCCCGCCTGCACGGGAGGAACACACTTCCGCCTGGGTATTGCGAAAGAGCGAGCGAAACAGCAAAACTTCCAGCATCATACGCACAACAACGCCACCCGTGGAGCTTGGGCAGTCAACAGCGTTCTGTTTGATGAACGGAAGCGATCGCTCCTGCCCGCCGGTGGTGGGGATGCAAAAAGGAACGGGTGATTTTGCCCAGTAGAACATCCGCCAGACCATACCGGCAAAAAATACGGCAAAGGCAGCATACGGCAGCACAACGCCAAACAGGACGGCGCCCCCCGCGACTGTTCCCGCCCAGGCGGCCACGCCAATGAGGAGAACCAGCAGTAGTGATGGAAACATTCTCTACCTCGCTTGACTAGTGGAGATTACACCATGTTTTTGCGCCCAGCGCGTCAATTGCGCATGCTGGTTGCGTATTTCTGTGATTCGCAAGTCCGCCAGTGTTTCACGGGCTGACGCATACATGTCAAAGGCCAGAAGCGTCAGGCTGTCCAGGCGTGACTCCACGCCAAGGTATGTCTCCAGATCATCTTTAGCCAGTTGCGGCAAAAGCAGTTTGCGCAGTATCGGCTTCATCAGATAAAACACGCCAAGCCCCTGACTGGGATTTGCCCGCTGTGCGGCGCGCAGCTTTACAAACCGGTCAAGCGCTGCTTTCACTGTATCAACGGCGGTATCTTCACCGGTTATTGCGTTGTAAATGGCGGCGGCCGCCTGTTTTGTCATATCTCCCACAGGATTGCCGAAAGGGTCTGAGGATGTTCGCACAAATCCTGTTGTTTCCAATGGATATAAAGAATATACCGCCTCAATCCATTGGCGGAGTATTTCATCCTTGTTTGTGTCAATGAGCGTTTTTGCGTCCATACGGTCCACAGGGTAAATATTGGTCTTTCCATAAAAGCACAAAAAGGCGGGCGCGTCAAGAAAGATGCGGCATTTGCCGCGAAACACCGGACAGGCGGCGCGGATCGCGCGGCTACTGAAGGCAGGGAGTGTTTGCGCCGCAGCTGTTGTCCAGCACAAGCTCCCCGGGCAAGGTCGAATCCTGTGTGTTTTGTGAACGGTTGTCGCCGCACGGGGGGGGCGGCTTGCTCTGACGCATGAGCATGTCCGGCATCCCGTGGTATTCAAAAAAAGGCACAGTTTGAGAACCTGCGGAAAAAATATGCGCCTTGTTGCGCAGCATTCTGAAACGCAACCAGATCATGGCCGGCGCCCATGCCGCGATACCTTGGAGGAGTTCGGCATTCTGCGCGCCTGCAAGGGCTTCCGCCATATTTGCGCCTGTTTGTAGCAAACGCAGCATGTGGGCTACCTTGTATGTGTCTGATTCGGTTTCCGCCAAAGGATAGAACGCCACTTCCACATGACCGGAAAGAATGGCGACGGCATCTCGGCAACGCGGGCAGGAAGGAGAAAAAAAGACGCGCACCGTAGTGTTGTCTCCGGCTTCCACAATGGGCCAGGGCGCGCTTTGCGAGCGGATAACTGCGCCCACATTGACGGTAAAAAGCGCGATCCAGACCCAGAGCAGGACAGAACGAGGAAGAACAGTTTGGGAAATATGGGCTTGGCGGAAATGCGCGCGGCGGAAACTCAAGTAAGTCAAAGCAAAAAATATGGCGATGACAAGGCAGCTTACGCAGGGCGCGGTGAGCGCCATAAGCAGCAACAGACACACATCGCCAAAAAGCGCCAAGGCGGCGAGCGAGCGTCCCAATGTGGCGGCGCCCGCCAGCGCCAGCAGGGAAAGCACTGAAAAAACACCCGCGCCGAGCCACCAGAGGGATATGCCACCCAGAATAAAATCCTGATACAGCGAACACCCTGCAGTAATGCAGATAGTTACATCATTGCCAAAGACATTCCAGACGCAAAGCGCAACCGCAAGCAGGGTTATACACAGAGAACCTATGAGTATCTCGCGGTTTCGATTCATGCAATGCCTATCAAAAGGGCGCCCTTTTCCCGTTGGGCGTCCCTTTTGGTATATTTTGTCGTTTAAGCTGCAATCAGCAAACTACATCTCCGAGCCGGCCGCAGCGCGCTGCATCTTGATTTCCACTTTATTTTCAAGACCTGAATAGTATTCACGTAGAATAACGAGCACTTCGTCACGACCGAAGTGATCCGGCACTTCCGCGCCTTCCGAAAGCATCTTGCGCAGCTTTGTGCCCGAAAGAATGACGCGGTCGTCCTTGGTGTGCGGGCAGGTGCGCATGCTCGCCATGCCGTCGCACTTTTTGCAATAGAATGTCCAGTCAATATTCAGAGGCTGACAGAGCAGGCGCTTGGAATCGTCCGCCGGAGTGGGCATTCTGCGGAAAATTTCCTGGGCTTCAAACATGCCGTAAAAGTCGCCCACACCGGCATGATCGCGGCCGACCAGCAGATTATTGATGCCGTAATTCTGGCGGAATGTGGCGTGCAACAGAGCTTCACGCGGTCCCGCATAGCGCATGTCCAGAGGATATCCGGACTGAATGACAAAGTCCTTGACAAAATATTTCTCCACCAGAGTGTCAATGCACCGGACGCGCACTTCGGCCGGGATGTCGCCGGGCTTGAGCGAACCTACCAGAGAATGGATCACAACGCCATCGCAAACTTCCACGCCAATTTTTGCCAGATATTCGTGCGAGCGGTGCATCGGGTTACGCAACTGAAGGGCTGCGACTTTCTGCCATTTGCGCTCGTCCATTTTTTTGCGCAGTTCAGCGGGAGTCATATACACGCCGGGGAATTTCTGCGGGAATTCGCCCTGAGAAAGCACCTTCACCGGGCCGCCGATATTGTATTTCTGTTGGGCAAGCACCATCTTCACGCCAGGATGATCTTCCGGGGCGACTTCCCAAAATTTTTCAGAATCCGGGCCTTCACCCTTGAACACCAGTTCACATTCAAATTTTTTGTCGGCTTCGGTCATTTCATAAATGTCCTCAACCTTCATGGTCGCCATAACTTCGCCCTTGCGCACAAGGGCGACTTCTTCGCCGGTCTTGATGGCTTTGGCGTCAGCAGCGGAAATATCAAGCGTCACCGGCACCGGCCAGAATGTGCCGTCCACAAGCAACATTTTTTCACACACGCTTTTCCAGTCGATTTTTTTCATAAAACCGTTCAACGGTGAAAACCCGCCGATGCCCATCATAATCAGATCGCCCTTGGCGCGGGAAGAAATTTCTATCTGCTTCAATCCAGCGGCTTTTTTCTTTTCATCTTCCAGAGCCTTGCCTTCAAGCAAACGACATACCAAGCCCTTGCCGCCGTGTGCTGGCACTAATTTCGACATACAAAATTCCCCCAAGTTGTGGTTGTGAACGGAGTATTTTTCACCATACCGTACAGCGATATGCAAAAAAATACCCATTTTCAGTTTCGTTGTAGAGTATATCAATATGGTAACAAAAAGTCAACTGCCTCCGGCAACGTTCGCGGCTTGCCATTTATACAGGTTCATCGTATTATTGTTGAATTGCTTAGGTTCGTTGCAATCATATCAGGGAGCGGCCATGAACGATGCCATCGTCATAACCCAGCGTGACACGGTCTTTATGAAAGATGTGGACGCGCAGAGCAGTCAGAAAGTTTCTGCCTGTTACCAGTGCGGCAACTGCACTGCGGGCTGCCCGGCAAGTTTTGTGTACGACATGCAGGCAAACCAGATCATGCGCGGCGTGCAGCTTGGCCTGAAAGAGGCCGTGCTCAACTGCCGCTCCTTATGGATGTGCCTTTCCTGTTCCACGTGTTCGCTGCGATGTCCAAACTCTATTGACGTGGCCGCTGTGATGGAAACACTGCGCCATATGGCGCGCAGACAGAACCGTATCACAGTGCCGAATGTGGAAAAATTCTGGCATTCCTTTCTTGATACGGTGCGCGTCTGCGGGCGTACCTATGAGATAGGCGTTATGGCGCTGTATATACTGCGCTCGCTGCGCGTCTTCACCGACCTTGACCTTGCCCCGGAAGTGCTGAAAAAAAACAAACTCCCCTTTATGCCCCATGTGGTGCAAAACGGCGGCGCGGCGGCTATCGGCCGCATTATGCGACGCTATAAGGAACGCGCTGAACGCGAGGGTGTACGTCCATGAAGACGACTGTTGCCTACTACCCAGGCTGTTCCGCGCACGGTTTCTCTGTGGACTATGAAAAATCCACACAGGCTGTATGCGGCGCGCTGGGCATACGTCTGAACGATATTCCTGACTGGAACTGTTGCGGCTCCACGCCGGCGCACGCTGTGGACACGGAACTTTCCGCCGCTCTTTGCGTGCGCAATCTGGACAATGCCGTCAAGGCGGACGCAAACGAACTGCTTACCCCGTGCCCGAGCTGTCTTTCCAATCTGCGGCATGCGGCAAAACGGATGGAAGACCCGCGCTTTCGCGCCCGTGTGGACGAACTGCTGGACAACCCGGCGCCCGCGGTCTTTCCCGAAGTGATTTCCGTCATGCAGGGAATTGCGCGGCGCTTTGACGCAAACGCCCTTGCCGAACGTGTAAAAAAACCTCTCAAACCCTTGAGGCTGGCCACCTACTACGGCTGTCTGATGAGTCGCCCCGCAGAGATTATGGATTTTGGCGATCCGGAAAATCCCACACTCATGGAAAGTATGCTCACGGCCTGCGGCGCGGAAGTTGTCGATTTTCCCTTAAAAACAGTCTGCTGCGGCGCTTCGTTCGGCATTCCCGAGCGCGCTGTGACGGCGCGTCTTTCCGGGCGCATTCTGGCGCTTGCCGCAGACATGCGTGCGGACGCGCTGGTTGTGGCCTGCCCTCTCTGCCAGATGAATCTGGATCTGCGCCAGAAACAAGCGGAGCACGCCGCCGATGCGATTTTTGCCATGCCGGTGCTTTACTTTACTCAGGCGATGGGGCTAGCCCTTGGCGTGCCTCCCGGCAGACTGGGGATTGAAAAGCTCCGGGTCAACGCCAACGGCCTGATCGACAAAATTGAGGCGGCGGCTTCCGGAAGCACAGCGCCTGTTGAAGGAAGCAGGCCATGAGAATAGGCGTCTTCATTTGTCACTGCGGCAGCAATATCGGCGGCACTGTGGACTGCGCGAAAGTTGCTGAAAAAGCCGCGCTGTTTCCCGATGTTGTGTATGCCACCGATCCCATGTACACCTGCGCGGAACCGGGGCAAGCCACCATAGAATCCGCCATTGCCGAATACCGGCTTGACGGCATTGTTGTTGCCTCGTGCAGCCCGCGTATGCACGAGCCGACCTTCCGCCGTACTGTGGAACGGGCAGGGCTTAACAGGTACATGCTGGAGATGGCCAACATACGGGAGCACGTTTCCTGGATAGGCAAGGACGTGGAGTCAAACACCAACAAGGCGGCGGAACTTGTGGCAATAGCTGTTGCCAAGTTGCGCGGCAACACCCCCCTTCACTCCAAATCTTTTGAAGTCAACAAACGGGTGCTCGTGATAGGAGGCGGCGTAGCCGGCATTCAGGCGGCGCTTGATTGCGCCGACGGGGATATTCCGGTGGTTCTGGTGGAACGGGAAGCCACAATTGGCGGCAAAATGGCAAAGCTGGACAAAACATTTCCCACTGTGGACTGTTCCGCCTGCATTGTTGGCCCAAAAATGGTGGATGTTGCCCAGCACCCGCTCATTGCCCTGTATGCTCTTTCAGAAGTTGAAGAAATTTCAGGATATGTCGGCAATTTTACGGTAAAAATCCGTAAACGCGCGCCTTATGTGGACTGGGACAAATGCACCGGCTGCGGCGCGTGCAGTGTAAAATGTCCGAGCAAAAAGACGCCTGACGCTTTTAACGAATTTACAGGAGTGACCACCGCCATCAAGGTGGCCTTTCCGCAGGCCATCCCCAAAAAAGCCGTCATAACAGCCGCGCACTGCCGCCAGATGAGCAGGGGCAAATGCGGCGTGTGCGCGAAGGTGTGCCCCACGGGCGCTGTCAACTACGACATGGAAGACGTCATTGTGACCGAGGAAGTGGGCAGCATTGTGGCGGCAACCGGCTATGATCTCATGGACTGGACAGTGTATAAGGAATACGGCGCGGGCCGTTATCCGGATGTGATCACTTCCTTGCAGTACGAACGCCTGCTGTCCGGCTCCGGGCCGACCTGCGGCCATATCAGACGCCCATCTGACGGGCGTGAGCCGCGCATCATTGTGTTTATACAATGCGTCGGTTCTCGTGACCGCTCCATCGGGCGCCCGCAGTGTTCCGGCTTCTGTTGTATGTACACGGCAAAACAGGCTGTGCTGACAAAAGACCATTTGCCCGAATCGCAGTCATACGTTTTTTATATGGACATACGCGCGCCGGGCAAAATGTACGATGAATTTACGCGGCGCGCTGTTGAGGAATACGGCGTGGAGTACGTCCGGGGCCGCGTGTCCTGCGTGTATCCTGACGGAAAGGGCGCGTATTCCGTTATGGGCGTGGACACGTTGCTTGGCAGGCCTGTGGAGATTACAGCGGATCTGATTGTTCTGGCGGTGGGGATCGAAGGCAGCCGCGGCGCAGGCGAACTGGCGGAAAAATTGCGGATTTCCTATGATAATTGCGGATTTTTCATGGAAAGCCACGTCAAGCTCAAACCGGTGGAAACAAATACCATCGGCGTGTTTCTAGCCGGCGTTTGCCAGGGAGCGCGGGACATTCCGGCCTCTGTGGCGCAAGGTTCCGCCACCGCCGCCAAAGTATTGGGGCTTTTTGCCAGAGACAGACTGGAAAACGACCCGCAGATCGCCTGTGTGGATATGCGCCGCTGTGTGGCGTGCGGCAAATGTGTGCGTTGCTGCCCGTTTGGCGCCATTGAAGAAGTGAGCGTACGCGACGAACAAAAAGCCCATGTTATTGAAACCGTGTGCCAGGGCTGTGGCCTGTGCGCGGCCACCTGCCCGCAGGGCGCGGTGCAGCTTGCGCATTCCACAGACAATCAGATTCTTGCGGAGGTCAACACGCTATGCCGGTACTAGAAGGCAAAGAACTGCGGATTGTGGGGTTTCTCTGCAACTGGTGTTCTTACGGCGGAGCGGACGCCGCCGGCGTGGGACGGGCTGTGCAGCCCACAGACCTGCGCATCATCCGTGTGCCCTGTTCAGGCCGCGTTGACCCGATTTTTATTGTTAAAGCGCTGCTGAACGGCGCTGACGGCGTGCTGGTTTCCGGGTGCCACCCGCGGGACTGTCACTATTCGGCCGGCAATTTTTACGCTCGCCGCCGTCTGGAAGTGCTTAAACAGTTTCTGCCCGTGCTGGGCATTGACGAGGCGCGGTTTGAGTACACCTGGGTCGGTGCTTCTGAAGCCCAGCTTTGGCAGCATGTTGTCACAACATTTACAAATCGCGTCCACGCGCTGGGCAAAGCGCCGCGTTTTGACGCTGTGGAACCCCTGCTGAAAATTGCGGATATGGCCCTGACCGCGCTACGCCCCCTAGGCACAGGCAAAAATGCCGCTCTGCCCAAGCTTAAAGAGGCCATAAAGGCAAAACTGCCGGAGCTGGAATGTGTAATCGGCTGGCAGCAGGGCTATGACGAGGCGCGCACTGTGCCGCTTTTTGCCAGAACGCCGCAGGATGTGGACAAATTTGTCTGGGGACCGTTTAATGTCAACAATCCCGCTGTATATTTGCCCACCTTCAGAGGCAAAAAGGTGGGGATTGTGGTAAAAGGCTGCGATGCGCGTTCTGTAGTGGAACTGCTGCAGGAAAATCTGATCAGCCGTGAGGATGTCATCCTGTTCGCCATGCCCTGCGAGGGCACGCTTGATATGGCGCGCATCGGCGAAAAACTTGGCAGGTACACAACTGTTGACGCTGTTGTCTGTGACGAGGCGAGCATCACCATCACCGCGGACGGCAAAGAACATCGGTTTTGCATGGCGGATTTTGCCCAAGGCAAATGCTACGGCTGCGCCACGCCGCTAGCGGCGCTTTCTGATGTCAGTTTCGGCGCACCTGTGGACGTGAAGCCTGTCTCTGCCACGCCGCCGGAGCTTGCCCTGCTGGATTCCCTGTCCCTACCGGAGCGGATGAGCTTCTGGAGGGGGCAGATGGGCAAATGCCTGCGCTGTTATGCCTGCCGCAACGCCTGTCCGATGTGCGTATGCCGTGACTACTGCGTTTCCGACAGCCGTGATCCGCACTGGATGAGCCAACTGGCCGATGAGCGTGAAAAACTGTTTTTCCAGACTGTGCATGCCTTCCATCTGGCCGGGCGTTGTACCGGCTGTGGCGAATGCCAGCGCGCCTGCCCTGTGGGGATTCCCATCCTTGCCCTGCGCCAGCAGATTGGCCGTGTTATTGAACAGCTTTTTGAAAGCTATAAAGCGGGCACTGATCCGGCGGCCGCGCCACCGCTGCTGACCTATATGCCGCAAGAAAAGAATATCCATGAAAGGGGCTGGAAATGAACGCCATACGATTTCTTCCGTCTGACGGTTTGCCCGCGTTGCTGTCCTGTCTTGTAAAAACAGGACGCCGCATCCTTGCCCCTGTGGAAAAACCCGCTGTCAAATCCTCCGTCGTTTTTGAGCCGTGGAGCGAAGGCAAACCCCTTACCCTGCAAAAAGCCACTGTGCCAGCCAAAGAGGCCGTGCTGCCCCAATGCGAAACACTGCTCTCCTACAGACAGACAAAGAACGCGGACACTGCCGCGCTGAATCTTGACGACACGCCCAACGCGCAGCCCACGGTGGTCTTTGGAGCGCGCCCTTGTGACGCGTGCGGCTATGCCGTACTTGACCGTCCTTTTTTGCAGGGGCCGTTTGTTGACCCTTACTACAGGGCGCGGCGCGAGCAGCTTGTCGTCTTTACCACTACCTGCGGTAGCGGCTGCGCCACCTGTTTTTGCCACTGGCTTGGCGGCGGCCCGTCTTCGCCGGAAGGTTCAGATGTTTTGATGACGGAAATTGAGGGAGGTCTTGTATTGCAGTCCGTTACGGACAAGGGCGCGGAACTGCTCAACTCCATGCCGCCTGCCGCAAAACTCGCCGACGGCGCGCCCGTCTTTCGTCAGGCTGAGGAAGCCCGCAAAAAGGCATGGGCAAGCCTTCTTCCAGCGCCGGATATCAAGAGCGCGCGGCAGGCCATTGCCGGGATTTTTTCCGATGCGAATTTCTGGCAGGAGCAGACAGACCGCTGTCTTTCCTGTGGCGCGTGTACGTATTTCTGTCCAACATGCTACTGTTTTAACATTACAGACGAAGGCGACGGCTATGAGGGCGGACAGGGCGGCAGGCGTCTGCGCTCATGGGACAACTGCATGTCTTCGCAGTTCACGCGTGAGGCCAGCGGTCACAATCCGCGTACAGACAAGGCGTTGCGCATGCGCAATCGCGTGAGCCACAAATATTCATTTTATCCGGAAAACTGGGGTGCGGCTTCGTGCAGCGGCTGTGGTCGATGTGTTTGTAATTGTCCGGTATATCTTGATATTCGTGCAATAGTGCTTGCAGCGATCAAACACGCCGGTGATAAGTAAAACGCCTTTATCTACCAAGGAGCCAGAGCATGGCCACAAAAAAAAATTTTGGTAAAGACACAGCGCCGAAAAAAAAGACGCGTCAGGACCCGGTCGATCTCCCTGTTGTCGCACAACCCTCCATGCCTGCCGTGCGTGGCAGCACCGATCTTGTGACGCATGAAACGAATGCGCCAGTTGTCCAGCCTGACAAGTCTGTTGCCAAGGCCACTTCCAAAATGCTTGCCAAAACTCAGCCGGCCCCTGCCGCACAGGCAAAACGCGCGTTTTTTCCGCGCCCCATGCCCCAAGGCAATCCGTACGCCCCTTTGCCCGCAACAGTGGCGGATGTTGTGCGGGAAACGGAAAATATCAAGACCTTGCGCGTTGTGTTGGACGGGCAAGCCATGCAGTCCTTTGTGTACAAGCCTGGTCAGGTGGGACAGCTTTCTGTATTCGGCGCGGGCGAATCTACTTTTGTCATCAATTCGCCGCCTTCGCAAAAGGAGTATCTGCAATTTTCCATCATGCGGGCCGGAGAGGTGACTTCGGCGATCCACCGTTTGTCGGTTGGCGACAAGGTGGGAGTGCGCGCGCCCTTGGGCAATTTTTTTCCCTATGCGAACTGGAAGGGCAAAGACATTTTTTTTGTTGGCGGTGGCATAGGCATGGCGCCCTTGCGCACTGTGATGCTGCACCTTCTGGAATGCAAAAAGGACTACGGCAAAATCAGCCTGCTGTACGGCGCGCGTTCCCCGCTTGACATGGCCTTTGCCTATGAACTGGACGACTGGATAAATCGCCCGGATCTTGACTGTTCCCTGACTATTGACGCGCCCTTTGATGGCTGGAAACACAAAGTGGGCCTTATCCCCAATGTGTTGCTGGAGTTGTCGCCTTCCCCAAAGAATTGCGTGGCCGTTATATGCGGGCCGCCGATCATGATCAAATTTACGGTGCAGGCCCTGGAACAATTGCAATTTGCGCCGGAAAATATTATCACCACACTGGAAAAACGGATGAAATGCGGTATAGGTATTTGTGGGCGCTGTAATATCGGCGCACGCTATGTCTGTGTGGACGGACCTGTCTTCAGTTGGGCTGAATTGCAACAGTTGCCGCCGGAATTATAGCTAAGGGGAAAAAAATGAAAAAATGGTTTGCCGCCGCCTGCCTGCTTGGCATGTTGTCACTGCCCGTGTATGCGGACGATAAAATTGACCCCAATGACTTTATTTGTGCGGAGCTTATGTCCCTGCCGCTCATGGACGCGGACCCTGCCCTGTTTGAGGTTTTACAGATTGACGGCTACGTGAGCGCGCTTCTCGACAAGACCGACGCGGACGCGCAGCGCATGCTGCCGCTCATGCAACAGGTATACAACGGCTGCCAGAGCAAGCCTGCGAGTACCGTGCTCTCCTTATGGCAGGCTGCCCGCATGGCCTATCCTGATTCTCCGAACAACAGCGCTTGGAAGGCGGACAAGACCACCTGCGCGGACTACAGCGCCAATGAGGAGGACGGCAGCGGCTTTGTGATCTGGCTCGATGGCTATAATCGCCAGAAGAACCCTCAGGCATTGTCCGTGCTCGAAAGCGATGATGCGCTCAAGGCCTATCTTGAAGCGTGCGCCAACCGCCCTGAATCGCTGATGCTGGAGATCATGCAGGAAAAGACGAAACAATAAGCTGATCTAGTTTCAACTTGATCTGACAGTTCCCCACTTCTCAATCTCGCCGCTGAACTCGGCGACATCTCCAAAACCTGCCGCATCATGGGCTTTCCCATATGGGAAAGCAAAGATGCGGCAATTCAACCGCACGTTGACCAATACGCTGAGGCTGTGACTTTTTGTTCATAACAGCACACACGAACTGTCCAAAATATCTTCACTGCCGCTGACTTACCATTTTGGTATTTTTTTTGCATGGTGCTCTCACCAAGACAGTTTACCGACAGGAAGTTGGCGCGCATGAACAAAGTATTGCAGCAAGACGAAGTGGACGCCCTGCTCAAGGGGCTTCCCGGCAGCGAGATAGAAAGCGAAACCGACGAGCCCGTGGATCCGTCCGGCATTGTGCCCTTTGACTTTGTCAATCAGGACAGGATCATATGCGGGCAAATGCCTGTGCTGGAAATTGTCAACGACCGTTTTGCGCGTTTGTGCACAAACGCTCTTTTCAATGCCGTGCGCAAGCGTGTGGAACTGAATCCCATCTCTATCGAAATGACAAAATTCGGCGAATTTATGCGCTCCCTGCCCGTTCCCACGTCCATCAATATTTTCAAGATGGACCCGTTGCGCGGCAACGCCATTATTGTTGTGGATTCACGGCTTGTTTTTTCCTTGGTTGAAAGCGTTTTTGGGGGCGCAGGCTCCCATCTGAAGATTGAAGGACGCGGATTTACCCGCATTGAACAGGCTATTGTGGACAAGTTTGTCAAAATTGCCCTCGACAATATGGAAGACTCGTGGCGGCCTGTGCACGATGTCAAAATGGAGCTTGTGCGTAGCGAGATCAACCCGCAATTCGCGGCCATTGTGCCGCCAAGCGATGTGGTGCTGGTGATCACCTTTGAGGTGGAGCTGGACACCGCGCTTGGCTCAATGGTTATCTGCCTGCCGTACACCGTCATTGAACCCATTCGCGCAAAACTGCACGCGAGCTTTCAGACGGAGCGCCTGGAGGCTGACCACGCATGGGTTGCTCGGCTCACGGAACGCATTATGGAAACGCCGGTGGAGCTTAAGGTAAAGTTCGGCAATACGACGATTACCGGTAATCAACTGCTGCGTATGCAGGTAGGGGATGTGCTGGTGCTAGACAAGGACGTGGAAGACCTGCTTGGCTGCACTGTTGCCGGCGTTGAGAAATATCAGGGTATTGCCGGCACCGTCAAAGCCATGAAGGCCTTTCAGATAGTCAAGGAAAACGAACCCCAGTATACGTGATCGCCGAATCCGTATCGCTCTATCGGCCGCCGATCCAGTAGGTCTGGTCAGCGTCGTCAAGATAGCCGTCTGTGCTGTCTGTAAAATTTGCCTGTTTGAAAAGCTGGTTGTATTCTTTACGGGTTCGCCGCCAGCCCCAGAACTGCTGACGGCGAATGCCCAGATAGTGCAGACCTGCGCGAATAACAATTTTTATGGCGTTTACAAACGCGCCGATGAACGTGTCTTCTTCCAGAAGCGAAGCTGAGATACATATAATTTCACCGCCTTCGGCAAGCTGGGCGCGCAGTTCACGCAAAAGATGCACAAGCTCGCGTGTCGGGATGCCATAATCCACCGCGGACAGGTAAATCATGTCGTACTTGATGTCGGGCGGCAGACAGGCGGGCGGCAAACCGATATAAATACGCTCCGCGGGGATATGACCGCGCAGCCATTTCATGCTCACTGTGCTCGGCTCATTGACGTGCACCTCAAGATTGGGAATTTTTTCAAGCAGTATGTGTTCCATATACCCAACGCCGCTGCCTATGGAAAGCACACAGAGCGGCTGGTCTTTATTTTGCGGGATGCGGGTCAGGCGGTCCACCAGCCAGCACGCGTTATAGCGCTTGACAGCGCGCCAGGCAGCGGGGAGTTCGTCCCAGCTCTTGTAACGGCGAAACAGTTCTTCATAAAATACCGCGTAGAATCTGGGCTCGGCCAGACGAAAAAAAGACGCGTGCGAGAAAGCCGTGAACGGAATCCCCTGCCAGCTTTCCTGATAAAATCGACGCACTGTTTGCCTCCACGTTACGGACAGGTTTCTCTCTTTCAGACCGGTCAGCTACGCGCTCCAAGCGCGACAACCGAAGGCAGAGCCCTGCCTTCCAGAAGCTCCAGCGATGCCCCGCCGCCTGTGGAAATATAGCCCATTTTGTCCGCCAGTCCGTAGCTTTCCACCGCAGCAACGGAATCGCCACCGCCGACCACAACGAAAGCGTCCGAAGCCGCCAGCGCTCCGGCCAGCGCCTTGGTGCCAGCGCCAAAGGGGTCTGTTTCAAACGCGCCCACAGGGCCGTTCCAGACGACAGTAGCGGCTTTGTTCAGTATTTGCACATACATCTCCACTGTTTTTTGGCCAATGTCCAGAATCATCCCGGTGTCCGGCACAGCGTCAGCAGGACGCGTCACGGCGTTTTGCCCGGGGGCGAGCGCCGTTGCTGTCACCACGTCCACGGGCAGGGGCAGTCGCTTGCCGAGCAAGCGAGCGCGTTCCATAATTTTTTTGGCGTCGTTGACAAGGTCGGTTTCATACAAAGATGTCCCCACAGCATGGCCTGCCGCCGCCAGAAAGGTATTGGCAATGCCGCCGCCCACAATCAGGGCGTCCACCTTGTCGAGCAGGTTGTTCAACAGGGCGAGTTTTGTGGAAACCTTGGAACCGCCGATCACGGCGGCCAATGGCTTGCGCGGCTTGTCGAGCACCTTGGCGAAAGCCTCCAGCTCCGCCGCCATAAGCGGCCCGGCGCAGGCTTGCGCGGCAAGGCGCACAGCGCCTTCGGTAGAGGAATGCGCGCGGTGCGCCGCGCCGAACGCATCCATCACATACACATCGCCCAGTTTTGCCAGCGTGGCGGCAAGCGTCGGGTCGTTCTTTGTTTCACCCTTGAAAAACCGGATATTCTCAAGCATCACGCACTGCCCGGGCGCCGCATTGGCGTCCCGCAACTCCCTGATGACAGACACATCCCGTTTTAACAGTTCCGCCAGACGCGCCGCCACCGGCTTGAGAGAAAATTCTTCTTCGTACCGGCCTTCGGTGGGACGCCCCAGGTGCGACAGCACAATCACGCCGGCGCCCTTGTCCAGAGCAAGCCACAAGGTGGGCAAGGCCGCGCGGATACGTTTGTCGTTGGTGATCGTTCCATTTTTCATGGGCACGTTAAGGTCTTGCCGGACAACAAGCGTTTTCCCTTGCAGGTTCAGATCGTTCATGGTTTTGATCGGCATGGGCATCTCCTTGCTGGATATTTTTTCTGCTGTTTATACAACGGACGGCCATCGTTTATGTGTTCAGCAATCGCAAGGCCTCAGCCACCAAATTGTCCACGGTAAGTCCAAACCGCGCGTACAAATCCTTTGCCGGCGCTGACGCGCCAAAGTGTGGCATTCCAACCACTGTGCCGTCAAGCCCCACGTATTTGCGCCAGTAGTCCGGAGCGGCGGCCTCCACTGCCAGACGCGCGCGTACGCGCGTCGGCAGCACGCTCTCCCTGTATGCGGAATCCTGAGCGTCAAAAAGCTCGGCGCACGGCATGGAAACAATCCGCGCCCGACAGCCGGATTCCGCAAGCTTTTCCGCCGCCCGCACGGCAAGATGCACCTCGGAACCCGTTGCCAGCAACAGCAGATCAGGAGGGATGCCGTCACATTCGCGCAATACATAGCCGCCCCGCGCAACAGCCTCAACCTGCGCCGCGGTACGCTCAAAAAACGGCACTTTCTGACGTGACAGGGCAAGACAGACCGGTTTTGCGCGGCTTTCCATTGCGCATTTCCAAGCGACAGCCGTTTCCAGCGCGTCACAGGGACGCCAGAGCAAAAAATTGGGTGTCGCGCGCAGCATGGCAAGTTGCTCTATGGGCTGATGGGTAGGCCCGTCCTCACCCACGCCGATGGAATCGTGCGTCAACACCCAGACGACCCGGATACCCATAAGGGCAGCAAGGCGCAGGGCGTTCTTGGCCTGATCCGCAAAGGACAAAAACGTACCGGCATACGGGATAAAAGCGCCGTGCAGCGCAAGCCCGTTCATGACGGCACTCATGCCGAATTCGCGCACGCCGTAGCTGATATGGTTGCCCGTATATGTTTCAGCGTTAAAATTTTCAGAGCCTTGCGCAAACGTGCACACCGACCCGGTAAGGTCGGCCGACCCGCCGATCAGTTCCGGCAGGCAGGACGTCAGATGGTCTAAAACATGCCTGGAGGCCGTGCGTGTGGCCACGCTCTCCCGCGCGTCCTGAACGTCTTGCAGCAGTGTCTGGACGATGTCCGGCCAGTTGACCGGCAGATCGCCGCGCTGACGCCGTAAAAATTCCACCGCCAATTCCGGATGCTCTTGCCGGTAGGCCTCAAAGGCCGTATTCCAGGCCGATTCAGCGTTCCGGCCGGTGCTGCGGGCGTCCCAAGCCGCGTATACATCATCCGGGATGACAAAAGGCGCGTGTTCCCATCCAAGGGCTTTGCGCGTTTCCGCCACGGCTTTTTTGCCAAGGGGAGCACCGTGACAGGCTGCGGAATCCACTTTGGGGGAGTTAAAGCCGATATGCGTGCGGCAGATGATCAACGACGGGCGTGAAGCGTCTGCGCGCGCCCGCGCAAGCGCCTCATCCAACGCTGCGGCGTTGTGCCCGTCAACCGGGCCAATCACCTGCCAATGGTACGCAGCAAAACGCGCCCCCACGTCTTCATTGCACCAGGCGTCAATAGCGCCGTCTATGGATATTCCGTTCGCATCGTACAGCGCAATCAGCTTGCCGAGTTTCCAGACGCCGGCAAGCGCGCAGGCCTCATGGGAAATGCCCTCCATCAGGCAGCCGTCGCCGCAAAACACATAGGTGCGGTGGTCAACTACCGTGTGACGCTGTGTGTTGAACCGAGCAGCCAGCAGGCGTTCGGCCAGCGCCATGCCCACAGCCGAAGCGATGCCCTGCCCGAGCGGGCCGGTTGTCATCTCCACACCAGGGCATACGCCGCGCTCCGGATGACCCGGCGTTCTGGAATTCCACTGCCGAAAGTGCGTTATGTCCTCCACGGACAGATCATACCCTGTCAAATGCAGCGCCGCATACAGCAACATGGAGGCGTGTCCGTTGGAGAGCACAAAACGGTCACGGTCAACCCAGGCTGGGTTGGCGGGATTGTGTTTGAGCATATGCCGCCACAGCGCCTCCGCCATATCGGCCATGCCGAGCGGCGCGCCGGGATGACCGGACTGCGCTTGTTCAATAGCGTCGATGGAAAGGACGCGGATGGCGTTGGCGCATTGTCTGCGGGTGGGCATGGTTAATTCCTGGATTGAGGGCGAGAAAGCGCGGCGAACAGCTTCAAACGATCGGCGTAAGGTTTGTGTCCAAAAAACGCTGAACCGGAAACCAGCACATCCGCTCCGGCTTCCACCAGCGCGGCGGCGTTCTCCGGGCAGACGCCGCCGTCCACCTGCACAAGAACATGTGTAGCGCCAATCTCGGCCAACATGGCCTTTGCCACGCGCACTTTGGCAAGGGTTTGCGGCAAAAACCGCTGTCCGACAAAACCGGGATTGACAGCCATGATCAGCAGCATGTCGCAGTCTTGCACCAGCCAGCGTACGGCTGAAATATCCGTGCCGGGATTTACGGCAATACCCGCCTTGAGCCCCAGCGCGCGGATTGCCGCAAGCGTGCGCTGGGCGTGACAATCCGCCTCAACATGAATAACCAGCATGTCGGCCCCGGCGTCCTTGAAGGCATGCAGATGGCGCGCGGGTTCTTCAATCATCAGATGCACGTCAAAAAAAAGCCGGCTTTCGAAACGCAAGGCTTTGATCAGCGGAGGGCCAAAGGTGATATTAGGAACAAAGCAACCATCCATGACGTCCAGATGCAGCCACGACACGCTGGCGGCCTCCAGAGCGGCCACTTCATCGGCAAGCCGGGAAAAATCGGCGCAGAGTAGTGAAGGTGAGAGAATCATATCAGCCTCATGACTTTTCAGCCAATATGCGCCGCACGGCAAAAAGCTCTTTGCGCAGCATCTGCATGAACGCCGGAGCCGGCACAGGCGCCACGCGCTCCGGCAGATCTTCGTCCAGCACGGCGCTGCCCCCCTCAAGCACGCGGCGCGCGCCGTCAATTGTCATACCCTGCTCGTGCAGCAACTGCTGGATTCGGCGCAGAATCACCACATGGGATTCCGTGTACAGGCGCTGCTCGCTGTCGGTGCGCAAAGGCGCGACCTGGGGGAACTCCGTCTCCCAAAAACGCAACGCGGAAGCGTTGACCTTGAGCAGCTTCGCAACTTCGCCGATGCGATATGTTTTTTCCGCCATAGGGCTGCTTCCTTCACCCATGCCAGGCTAAATACGCACTCCTAAAGACTGTTTGAGTGAATTTGCCACGTTTTCCCGTTCCCTGTCCACTTCCGCATCTTTCAGGGTGCGGTCGGGATGGCGGAATGTCAAACGGAAGGTCAGCCGGCGCTCGCCTTCCGGAACATCCTGCCCTTCCGGCTCAAAAACATCTGTCAGCACGCTTTCGACAAGCAGAGGATTTTTGAGATTTGCCAAATGCGCAAGCACCTTCCCCGCGTGCAGACTGTGCCCGGCAATGACTGTAATATCGCGGCGTACCGGCGGATACACAGGCAGCGGCGCGAAACGCATGACAATCTTGTCGTGCAGCGCGCGCAGCCTGTCCAGATTAAGCTCGGCAAGCCACACGTCCTTGCACGCGTGGAACGGTTCCGCCAACGCCGGCTTGAGACGCCCTATCTGTCCTATCTCTTCTCCGTTACAGCGCACATCCACACAGGGTAGCAGGCAGGCAGGCGCGTCCCGCTGCGCACAGACGACAGGCGGGGGCAAACGCAAAAAGTGCAACAGATGCTCCACAATGCCCTTGATGTCGGCATAGTCCGCGTCCGCTTCAATATATGGCCAGACAGCGTCATAACGCGCCCCGTACAGCAGCACGGCAAGTTTGCCCGTTTCACAAACACAAACGCCCGTGTCGCCAATGCCGGCGGACGCTGCCTCAAAGCTGTACGCCAGTTCAAAAATCCGCAAACCATGGGCGCCCTGCGCCAAATTGTTGCGCAGAGTCTGAAGCAGGCCCGGGGCAAGCGCTGTGCGCAACACGTCCTGCTCCGCCGAGAGGGGATTGAGCACAGACACGCGCCCCTGTTCCGGCAAGCCAAGATGATCAAGGTCTTTGTGTCCGACAAAGCTGTAGTTGACGGCTTCGTTCAGGCCAAGCCCCGCTGCCCAGTGTTTGACGCGCGACCAAAAAGCATGGAGCGACTGCCCCCCCTGCCCGCCGTCCCGCAGTACCGGCAGCGGCAGCGACGGGATTGCATCCAGCCCGTAGAGTCTGCCCACTTCTTCAATCAGGTCGGCTTCACGGGTAATATCCGGTCGCCAGCTTGGCTGGCTGACCAGCCAGCTCTCCGCTGCGGATTTTTCAACAGCGCAGCCTATGTCCAAAAGGGATTTTTCATTGAATTCCCGGGACAGTTCAATGCCCAGCAGCGCGTTCGCGCGTGCCGGACGGTACGTGATACGCGCCGGAATAAAGGGGGTGGGATGGGCGCAAGCCACGCCGCGCAGCACGCGCCCTCCGCTAAAGGTCGCTATCATGGCGCAGGCGCGATTCAGAGAAAAAATCGACCGCTGTTGGTCAATGCCGCGCTCAAAACGGTACGAGGCTTCTGAGGAAAGCCCTAGACGACGGGAAGTTTTACGGACAGCTTCCGGCTTGAACACAGCGCTCTCCAGAAAAACAGTGCGGCTTTGCTCCGTGATTTCAGAGTTCAGCCCACCCATAACGCCGGCCAGCGCCACAGCGCGCCTTGCATCGCATATGCACAGATCATCACGGGCAAGGATACGTTCCTGGCCGTCCAGCGTGGTAATTTTTTCACCGTTGCCGGCACGCTTGACCACAATGCGCCCGCCCTCAAGCCTGTCCAGATCAAAAGCGTGCAGGGGCTGACCGCATTCCAGCAGAATATAGTTGGTGGCATCCACAATATTTGAAATGGAGCGAACACCGTGCGCATGAAGGCGATGACGCACGCGCATGGGCGCGGGTACTATGCTGACGCCGGCAATAACACGCCCAGCGTACAGCCGGCAGAGATCGGGCGACTGAATATCTATAAGAACCTGCTGTTCCGTCGGGTCCTCGACAAGCTGCAGGTCGGCAATATGCAGGGGCAGGTCAAAAGCAAGGGCTGTTTCCCGCGCAAGCCCGAGTATGGAAAGACAATCCGCGCGGTTTGGCGTGACGGAAATGTCCAGCACCTCTGTGTCCAACGCAATGGCATCAACAAGGCGCGCACCAACCTGACACTCTTGGGGCAGCACCATGATGCCGTCGCGGCTGTCGGAAAATCCCAGTTCCCGTTCGGAGCAGATCATGCCGAATGAGGGCGCTCCGCGCAATTTGGCCTTTTTGATGGCTGTGCCATCCGGCAGCCGCGTGCCGACAAGGGCGACCGGAACCTTTTGATCGTCCGCCACATTGGGCGCGCCGCAGACTATGTCCAACGCTTCCTCCAGGCCTGCGTCTACCCTGCACACATGCAGATGGTCTGATTCCGGATGCGGCGCGCAGGCCACCACATGCCCCACAACGATATCGCTGATGTCCCTGTAGGGGCGCACAATGTCTTCCATCTCAAGACCGAGCATGGTCAGCCTGTCGCCCAGCGCTTCGGGAGAACCTTCGTAAGGCGTAAATTCGCGCAACCATGAAAGAGAAAGCAGCATACCAGTTCCCGTGCGATTTTTTCAGAATTTTCTGTTTATCTGAACGACCATGCCGGCGGAGAGATGTCCGGATTCGGCAGAGGGCGCGTGTCCGGAGTTTCCCCATATCCGCCGTAAGCGCCTGCTCCAGGGCGCTGCCTCGGCACTCTTTCTTCCGGTTGGCGATCGTCAACAGTGTTACCATAGGCGTCGGTATAACCCTGGCCCGACTGAACAGTGCGTGAGGCGGACGAATTGCCGGAGGGAAGATTTTTCAAGGGATTGCCGCCGGGAGGCTCCATGCCTGTATGGCGCGGGCTTAAGGCGGAGGCCGCATGTGCCGTACCCGGCAAAACCAGATGAGATTCAAACAGGACAAGACTCAGTAGGACAAACACAGCCATTCCCTGAATATGGCTTCGAACACTCCCTTGCCCGTGACCCCGCTTTGCCCATACCTTGACCATACTCTCGCCTTATCCTCGGACAAACTGCGTGAGAAAGCGCGTATCGTTTTCAAAAAACATGCGCAGATCGTTGATACCGTATCTGATCATGGCCACACGCTCCACCCCCATGCCAAAGGCAAAGCCACTCACCGAATCCGGATAGTCCACAGCGGCGAACACAGTGGGATCAACCATGCCGCAGCCCAGTATTTCCACCCAACCGGTTGCTTTGCAGACGCGGCAGGGGCCGCCTGCGACATGCCCTGTACCGCCGCACAAACTGCACGAAATATCAACCTCGGCGGAAGGCTCGGTAAAGGGGAAAAAGCTCGGACGAAAACGCACCTTTGTCCGCGAGCCGAACACGGCGCACACAAATGTGGTCAATGTGCCGCGCAGATGCGCAAAATTTATGAGATTCCCCACCACAAGCCCCTCAATCTGATGAAACATGGGGGTATGGGTCACATCCGAATCCCGCCGGTACACCTTGCCCGGCGCGATAACAGACAACGGCGGCCTGCGTACCAGCATGGAGCGCACCTGTACGGGCGAAGTGTGCGTGCGAAGGAGCATTTGCCCGGTGATATAGAGCGTGTCCTGCATGTCGCGGGCAGGATGCGCCGCGGGCATATTGAGGGCTTCAAAATTGTAATAGTCGTGTTCCACCTCGGGGCCTGAAACTATATCAAAGCCCATTGCGGTGAACACAGCGCATATTTCTTCGGTGATGAGCGTTGTCGGATGCAGGGACCCCCGCCAGGGCGTCCGCCCGGGCAAAGTAGGGTCAAAACGCTTCAAGGCCGCAGATTCACGGGCGGCCAAGAGGGCATTTGCGCGTTCTTCAAACAACGCGGTGCACCGCTCCTTGACGCTGTTGGCCTTTTGCCCCGCGGCGGGACGGGCTTGCGCCGCAAGCTCCGGCAAACGGCTCATGATCCGGGCAAGTCTGCCCTTGCGTCCAAGAGCGTCCACGCGTAAGGCTTCAAGGCTCTCCAGCGAAGCGGCCCCCGCAAGAGCCTGTTCAAACTCCACAAACAGAGCGTCCAGCGCCGTAAGCAGATCCATTCAGCACAACGCGGTTTTCGCCAGTTCCGCCACTTGAGCAAAATCGTCTTTCTGGTGTACCGCCATATCCGCAAGAATCTTGCGGTTCAGCCCAACGCCCGCGAGTTTGAGACCGTGCATCATACGGCTGTAGGAAAGCCCGTTCAAACGCGCGCCGGCGTTGATGCGCAAAATCCAGAGCGCGCGGAAATCACGTTTGCGATGTTTGCGACCGACATAAGCGTAGTGGAGCGAACGCTCCACCGCTTCACGCGCCGTGCGGTACAAACGGCTGCGACCGCCGCGAAAACCCTTGGCGGCGGTCAGATATTTTTTATGCCGACGGTGCGCGGCAAGACCTCTCTTTACACGCATGCGCGTATCCTCCTCATGCCGAACAAGGCGGAGGAATGCCCGCCCGGCAGGTTCTTGTTTTTGCGTACGCCGCGCTAACCGTTGGGCAGCATGCGGCGCACGGCCTTCTCGTTCGCCCTGTGGACCAGCGCGCTTTGCCCAAGGCGCATTTTGCGGCCCGCGGCTTTTTTTGTCAGAATATGACGCAGATTTTGACGACGGCGCTTGAACTTGCCGCTTCCCGTCAGCTGAAAGCGCTTGGCTGCGGCGCGCCGTGTTTTAATTTTCGGCATGACAAACTCCTTACATACTAAAAGCGCAAGAGAAAAACATTGCCCCAAAAAAGAACGCAACGCAAGTTTATCTTGAAATTTGTCCGCGCAATGCGCAGTTATTTTTTGGGGACAAGCAGCATCTGCAGAGTGCGCCCTTCGGCATGCGGCTCCTGCTCCACCTTGCCCACATCGGCCAAATCCTGCACAACACGCTCCAGAATGCTCAGGCCGCGATCCTTGTGCACGATTTCACGTCCACGAAAAAAGACGGAAACCTTACACCGGTCGCCCTCTTCCAGAAAGCGACGTACATGGCGCATCTTTGTTTCATAATCGTGATCATCCGTCTTGGGACGCACCTTGATTTCCTTGATCTGCACCACAGTCTGCCGCCTTTTGGCTTCCTGTTTTTTCTTCTGCTGCTCGTATTTGAACTTTCCGTAGTCCATAATACGACAGACAGGCGGCTCGGTCGTGGAGGCAACCTCCACCAGATCTAGGCCGGCCTCCTTTGCCATGGCAATAGCGTCCGCGCGCTGCAAAATCCCCAACTGTTCCCCGTCAGCCCCGATCACGCGCAGCTCGCGCGCGCGTATCAACTCATTGCGACGCACGCTGTCCTGCGGCAGGTCGCGCCTTGTTCGTATGTTAGGCGAAGCGATAACGCATCCCTCCTTGTCTGAAAGGCTCTTCGGAGTCCGCCCGTATCAGGGCGGCCACATCCTCAACAGATTTAAGCCCCATGTTGTCGCCATTGCGCAAACGCACATTCACTCCGCCGCTCTGCGCTTCCTTTTCCCCCACTACCAGCATGTACGGCACCTTGGACATCTGGGCTTCGCGTACCTTGAAGCCAAGTTTCTCATTGCGCGTGTCGGCTGTGACGCGTATGCCTAGGGCGAGCAGCTCGTCCTGCGCGCGCAGGGCGGCGTCATCGCCAGCCTCCACCACCGTCAGGACGCGCGCCTGTTCTGGAGCAAGCCATATGGGCAATGCCCCTGCGTAATGCTCGATAAGAACGCCGATAAAACGCTCAAGGGACCCCATGATCGCCCTGTGCACCATCACAGGACGGTGGCGCGCGCCGTCCTGCCCTATATAGACCAGATCAAAACGATCAGGCAGGGTAAAATCCACCTGAATGGTAGAGCATTGCCATTCCCGCCCAATACAGTCAAGCAGACGCACGTCGATTTTCGGCCCGTAAAACGCGCCGTCGCCCGCATTGATTTCATAGGCCAACCCTGCTTTCTCCACAGCCTGAATCAGCGCGCCGGTCGCCATTTCCCAAGCTTCATCCGTGCCTATGCTGTTTGCCGGTCGCGTGGAAACAGCTATTTTGTAGTCAAAGCCAAAAAGTCCCATCAAATCCTGTATCAAACGGATAACCTGCAAAATTTCACCCTCAAGCTGCTGTGGCGTGCAGAGAATGTGAGCGTCGTCCTGCGTGAACTGGCGCACCCGCAACAACCCGTGCAGCACGCCACTTTTTTCGTGACGGTGCACAACGCCAAGCTCAAAATACCGTTGCGGCAAATCACGGTAGGAACGCATCGCGTTTTTGTATATCAGCATGTGCGCAATGCAGTTCATCGGTTTGACTCCGTAAGCGTCATCTTCAATATCAGTAAAATACATATTTTCGCGGTAGTGTTCATAATGGCCGGATTTCTGCCATGTTTCCACACGCAAAAGCTGCGGCCCCTGCACCATGGAGTAGCCGCGCCGCAAATGTTCCCTGCGCCAGAAATCTTCCAGAATGACGCGCATCAACATGCCCTTGGGCAGCCAGAACACCATGCCCGGGGCGACATCTTCCTGAAAATTGAAGAAATTGAGTTCTCGCCCCAGCTTGCGGTGGTCGCGCCGTTTGGCCTCTTCCATCTGCTTAAGATAGGCGGCAAGCGCTTTTTTATCGGCAAAAGCCGTGCCATAAATGCGTGAAAGCCTTTTATTTTTTTCATCACCGCGCCAGTATGCCCCGGCTGTGGACAAAAGCTTCACCGCGCCGACAAAACCCGTGTGCGGCACATGCGGCCCGCGGCACAGGTCTGTAAACTCGCCGCAGGTGTAGAGGGACACCGTGTCCGCGTCAATACTTTCAATAAGTTCAACTTTATAGGGTTCATTTTCTTTACGGAAACGCTCTATTGCCGCTTCTCTGGGAAGAGTTTCCCGCGTAAAGGGTAGCCGCGCCGCGGCCAAGGCGCGCAGTTCTTTTTCAATGGCGTCAAAATCCTCAACGGAAAAGGGATTGTCCGTGTCAAAATCGTAATAAAAGCCGGTGTCAATGGCCGGACCGATAGTGGCCTTTGCCTGCGGAAAAAGACGCCGCACGGCGGCGGCCATCACATGGGCAGCACTATGACGGATAAGGCGCAAGCCATCCGCGGAATCCGCATACACAGGCTCAAGAACCTCACAACCTTCCGGCAGGGGGGCGTCAAGATCCAGCAGTGTCTTTTCCGCACCGCGCAGGACATTCACCGCAACAACAGCTTTAAGCTTTTTCCCGCTCACTACGGCGCGCAGCGCCGTTTCGGCAGTGGCCCCCGACGGAACTTCCGCCTCCCTGCCTTCCACACGGACAGTCATGTAAAACTCCTAAAAACCTAGCTACAGCGGGACCCGCAAGAATCCGGACAGCTGATTTTGAAAAAAACAAACAGGGAAACGCCCCTCTTCACTGCCGGAAAAGGAAGCGTCCCCTTGCTGACACACAACAACGTGCAGTTATGAACTGCTGATTCTTCCTTTTCAAACCGTCTCAAGGAAATGCTCTGATCACGCGGACAACTCCTGCCAGGAAAAACTGTATGGTAGGAACGAGCAGACTTGAACTGCTGACCCCTTCCGTGTCAAGGAAGTGCTCTAGCCACCTGAGCTACGCTCCTACACCAGATGGCAATACTGCTGAGCTATAGCCGCAGAACGCCTGTTGGTCAACGGTTTTTTTACACGACAGATGCTTCGACATCCAAAATCCTGCACGCCTGCGCAACGTCATCGGCAATCTGACGCGACAATGCTTCCCCGCTTTCAAACCGCCGCTCGCCGCGCAGTCGTTCCACAAATTCCAGCAACACGCGCCGCCCGTAAAGGTTTTCCGCGCTGTCCGGCAAAAAACTCTCCACCGTTACCTCTGAGACGCCAAAAGTCGGACGCACGCCAACATTGGTGACAGACCGCAAACACCGCTCTCCCACACGCATACGCGTAGCGTACACGCCAAAAGCCGGCAACAGGATTCCCGGCGGCAGCAGATTTGCCGTGGGAAAACCCAGTTCTCTGCCCTTGCCCCGGCCACGCGCCACCTCGCCCCGAAAACCATACTGACGGCCAAGCAGCCGCGCGGCGCGGCGCACATCGCCGCAAGCTATCATTTCGCGCAGCAGCGTTGAACTCACCACTGCGGAATCCTCAATCACCGCTTCCAGTTGTTCCACGGAAAAACCGTACACAGCGCCTAGGGCGCACAACACGTCAACGGTTCCGGCACGGGTGCGTCCCAGTGAAAAATCGTGTCCCACCGTAAGCGAGCGCATATTCAGGGGCAGAAGGCAGGCGCACACAAATTCTTCCGGCGTGTATGCCGCCATTGCGCGCGTGAACGGCAATTCCAGCACGCGCTCCACGCCCAGCGAGGACAAAAGCTCCATCCTCCGCTCACGGCTGTTGAGCGGCGCGTGTGTATTTTTGGGTGCGACAATACTGCGCGGATGCGGCCAAAACGTCACCAGCACGCAGTCGGCGCCCTGTTCGCGGCAACCGGCGAGTGTGCGGCGTATCAGCGCCTGATGGCCTTTGTGGACACCGTCAAAATTGCCGATTGTGACGCCTGTGCCGCTACTTTTGGGCAATTCGCCCACGTGGGAAGCTATAAACATATTCGAATCGTTCAGAACAGCCTGTCAAAGATAAATTTGTACACAGTGCGAATATGCAGCGCCAGTTTGAGATTCATGCTGCGCAACTGCATGGCGTCCTGATTAAAAAAGGAAGCCAGATGCCGCGCCGCCGGGCTGAAATCCGCACTGTCAACAGGCGCAAGCATGGCCCAGTATTCTTTTGCGCGAACGAGACTTTGCAGAGTCTGTGCGTCCTGGTACATGCCGTGCATCGTTTGCAGAAACGTTGCAAAAATGCGGTCGGCATCCCCCGGAAAAGAATGCGACAGAGCAAGTCGCCACAGGGCCGCATACAGGCCACGCCATTCCACGAGCATACGCCTGCGGAGCATAAAGTGCAGGCGGCCTATGCCCATAAGCTCCATCTCAACAGCAAAGTCCGTATCTTCCAGTAGCGCTGTGAAGTTATTTATGGCCTGCTGGGCGGCGCCTTCCGCATCAAAACATTCCACCGCGTTTTGCATAGTGTCTGCCTTATTCATGGGATATTCACGAATCCGCAGTTTTTATCAAACATACATATCCGTCCCGCTTCAGGCCCTGCCCGAAAAAGGTGATTTGCCGCGTTGTCCTGAACGTCCGCGCCCTCGCCGCCGGCCGGCGCGTAGCGCTCCAACGGCCTCCCGGCGACGCGCAGGCCCCGCGTCGGGAAAACGATTGTCGCACCGCCGGTAAAAATCGTCCAGCACCACCGACAGAGGCAACACTCCTTCCTCTTCGCCCACGCTCTCCGCCAACTCACGCGCCACGGGCGCAAAACGCTCCGCGCGCAAACGCTCAAGGCCGGTGAGCGCGCGAAGGCGCGCTTCCAGAAAAGCCGTCAGACGCGCGCCCGACGCCTTTGCCACTTCTTCGTCTGTGGGCAGGGGCATATCTTCAAGCATAATGCCATAGTGCCGCGCGATACGCGTAATGTCCATGCGCTGCACCACATCCACCAAAGAAATCACTGTGCCGGCCGCGCCCGCGCGGCCGGTGCGCCCGGCGCGGTGGATATAATTTTCATGATCTTCCGGGATTTCGTACAAAAACACATGGGAAAGTGCCGGTATGTCGATGCCGCGCGCGGCCACATCCGTAGCCACAAGATAATGAAGGTTCCCCTCGCGCAACCTGTTCAACACCGCTTCACGCCGTGCTTGGGAAAGATCCGCGGAAAGCGCGTCGGCATTGTAGCCAAAACCCTGCAACACACCGGTCACATACTGCACATTGGCCTTTGTGTTGCAAAAAATAAGCGCCGATGCGGGATTTTCTGTTTCCAGAAGCCGTACCAGCGCCCTGTCCTTATCCATAGGCTTGACCTGACAGCAAAGGTGCTGTACCTGCGCAACGTGCACCTGTCTGTGCGAAAGGGAAAGCAGAGACGGCGACTCCATAAACTCTGCGGCAAGCTTGAGCACATGCGGCGGATAGGTGGCTGAAAACAGGCAGACGTGCACACGCCGATTCGGCAGGTAGCGCTGCACTTCCTTCATGTCGGGATAAAAGCCGATTGACAACATGCGGTCGGCCTCGTCAAAGACAAGGACGCGCACTCTCTCAAGGCTCATGGTGCGGCGCAACAAATGATCTAGGACACGCCCGGGCGTGCCAACAATAAACTGCGCACCCGCGGACAGCGCATCCATCTGTTTTTTGTAGCCCACGCCGCCGTAAACCGCGACAGAACGCAGGCCGGTTTCAGCAAACACCGTTGCCGCCTCACGCTCCACCTGCACAGCCAGTTCCCGTGTGGGCACAAGTACAAGCGCCTGCGGCGCCTTGACGCGCGGATCAAGGCTCATGAGCATCGGCAGAAGATAACAGCCTGTCTTGCCGCTGCCGGTGCGCGACTGCACCATGATATCACGACCCTGCAACAGATACGGCAGAGCAAGGGACTGCACAGGCATAAGACTTTGCCAACCGGCGCGGGCTGCGCCCTCACACACGGGCGCGGGCAAATCGCCCAACGCCACGCGCGGCAGGGCGTCTTCCGGCTCGGAAAGACTACTTGGCTCAAGCTGCGGCAATGCCGCGGCATCAGGTATGAATTCTGACATGGCGTATCCCTTGGAAAAGCGGCAACCAAATATTTACAACAGAACATATTGACACAACCACATATTTTACGCAAGCGACACTTGACGCCAAACGCTTTTATGGATAGATTCCTTGCTGCAAAAAATGCGAATCCCGCCGCAAGGAGTTTATATACGCATCAGGACAGGGCTTCAAAGACAGTTTCAGTCAGTGCGGATATTACGCCGGACTTCAGCAAGGGGCTTATTCCTACGATTGTTCAAGACGACGCCACCGGTGAAGTGTTGATGCTGGCCTTTATGAATGAGGAGGCTTTCCGCAAAACCCTTGAAACCGGTGAAGCCCACTACTGGAGTCGCAGCCGGAACGAGATCTGGCACAAGGGGGAAACTTCCGGCCATGTCCAAAAAATACGCGCCCTGCGCATTGACTGCGACAGCGATGCTCTTCTATTACTTGTGGCACAGGCAGGGGGTGCTGCCTGCCACACCGGACGACGGAGCTGCTTTTACCGTGAATTGCGGGACGGCGAAGTGCGTCGCTGCTCCCCAAAAATTTTTGACCCCAAACAGATATACAGAATATCTTCATGAACAACACACAAGCGCTTATCAAACTAGGCGTACCCAAGGGTTCGCTGGAAGAAGCCACTGTCAGTCTTTTTGGTCGCGCCGGATGGAAGCTGAGCAAATATTCGCGCAACTATTTTCCCGATATTGACGATGGGCAGATAAGTGTTTCGCTTTGCAGGGCGCAGGAAATAGGCGGCTATGTCGCCGCGGGCGTGATGGACGCCGGAATCACCGGTCTGGACTGGCTTGCTGAAGGCGGACACACAGATATGGTTGAACGCGTGACAGACCTTGTCTACTCCAAGTCGTCCAACAAACCCTGCCGCTGGGTACTGGCCGTTGCGGGCGATTCGCCCTATGAACGCCCGCATGACCTTGCCGGCAAGCGCATTGCGACAGAACTGCAAAACAGTACGCGCGGCTATTTTGCCGACATGGGTATCAGGGTTGAGGTATTTTACTCCTGGGGCGCGACCGAAGCCAAGGTTGTGGAAGGTCTTGCCGACGCCGTCGTGGAAGTTACGGAAACCGGTTCAACCATCCGCGCCCACGGTCTGCGAATCATTGCCGAGGTTATGACGTCTTTTCCCGCGCTTATTGCCAACAGGGAATCTTGGAAAAATCCTCAAAAACGCGCAAAAATTGAACAACTGAGCCTGCTTTTGCGCGGCGCCCTGCGCGCCGAGGAACTTGTCGCCCTGAAAATGAACGCGCCGGCAAACAATCTTGAGGCCGTACTGGCCATTTTGCCCTCACTCAACTCCCCCACCGTCTCTCCCTTGCGCGACAGTCGGTGGATATCTGTGGAAACAGTGGTACAGATCGGCCTTGTACGGGACATAATCCCCCGTTTGCGCGAGGCCGGCGCCGAAGGCATTATTGAATACGCGCTAAACAAGGTCATCTGAACAAACGGTTATGTCCGGCAATCCAAATCTGATCCAGAACGCGGCGACGGCGCTCCACAATCTGAGCGTTGCCGTACGGCAAAATACGCCGGGCGAGCGCTGGTTTTTTGGGCTTTTCTGGTCGTTTTGGCTGCATCTGGCGCTTTTTCCCGTCGGCTACGGCTTTCGCGAGGTGATGCCCGTTGTTTCCCTTGTCTGCCTCGCGCACTGTTACGCATACAACTGGTCAAACAGCGTGCTGGCGCGTCTGCGTGTACGGCCGCTGTTTTATTGCCTGTGGCTGATGATGCTTGTGGGCATCGTATTCTCCACAAATCCTTTCGAATCATTGCTGTTCGCGGGCACAGCCGTCAACAAGGGCCTTATTCTGCCCTTTATCGCCATGGAATGCGTGCGTACCGGCAAAGACCTGCAACGACTTGTCATCGCCTGCGCGCTTGCCGTGTGCTGGCAGGGGTTGGACGGCGTATGGCAGGCATTTACAGGCTATGACTTCGTCATGCGCTATCCCACCAACGGAGGCCGCCTTACCGGCTCTCTGGGCGATTATGCCGTGGGAAATTACATTGCCCTTGCCATGATTCCCGCATTCAGCATCTGGTTTGTCCTGCGACAAAAATTTTCCACCGCTTTTTCCGCATTTTTGTGTTTCGCCGCGCTCTGGTCGGGATTTTTTCTGCTCATCGGGGCGGCGACGCGCGCCGGAATGCTGGCTGTCGCCGTGGCCTTCGGTTTGTGGAACCTTCTGCGCATCGTACAATACAAAAACTTGAAACCGTTTTGGAAAATTTCGTTGCCGGGTGCGCTCACAGTGTGTATACTAGGTGCGCTTTTCTTCCTCACGCCGCGCGTAAGAGGCATAGGTGTCGGCGGCGTAGCTCAGGATGGGCGCTGGAGTCTGTGGGAACTGGCTTGGCGCGTTTTTATGGAACACCCGTGGTTTGGGTCAGGCGCCGGGCAGTACAATGCGGCATTTCGCGCCCTTGGCCTTGCGCCAGCCCATGACGAGATAACCATCAGTCACCCGCACAATCTGTATCTGGACATCCTCTATGCGCACGGCATTGTGGGTTTCTGCCTGGGCATGGTCTTTTTGCTGGGTTTTGTCTGGTGGGGCTATAAAAACATCAAGCCGCGACTTGACGCCGAATGTGCGGCGGCGCTGGTCAACCAGCGGCACAGCGTCTACTGGCGATGCGCCGTCTGGTTCTGGATCGGATTTGTCTGCTGGTTCGTACACGGCATATTCGGACACGAATTCTACCGCATGTGGTATCTGGCTCTTTCCATGAGCTATCTCGGAATATTTGCGGGAGCCATCGTGAACGGAGAAAAAGATCCATGAAAATCATTGCGCCCTCCTCACGCATCCTCGCCATGGACAAACGCCTGCTCAAACGCATAGAAACAGCCGGTCGGGTGTGCTATAAATCTGAAGACAGAATAACCGCAATATCCGCAGCCCCTTTTGTCAGCAGGATCATACAATCAGGGCACCACAGCGTGCTTGAACACGTCTGCGCCACAGTCCGCATTGTCTGCGACAGAGGTGTTTCCCATGAGCTTGTGCGCCACCGCCTTGCCTCCTGCAGCCAGGAAAGCACCCGCTACGCCAACTATGCTAGGGAAAAATTCGGCAAGGAAATTACTGTAATACGCCCATGCTTCTGGAAAAAAAAATCACCGGAATACGCGCTGTGGCACACGGCCATGCTACACGCCGAGCGCACCTATCTTGCCCTCATTGACAGCGGCACAACTGCCCATGCCGCGCGGGCTGTCTTGCCCAACAGCCTGAAAACAGAACTTGTCGTTACATGTAACATACGGGAGTGGCGACATATTTTTACACTACGCTGTGACAGGGCGGCGCACCCGCAGATGCGCGAAACAGCCCTGCCGCTCCTTGGCAAAATGCATGCCTTTGCGCCGACGCTGTTTGCCGATCTGTTTGAAAAATTCCAAAAGGATATTGAAGAAAAAACCTGGATGAGGGGCTAGCCTTTCGGCAAATTGAAAAAAGCGCGCGCATACCTGCCTCCAGAGTTATCTACGAATAAGCGATGCGGTCAGCATCAGTTTATACGCGGCGGGGATAATGACCATGGACAAGACCACCGCGCTGAGCATTCCGCCAAACATAGGCGCGGCAATGCGCGTCATAATTTCAGAGCCTGTTCCCGCCCGCCAGAAAATGGGCAAAAGCCCGGCGAGGGTTGTTATGACCGTCATGGCCTTGGGGCGTACGCGCAGCACGGCTCCTTCAAAAATGGCCGCGTCAACGGCCCCCTGCGTTGCTGTTGCCGGGTCGGCAAGTCCCGGCCTTTCACGCACAGCGTGTAAAAGGTACATCAGCATCACCACGCCAAATTCCGCCGCAAGCCCGGCCAAAGCGATAAAGCCCACGCCTGATGCCACGGAAAGCGCGTAGCCCTGCGCGTACATAAACCAGATTCCGCCTATGAGCGAAAACGGCAAACACGTCATGATCAGCAAGGATTCGCGGACACTTTTGAATTCAAGATACAACAGAATAAAGATAATGACCAACGTAGCCGGCACCATAAGGCGCAAACGGGCTGCGGCGCGCTCCAGCATTTCAAACTGGCCGGTAAAGGACACGCTCACTCCGGGCGGCAGGCTGACAGCGGCGCGGACAGCCGCATCCAGCCTGCGCACCATGGTCAGAATATCCTCCCCGCGCGCGTCAATATACACCCAGCTTGCCAACCTGCCGTTTTCACTCTTCAGCATTGTGGGACCACCCATCATGCGGATATCGGCCACGTCTTCAAGCGTAATCTGCCGCCCGGCCGGAGTCAGAACCGGCATACTCTTAAGCGCCTCCAGGCTGTCGCGGTACTGCTGCAAGTAACGCAGATTGATGGGATACCGCGCGATACCTTCCACGGTTTCGCCTATATTTTCTCCGCCGATGGCCAAAGAAACAAACAGGTGCACATCAGCAACATTCATACCGTACCGCGCGGCTGATTCGCGTTTGACGGCAATGTCCACATAGCGACCGCCGGTCAGAGATTCCGCCAGCGCGGACGTCACGCCGGGAACCCGAATCGCCGCGGCGCGGATATCAGCCGCCGCCTTGTCCACCTGGGCCGAATCCGCGCCGGAAACCTTGATGCCGATGGGACTTTTGACGCCGGTCGACACCATGTCAATGCGGCTACGTATGGGCGGCACCCAGAGGTTGGCAACTCCCGGCAGCCGCACAACGGCGTCCAGTTCCGCCACTATCTTTTCGCTGGTCATGCCCTCGCGCCACAGTTCTTTGGGTTTCAGACGGATGGTTGTTTCCACCATTTCCACGGGCGCTGTGTCCGTGGCCGTTTCCGCGCGGCCTGCCTTGCCGAAGACCGTGTCCACTTCCGGCACCGTCCTGATCAGTTTGTCCGTGATCTGCAGAACGCGGCCTATCTCGCTGACGGAAATACCCGGCAGGGTCGAAGGCATATACAGTATGTCCCCCTCGTCCATGCGCGGCAAAAATTCGCCGCCAAGACGGGAGAGCGGCCACAGCGTGGAAACGGCCAGCAGAGCCGCCAGGACGAGCGTGGCCTTTGGCCGGCGCAGTACCGCGCGTATGACGGGCGTATACAGACGGATCAGAACCCGCGTCAGGGGGTTACGCGCCTCCGTGGGCACAGGACCGCGCACCCAGATGCCTATAAACAGGGGAATAACCATGACCGACAGCAGGGCTGCCGCGCCCATTGCGTAAAATTTTGTCAGGGCCAGCGGGCGAAACATGCGCCCTTCCTGCCCTTCCAGAGCAAAGACAGGGACAAACGAGAGAGTTATGATGAGCAGGCTGACAAAGAGCGCCGGGCCCACTTCCTGCGCGGATCGAATAATGACTTCCCACCGTTCCGCGCCGGTGAGCGTATGCCCGCCCTGTTCCATGCGCTCCAGCTTACGGTGGGTGTTTTCAACCATCACAACCGAGGCGTCCACCATGGCCCCTACGGCAATGGCGATGCCCCCAAGAGACATGATATTTGCGGAAATACCCTGATAATACATGATGATAAATGCTATGAACAGCGCCAGAGGCAGTGAAAGGACAGCGACCATCGCTGAGCGGAAATGCAGAAGAAAGACGCCGCAAACCACGGCAACCACAGCAAATTCTTCAATCAGATTTGTTGTGAGGTTGTCAACAGCCCGATCAATGAGCAGACTCCTGTCGTACACGGTGACAATCTCAACGCCCTCGGGCAGGCTCAGACTGTCCAGTTTTGCCTTGACATTTTTGATGACGTCCCGCGCGTTTTTGCCGGCCCGCATCAGCACAATGCCGCCCGCGACCTCGCCTTCGCCGTTCAGTTCCACAAGGCCGCGCCGCATTTCAGGGCCACTCCGCACGTTCGCCACATCTTCAAGATAGACCGGGGTACCATTGTCCGACGTTTTAAGGACGATTTTGTTAAAATCTTCACTACCGCGCAGATAACTGTTCGCGCGCACCATATATTCCGATTCCGCCTGTTCGATGACAGAGCCGCCGCTTTCCTGATTGGAGGCTTCCACAGCTTTGACAATGGATTCGACTGCGATTTTGTACTGCGCCATTTTTACCGGATCAAGCACAATCTGGTATTGCCTGACAACGCCCCCGACAGGAGCGACCTCCGCCACATCGGGCAGGGACGAGAGTTCAAATTTGAGAAACCAGTCCTGAAGAGAGCGCAGTTCCGCCAGATCGTGACGTCCGCTTCTGTCAACAAGCGCATACTCAAATATCCAGCCGATGCCCGTGGCGTCCGGCCCGAGCGAAGGACTCACCCCGGCCGGCAGCCTGCTCTGCGCCTGATTCAGATATTCCAGCACGCGGCTGCGCGCCCAGTACAGGTCCGTGCCGTCTTCAAAAATGACGTACACATACGAATCCCCAAAGGCGGAAAATCCGCGCACCACCTTTGCCCCGGGCACTGAGAGCATGGCTGAGGTCAAAGGATAGGTTATCTGGTTTTCAATGAGCTGCGGTGTCTTACCCGGGTAGGATGTCCTGATGATGACCTGGGTGTCCGAGAGATCGGGCAGCGCATCCACCGGGGTATTGTATATCGCCCACACACCCCAGACGGAAAGCAGGGCCGCGCCGAGCAGCACAAAAAAACGGTTTTCCACGCAACTGCGAATAAGATGTGCAATCATCTGCCTTCCCTCTCCATCCTGCCCAGCGCGCCCTGCAGGTTGGCTTCCGAATCAATCAGGAAAAGACCTGTCACAACCACCTCTTCTCCGGCTTCCACACCGGAGGCGACGGCTGTTTTTTCTCCGGAAGAACGCAGCGTCCGCACCCTCCTCGGCACAAACGACCCGTCCGGCGCACGCACGATGACGCGCTGTTCCTCACCAAGGCTGATCAGGCTTGATGTCGGGACAAGCAACTGTTCCTCGTCCGCGCCGCGCAGACGAACTGTTGCCGTCATGCCCGGCTTTAACAGCCCGTCGGGATTATCAATCACCAGCCTGAGCGGCACCGTGCGCGTATCCCTGTCCGCCTGCGGAAGCAGCGTAAAGGCGTTCGCATAAAAGGCCATGCCGGGCAAAGCTGTTACAGTCACGCGGATCCGCTTGTCTTTTGCGACAAGATGCGTGTCACGCTCAGGCACGTCGGCTCTCACCCACACAGGATTTGCGCCCTGCACAACGGCAACCGTGTCGCCCTTTGTGACGTTCATGCCCGGGTATACGTCAAAAGCCGTCAGCACGCCGCTGATGGGCGAATGTACCGTCATGCGGGTCTGCACTTTGCCTGTGGTTTCCAGCGCTCTGAGCATTTTTTCCGGAATACCGGCCAGACGCATGCGCTCCCACACGCCGCGCACAAGGCCCGCATCGGCTTTTTGCGCTTTCAGCAGCAGATATTCGCTCTGGTCAGCCGCCCAGCCGGGAACAGTGATGTCGGCAAGAGCCTCTTCCGCCGCCACCACATCACCGACAGCCCACGGTCGCGCGCTCTCCACAAAGCCCTCGGCGCGGGGCTGCACCCTGGCAAGCTGATAGTCATTAAACTCAACATTGGCGGGAATATCCCGACTGAAGACCAGCCGTTCCCGTTCCACTTTTTGCGTGCGCACGGCCAGATTCCGCACCTGAGCCGGATCAATGCGGATTCCCGCTCCCTCACCCTCCGAGGCATAGCGCGGCACCAGGTCCATATCCATAAAAGGCGAAGGGCCGGGCTTGTCAAACTGTGTGCCCGGGTACATGGGGTCATACCAGTACAGAATTTTGCGCTCGCCCCGCTCCCCCTGTTCTGTTGCTTCCGTTTTGCCGTGAGATCCGGCATCTCCGGAAAACAGAAAGGAGTTCGCATACGCGCCGATTCCCGCGCCGAGCGCAACGCAGAGCAGGGCAGGAGCCATTTTTTTGAACAGCATGAATACCTCGATGTGTTGGCAATTTCGGGCAGAGCGCGCGCCCTGCCCGAAGATCGTTACTGAATCCGCTCTATGTCCAGCAGAACGGATTCACTGCCCTGATTGCGAAAATCAAAACGCACTTTGTCGCCGGCCTTGATATCTTCCAGCAGATCGGCCTGCGCCGTAAAGCGCATGATCATTTTGGGCCAGTTCAGCGACGGGATCGGATCGTGGGTGATGGTGACCTTGCCGCCGGCGCGATCAACGCTTTCCACAATACCAGTTGTGGCGACAATCTGGTCACCCTGCTGCTTTGCCGCGCACGGCACCGCGCTGTGTCCGCCATGGCCGGCGTGATCCGCGGATACGGCAAGCGTGGAAAAAAACGTCAGCGAGACGGACAATACAAACAGTATGGCGGATTTCATAATTTTTCCTCACGAATTACAGGTGATTGCGCATCGATCCGGGCAGTATCCGTATGTTCGGACAAACCGCCGCCGAGCGCGCGGTACAGGGATATTTCATTAAGAAGCTGGTCGCGCCGTGTGCCAAGCACATCCTGCCGCGACTGAAAAACATTACGCTGCGCGTCCAGTATTTCAAGATAGCTTACAGCGCCATTGATATAACGGTTTTGCGCAAGCTCCAGCACAAGAGACTGGGACGCGAGAAAGCGCGTTTGCGCCGCGTACTGGCCGGCATAGGACTCCCTGCTTTGCAGGGCGTCCGCCACTTCCCGAAAAGCTGTCTGAACGGTTTTTTCGTAACCAGCGACAGCGCTCTGCTTTCGCGCCTCAGCCGCGTCCAGATTGGCCGTATTCCGCCCTGCCGTAAACAGGGGCAGGGTGACTTTCGGTAAAAAGGACCAAAACCCCTTTGAGTACGAAAACAGATTGTCCAGATCGTCACTTTGGTAGCCCAGGTTTCCGACAAGCGTAATGGAAGGGAAAAAGGCCGCCCGCGCTGCGCCGATATCGGCATTGGCGGCCTTCAGCTTGTGCTCGGCCTCCATAATGTCCGGTCGCACAAGCAGTATCTCAGACATCACCCCCTGCGGCAGCGCGGCCAGAGATTGCCGCGTGAGCGGCAAGGGGTCGGGAAGCTGACTGTCCGCATACGTTCCCGTCAGCAACTGCAGGGCGTTGGCTGCTTGCGCGACCTCGCGTTCAGACTGGGCTACGGCGGCGGCGGCCGATTCCACAAGGCTTCTGGCCTGTTCCAGCTCAAGCAGGGAAGACTGGCCGGACTGTACCCTGCGCTCAATAAAGGCGTAGGAAGACTGCCGGCTTTTCAGCGTGTCTTTGGCAATTTCTCTTCGTTCACGCGCCAGACATTCGTCAAGATAGCCCTGGGCTACCTGCGCGACAAGCAAAAGGCGGACTGTTTTTGCCGCTTCGGCTGTGGCGAGATAGTTTTCCAGAGCCGCATCGCTCAAGCTTTTTATCCGTCCAAAGAAGTCCAGTTCAAAAGACCCTGTTGCCCCAACTTCATAGGCGTTTTTTCCGCTCTGCTCCGGCGCGGCTTCCGTAGCGCGGGGTTTTTCAAAAAGGCCGGTATTGTTTTGGGGGTCTTCAAATCCGGCCTTATAGTCGCCTGAACCTGTCGCCTGCAGGGAGGGCAGACGGTCAGCCCGTTGCACACGGTAACGCGCGCCGGCCTCTGCCACGGCAAAAACAGCCACCTTCAGATCACGGTTGTATTCAAGACTTGCGGCAATAAGCTGCCGCAGGCGGGGATCGTGAAAAAAATCCCGCCAGCCCGTAACAAATGCCTCCCCGTCCCGGGGCGCGCCATCGCCCGCAACGGCAGGCGGCACCGGCGAAGGCGGTCGTGTATAGACAGGCGCGAACGAACAGGCCGCAAGGTGGCACAACAGGAAGGCGCACACGCCAACCCTGAAAACGCGAGTTGAGAACATCAGGGGGATACCCTCTTTTGCTGCTGTAAAACGGATAGCGAAACCCGATCACGCCTGTATTCAGAGCGTGCACCGGAACGCTGTGCGCTGCCGAAGAACTCCGTCAGACAGCGGAAAAAACGGGAGGGCGGAAGAGGCCGTTCACATACAGGGAAGAACTGAGCGTGTCGGCGCGATGCTGGAGCGGCACGCCACGCGAGGAGAACGCGAACGCTGTTGCAACGTCCGCACAGAGCACCGCCTGGGGCGCGCAGCAAAGCTGCATGTTGTAGCCGCCCAAGTCGGATTCGCCCGCTACGGGAGCGGCGTTTTGGTCAGGCAGGACGGTTTTGTGCCCGCAGTCGGAACTTTCCGGCATTGCCGCGCGCATAAAGGGACAGCCCTGCCGCACCTCTACACCAGCGACACAGGAATACAGCAACATCGGCTGCGCCCAGCCGAGGCACAGAAAAAATACCAGCGCGCCGGCTGTGAGTTTTGCTTTTCCCCTACGACACATGTAATCAATATACAAAATACAGAATAAAAATGCAAGAGAAATTTCGGCAGTGATTCATTTTGCCGTTTTTGGTGTTTGGCGCGGTCTGTCGTTACGGCAGGCCGCGAAATCAAAACAGGGCAGAGAATCCGGCCTTGTAAAGGCAAAAAGCATCTATAGAACGATGTGTGGACTTTTGCAACGGGAAAACGTAGCATCTGCCGGAAACACCGCAACATATCCCGTGGGGACATTCATGCGCATTCTTGTCACCGGCGTTGCCGGATTTATCGGCTTTCACACGGCTCTGCGCTTCCTTGCCGACGGGTACCACGTCACAGGCATCGACAATCTCAACTACTACTACGACACGCGCCTGAAGCTGGATCGCCTTGAGCAGATACGCCAATCCCCCCACGCGCGGGAACGCTTTGCCTTTGCCAAATGCGACCTAGCCGATGCGCGGGAACTGGAAACTGTATTTTCGCGCGAAAATTTCAGCCACGTTGTCCATTTGGCCGCGCAGGCCGGCGTGCGCTACAGCCTTGTCAATCCCGCCGCCTACATCGCCTCGAACCTAGTCGGATTCGCCAATCTGCTGGAGTGCTGCCGTGGGCGCGCCATCAACCATCTTGTCTTTGCCTCGTCCAGTTCCGTCTATGGCCTGAACACAGCCCAGCCCTATGCAACATCCCACAACACAGACCACCCCGCAAGCCTCTACGCCGCCACAAAAAAAAGCAACGAGGTCATGGCGCACGCCTACAGCCACCTCTACGGGCTGCCCTGCACCGGCCTGCGCTTTTTTACCGTCTACGGCCCCTGGGGACGCCCGGACATGGCCCCGCACCTCTTCACTACCGCCATTCTGAACAACGAGCCTCTCAAGGTGTTCAATCAGGGGCGCATGCGCCGCGACTTCACCTGTATTGACGATGTTGTGGAAAGCCTTGCGCTGCTTTTGCCGCTGCCGCCCGCCCCAAACCCGGGCTTTGATCCGCTTTGCCCCGATCCGGCCGGCAGTTCCGCGCCCTGGCGGCTCTACAACACAGGCAACGGCAAGCCTGTCCCGCTCGACGATTTTATTGCCGAGCTGGAACGTGCCCTCGGCAAAAAGGCGCGCAGGGAACCGCTGCCCATGCAGCCGGGCGATGTGGAATCGACTTGGGCCGACACACGCCGCCTTTCCGATGTGACGGGCTTTACCCCTTCCACTCCCCTGCGGGACGGCATCGCGCGCTTTATCGTCTGGCACAAAGAGTACTATGCGGTATGAACACTCTCCCTCACAAACCTGAACTGCTCGCCCCGGCCGGGGATACCGCCTCTTTTTTGGCGGCTCTGGCCGCGGGGGCGGACGCCGTCTATCTGGGCTTAAAACATTTTTCCGCGCGTATGCTGGCGGAAAACTTCAGCCTCACAGACCTTTCCCGCCTGACGGATTTGGCGCACGCCGAGAACAAACGCGTCTATGTTGCAATGAACACCCTCATAAAACCTTCCGAAACAACCGCCGCCTGGCGGCTGGCAACGCGGCTGGCGCGTCAGGTAATGCCGGACGGCCTCATTGTGCAGGATATGGGGATGCTGGAACTTGCCCGCCAAGCCGGCTTTACAGGAGGTGTCTTTCTTTCCACGCTTGCTGGCTGCACCCATGCCGAATCCTTACGTCAGGCGCGTCTGTTGGGCGCGGAACGGGTCATCCTGCCGCGCGAGCTTTCTGTGGATGAAATCCGCGCCCTTTCCGCAGGGTGCCCCGACGGCCTCGGGCTGGAGTGCTTTGTGCACGGCGCGTTGTGTTATTGCGTTTCCGGCAGGTGCTACTGGTCAAGCTACATGGGCGGCAAAAGCAGCCTGCGCGGGCGTTGCGTCCAGCCCTGCCGCCGGCGTTACAGCCATCTGCAATATGCGCAACACAGTTTTGAAAAAAAATCACCCCGCAAGGCAGCGCTTCCCGCATCACGAACAAAACACAAAAAACAGGGCGACCGCTCCTTTTCCTGCCTTGATCTCTCCCTAGACGTGCTCACAAAAACCCTGCTTGCCATGCCCAATGTGATTTCGTGGAAAATTGAAGGCCGAAAAAAAAGCCCGCACTATATTTATCACGTGGTCACTGCCTACCGTCTGCTGCGCGACAACCCGACCGAGTCCGGCGCGCGCAAAATGGCCGTCGAGCTGCTGGAAACAGCCCTTGGACGCGGCGGTACGCGGGCGCGTTTTCTTCCGCAAAAAAACGCCTCCCCCATCCTGCCGGGCGGGCAAACAAGCTCCGGACTGCTTGCCGGCAAAATCCACACAAACCCGGAAGGCGCAAACATTCTCAAACCACATTTTGAACTTCTGCCGAACGATTATCTGCGCCTGGGCGTGGAGGACGAAACCTGGCACGCCACATTTTCCGTAAGCCGCAGCGTTCCCAAGGGCGGCAGCCTGCTCGTGCGCCTGCCGAGGCACAAAACACCGCCAAAAGGCGCCCCGGTCTTTCTCATTGACCGGCGGGAGCCTGAACTACAGCGCATCCTCAATCAGTGGCAAAACAGGCTCAATGCCCTGCCCGCGCGGGCAAGCAGGGCTGTTGCGGGTACACCGGCGCCACCGCGACCGGCCACATCTCCCGCGCTTCAGGACATGGTCCTGCTCTCCTCAATTCCGCAAGGCCGCGACACACGCCCTGCACGAGCGCAGCAAACCGCGCTCTGGCTCTCACCGCGCGTTGAATCGCTTTCCCGCACCGTGCTGCCGCGCCTGAGCCTCTGGCTGCCGCCTGTTGTCTGGCCTGATGAGGAAGAACGCCTGCTACGCCTGATCGCACACCTGATACGTGACGGGGCGCGGCATTTTGTCTGCAACGCGCCGTGGCAACGTGGCTTTTTTGCGGTTGATTCCGACAGGACACGCCTTACGGCAGGCCCTTTTTGTAATATTGTCAACATGTTCACCATCGGCGTGCTCGCGCGCATGGGCTTCAAGGCGGCCATTGTCAGCCCGGAGCTTGCGCAGGAGGATATGCTGGCCCTGCCGCGCACAAGCCCCCTGCCTCTGGGGGTTGTGCTCAGCGGATTCTGGCCTGTGGGGATCAGCCGCTTTGCCGCTCCCGGCGTCAAAAACAACTCATGCTTTGTCGGCCCGAAGGACGAACTGTTCTGGACGCGGCGCTACGGCGAAAACATCTGGCTCTATCCGGCCTGGCCGCTCAATCTGGACGACAAACGGACGGAACTTGCAAAGGCGGGCTATGCATTTTTCGCTCACATGCGGGAATATCCCCCACCCAACATGCCGCAGACGAATCGCCCCGGCCTGTTTAACTGGGACGTTGCGCTGCTGTGAGGCCGCGCAACGCCGGTTGCCGTCTGGTCACGACAGGCGCTCAGATTCTACACCTGGCCGGCGAACGGCAATGCAAAGCAGAGGCTCACTCTTCCAGCCAGGAATCGTCTTCCAGCGTTTTGTAGCCGCGCACCATGACATATCTGATCCCTTCCGATTCTTCTTCCAGACCGGTAACCTCAACCAGCGCGCTGATCACGTTGTCCAGATCAGCGCCCGCGCCGCGCGGGACAACGCGGTACTCAACATCGTCCTGCAGAATGGCGACACGCGCCTGCCTGGCGTCCACAGCGCGCGGAAGCGCCACAACATAACCTTTTACCGTAACAGAAGTAGTGCTCATACCATCCAACATGCCTCTCCTCAGGCTTTTTACGCCATATAGACTCTTTTGCCGCATCTTTCAAGACGCATTGCGGACAAATCCGGTTTTTTGTAAATCCTCACACCCTCCGCACAAGGGACAAAATCGACGCGATGGACGAAACCATCAACTGCGCGAACTGTCACAACCCGGCAAACATGGAGCTGCGTCCCTATTCCGAACCTCTCAAGGACTGGCTCAAGCGCACAAATCAGGTCTGGGACAAACTCTCACGCAATGAAAAGCGCTCCCTTGTCTGCGCGCAGTGTCATGTTGAATACTATTTCCAGCACGCCGACAACGGCCCCGCGGCAAATCCCATCTTTCCCTGGGACAACGGTTTCGGCCCTGAGGACATGTACCAGTACTACAAGGAACACGGCAAAAAGGACGCCACCGGCAAGCCCGGACCCTTTGTGGACTTTGTCCATGCCGCTTCCAAAACGCCCATCATCAAAATACAGCATCCTGAATACGAAACCTTTATTGATGGGCCGCACGGGGCCGCAGGCGTTTCCTGCGCGGACTGCCACATGCAGTACCAGCGCGTTGACGGCAAAAAAGTCTCCAGCCACTGAATGACCTCCCCCATGAAGGACAAGGAAATGCGCGCCTGCCGGCAGTGTCATGCCGACAAAACGCCGGATTCCTGCGCGAGCGCGTGCTCTATGGTGGGTACAGGTTACGACCGGCGATTTTGTGCCCGCCGGATTCCTGCGCGAGCGCGTGCTCTATGAGCAAAAACGCACCTTTGATCAACTGCCTCAAGGCAGAGGAGCTTTCTGTAAAAGCGCATGAAGCCGTGCGACTTGCCACGGCCTATACGGGCGAACGCGCTCCGGACTACGACGCCCTGCTTGCCCAAGCGCGTGACATGGTGCGCAAGGGACAGCTCTTCTGGGACTATATTTCCGCGGAAAACAGTAAACTCATGCAAAGTCCGGAACACCTACAGAGCCACCCTTGGCTCAGGATGCTCCAACCCATGCCGAAATCCGATCAGATTTGGGACGGCCAAACCCGCTTGACATCTCAATCCGCGCCTAAATAATACTTGTGCAACGCAAACCCATAACGCCCTGACAGCCTAAATATTTTGTCGCTCCGGACGATAAGAATTACAAACGGGCAAGGCGCGGACACACGCCAAACCCGCGCTTCCGGCGGGCAATCCGGAGACTGAACCGGCTGAAGGCACAGTCGGTTCACACAAAAGGAGCACAAGGCCATGTGTCACAGTCTTTGGAACAGAGTGCACTCTCTTGTGTTCCGTCACAGAGTCGTCTTGCCCCTGATCTTTTGCGCGCTGCTGTCCGGTTGCGGTCTGCTGAAACCTTCCCACGACGCCAATGCGCCTGTGACAGCGCAGAAGGCTGTAAAATCCGCCTATGCCCAGGTTGGCAAAAAATACCGTCTGGGTGGCGAATCTCCACAAAAGGGCTTTGACTGTTCAGGTCTTGTGTGGTGGGCATACAAACAGCACGGTCTGAAAATTCCGCGCCTGACCGTTGATCAGGCAAAATCCGGCAAGGCCGTTGCGATAGGGCGGCAGCGCACGGGGGATATTGTGGTGTTTCGCACAGGCCAAAGTCCGCGCGGCCTGCACACCGGCCTTTACGCCGGCGGCGATTCCTTTATCCACAGCCCACGCGCCGGTGAGCGCGTCCGCATGGAAAGCATGACAACACCGTATTGGCGCAACAAACTTGTTGCTGTCCGTCGTGTGGCGCACTAGAGCAGACTACCATTGAAAATGTATATCCGCTCCCACTGTCCGTAAAGACAGCGCGGCCGCGTAAACGGCGTGGATTAATGAAATTAGAGAGTAATAATAACAATAGAATAATTTTATGATATGCTTTCTCCAAGTCAAGGAGGGAGTATGACTGAATGTCCAAAATGCGGGTTGGTCAAGACGGTCAAGAATGGTTGCCATCTCGGGAGGCAAAGACATCGTTGCAAAGATTGTGGTTTTCAATTCACGCGCGCCACACCAAAAGGGCGTCCGGCGAGTGAAAAAGCTACTGCGGTTCTGTTGTACACACTGGGTTTTCACTAAAAAAATGGAAAATTTGGTGCTAATGCACGGACAATTGGAAGGTCTACCCTTTGGTTATTCCAGAGGAGCAACTGGTTACAAGGAAAAGCGGGACGGGTAGTATTGAACGAAACAACTGTCGCCAACGGCATTGGTTCGCCAGATTCAAACGCAAGTCTAATGTCGTATCAAAATCTATGCACAAGGTAGACCTGACCCTTTATTTCTTTGTCTGGTTGAGCGACATATCCACTGCCCCCTTAAACAGATCAAAAGGCAGCGCGCCGCGCACAACCAGATTGTTGACCAGAAAATATGGCGTACCTTCAACTCCCAGTTTTTGCGCGTCCTGCTGATCCTCGGCCAGCAAGTCCGTCACCTTTTTGCTACACGCGTCGCGTTGCAGGCGTTTCATGTCTGCCTGCAATTCCGCAGCGGTCTTTTTCAGAAACTCCTCCCCCTCGGCAAGTAGCCGGTCGCGGTCGGCAAACAGACGTGTGTAAAAACTCCACGCCCATTTCTCGTTTTGCATAGACAGGGCAAAATAGTACTGCGCGGCCAACGCGCTTATGCTCTTGTCTTCCAACGTGAAGTTTTTGAACACAAAACTGACGTCCTGCCCGTATTCCTTAAGCAAAAGGGCGACAACATTTGAGGCCTGCTGACAGTAATGGCAGGTAAAATCCGAAAAGGCGACGATCCGCACCTTTGCATCCGCGCTTCCCAACAGAGGGCGGCCATCGGTGCGCACTGTTTTTGGCGTTTTGGCATCTTCATGCCACTGCGCTTCCAGATTGCGCTTGCGGCGCTGGTTGGATCCCTGTTGGGCGATATCCAGTACGGATTCACTGTTGCGCCGCAGCACATCCATCACGATATCGGGACGGTCTTTCAGAACTTTTTCCAATAATTTTATGATAGTACCTTCTGTTTCCTGCTCTGTAGCCTTCTGCCAGGCAGACGCCGGCACTGCGCAAACCGTCAGAGCCAACACAAAAACCAACGACTTCAGCCAAGGGGCTACACGGGCAGCGCCACTCCAAGTCAGCGTACACATCACAACTCCTCTTGTCTAATTTCAGCTAACCAACGAACAATCAGGGCCTTATACTCTTACTTGTCATCACTGTCCACATTCCCGCACGCTTTATTTTATCTTGACGCGTCCCGCACAGTTTTATATTTTTATGACAATCTTTTTTCCTGCTGTTGTTTCACGTGAAACATTCCGTGTTTCATGTGAAACCTGCAAACGACCGCTGTGGTTGCAACGCTTTAACCAGGGGGAACGCATGGCGCGTATTATTTCCATCGCTAACCAGAAGGGCGGCGTTGGTAAAACCACAACCGCCATCAACCTGTCAGCGGCCCTGGCTGTCATGGAAAAAAAGGTACTGCTTGTGGATTGTGACCCACAGGCAAACAGCACAAGCGGCATCGGCATCGGACAGGAGCATCTCAAAAAAAATCTGTACACCATTTTCTACACGCCGAATTCTGTCCATGAGGCAATCACAAAAAGCCGCGCCTCTTTTTTGGACGTATTGCCCGCATCAACCGAACTTGTCGGGGCGGAGCTTGAGCTGGTGGACAAAATGGGGCGTGAATATTTTCTGGACGAATGCCTAAAATGCGTGTCCGACACCTACGAATACATAATTCTGGATTGTCCACCCTCACTGGGTCTGCTCACGCTCAATGCGCTCTGCGCCTCCAGCGAACTGCTTATTCCCCTGCAGTGTGAATTTTTTGCGCTTGAAGGCATTGTCAAACTGCTGCAAACTTTTGAGTTGATCAAAAAACGGCTCAATACCCATCTGAGCCTGCTGGGCGTGGTGCTGACCATGTACGACATACGCAACCGTCTGTCGCATGAAGTCAAAAATGAAGTGCGGCGCTGTTTTCCAGACCATATTTTTGAAACGGTCATTCCGCGCAATGTCAGACTGTCCGAAGCGCCCAGCCACGGCAAATCCATAATTCATTACGATATAAAATCCAAAGGATCAGAGGCGTATCTTGAACTTGCCAAGGAAGTGCTGCTCCGGGGCGCGGGAGAGGCGAAGAGCGTCCGCCCTGTTTCCTGAGCCGCGCTGGGCAACTGTCAGACGCGCGTTGTATGCTCAAAGGCAACATGGTCACGAAAATGTTTTTGCCGGACAGTCGTGTGGCAGGCTACACACCGAAACACCAGCAGTCCTCCGATGTTGGCATTGACAAGACGAAAAGGACGTGGGTCGCCAAGACGCCAGTCCTCGGCAGAGGTATTGCAAACGGGGCAGCGCACAGCGGGGGAATAAGGATAGCGGAAGTCCCAGTAGCGGAGCAACTCTTCAAATGCCTCAACAGGTTCAGGGGACGCGGCCGGAATCTTGGCGGAATCCGCCGCCTCGCTATAGAAACCAGAAAGAACCGGACGCGCCAAAGATTCAATGCGCCGCCATGCCTCCAAGGGTATCTGGACGGCGACCGGACGACCGTCACTGCTTGTGACGCACAAAAAGGAATCGGGGAATTTCATGGCGCACCTCATTTGCAGAATAAAATCTTGAGAAACAATAGCCGCAAACATCACAAGAGGCAAGCATGAGCACTACAAATAAAGGTTTGGGGCGCGGGCTAGACGCGCTTTTTGGCGGAAACGCGCAACCGGACGGCACAACATTTTTAACGACAACGCTGCCGGCGGCATCCCTTACGCCAAATCCGCACCAGCCGAGGCAGCATTTTGATCCGGACTCTCTTGCGGAACTTGCTGAATCCATAAAAATGCAGGGAATCATTCAGCCGCTGCTAGTGCGCCCGCGCGCGGACGGGAAAACATGGGAAATTGTCGCCGGCGAACGGCGCTGGCGCGCCGCGCAACTGGCCGGTCTTGAAGAGCTACCGGTCTTTGTAAGGGACTTGAGCGATACAGAAGTGATGGCCGCCGCGCTGATCGAAAATTTGCAACGGGAAGATCTGAACCCTATGGAAGAAGCCCAAGCCCTTCACGAACTGCGCGACGCGCTTAACCTCACCCAGGAAGAGGTGGCGGCGCGCCTTGGCAAAAGTAGACCCACCGTGACAAACGCCCTGCGGCTTTTACAACTGCCACCGACTGCCCAGACAAATCTGCGCAACAGTTCAATCAGCGCAGGCCACGCCCGCTGCCTCCTGGGCATTGAGGGGGCGGAGCCTGCGGAAGAATTATGTAAACGCATCATAACCCACAAACTCACTGTGCGCGAGGCAGAAGAAGCCGTTTCCGCGTGGAAAAAATCAGGCACGTTCCCTTGGGAGACATCAGACGACGCAGACACAGCCACCCCACGCGCTTCGCGAAAAAAATCACCAGAGATGCGAAAACTGCAAAAAAACCTGAGTCAAAGCCTTAACTGTACTGTGGCTATCAGCGGGGACACCTCTGCCGGCCGCATCAGCCTGGCCTACGCAAGCAAAACCCAGTTCAACGCCCTGCTGGAAATTTTAAAAAGATGATGACCTCTTGCGCAGCAACACGCCAAACATCCCCTCCATCCAGGGATAATCGTAACGAGGTACGCAGACTCCCATAGAAGAGTTCGGCACGGCAAAAATCAGCCGGAAGAAAGGCCGACATAACCGGATGCGTCATACGACGGCGCTCCCCGGAAATACCCGTTCACAAAATCGCGCACGGCCATTTCCCTGCCGCCCTCAGGGCGGAGATGAGAGACCACATACCAGCGATCCTCACAGGCAACCATGAGGACATCCTGGTGAATACGCGTGGTTCCCGGAGCAACGCCTGACAAGGCATCGCCCACATGCCCCGGCAGGAGCAGACAGACAAAAGACTGTGGGCGGCCATGAAACAGAAAGACCGCGCGCCCGCCCGGGCGCGGCGTCATTGCGCGAATATGGGCATGGGTAGCGGATGCCGGTCTGTTCCAGCCGATCAGCCTGTCCTCATAGGTAATTTTAGACGCATACGTTGCCAGAGAATCATTCTGGTCTCTGGAAACCGCTCTGCCTGAAACAATATCTTCCAGAACTCCCACCAACAGGCGCGCGCCCTCAGAAGCCAGCAGGTCATGATAGACTCCAAAAATGTGATCAGCCATCGGCACTTCACTCGCGGCAAAAATCGGTCCGGAATCAAGACGCTGCACAATACGCATGACGCTGACACCGGAAACACAGTCCTTTTTCCAACTGTCCATAAGCGCCCTCTGGATGGGTGCAGCGCCACGGTAGGCAGGCAACAGGGAAGCATGCACATTGAGGGATTCCAAAGCCGGGACGGACAGCACAGCATCGGGCAAAATCAACCCGTAGGAGGCCACCGCCAGAATATCCGGGGAAAAATCGGCCAGCATCATGATATCATGAGGATTGTTGAAACGCACAGGCTGAAAAACCGGCAGGCCAAGTTCAAGCGCCGCGCGCTTGACAGGGGGCTGGGCCAGCCTGTGTCCGCGCCCTGCGGGACGGTCGGGCCGGCAATACACCGCGACAATGTCCGCCAGGGGGCACGCGACAAGTCCGCGCAGTATATGCACGGCAAAGTCCGGCGTGCCCATAAAGACTATTCGCAATTTTTTCGACTTCGGCATTTTTTTACCTTCGCGTCATACAATGAACGACGCAAATAACTGATCCGGTCAATAAAAAGCTTGCCGTCGAGGTGATCACATTCGTGCTGCAAAACAATAGCGCAATAGTCGACAAACTCTTCATCAACGGAATTGCCGTCCAGATCCAGAGCGCTGCACGCCACACGAGAAACACGCGCGATATCGGCGCGGTAATTGTACGGCACAGAAAGGCAGCCTTCCTTCGGGCTGACAATTTCATCACCCAGAAGCGTCAGCTGAGGATTTATCAGAGCGCGTGGAGCGTGAGATTCCTTGCCTTTCTCATTCAGGGGACACATCACAATCATGCGCACAAAATGCCCGACCTGAGGCGCTGCCAAACCAACCCCATTGGAGGCGTACATGGTTTCAAACATATCCTGAGAAAGCGCGCGCACCTGATCGGTAATTTCAGAAATCGGGGCGGACATCTGCTTTAATCGGGGATCAGGATAGGTCAGGATATCCAGAATCATGGATATATATCCTACTCTGTTCCGCATGCTCCTGCCGAAGCTGCGGCGTTTTCCCTCAAACGCAGGCCAAGATCACACAACTGGGCAGAAGAAACTTCAGAGGGCGCTTCTGTAAGCAGACATGCGGCTTTCTGTGTTTTGGGAAAAGCAATGACATCGCGGATACTGGAAGCTTTGGCCAGCAGCATCACAATCCTGTCCAGACCAAGGGCGATGCCGCCGTGCGGTGGCGCGCCTTGTTCCAGAGCGCGCAACAAAAACCCGAAACGGCTCTCGGCGGATTCCGGCGAAAAGCCGAGCGCCGCGAACATGCGCCGTTGCGCGTCAGCCGAATGATTGCGGATGGAACCACCACCAATCTCATTGCCGTTCAGCACTATATCATACGCGCGGGCAAAGGCGTTGGCCGGATCGGAGACCACCTTGTCAAGAGAATCCGGCGCCGGGGAGGTAAAGGGATGGTGACAGGCCATATAACGCTTTTCCGCTTCGTCAAACTCAAAGAGCGGAAAATCCGTCACCCAGAGAAAATTGAACGCATTTTCGGGAATCAATTCCAGCTGTTCACCCAGATGTACCCGCAGATTGCCGAGTGCGGCATTGACCATTGCAGTTTTGCCCGCCTGAAAAAAAAGAATATCATCATTGTGCGTGTCCAGCGCTTCCGCAATGTGCTTGCGCTCAGCCTCAGACAAAAATTTGACAATGGGAGACTGCCATTCTCCGGGCTTGATCTTGATCCACGCAAGCCCCTGAGCGCCATAATTTTTGACAAATTCCAGCAGATCGTCGATTTCCTTGCGCGAAAGGGGCGCGCCGCCGGGCACCTTGAGGGCCTTCACCCTTTCGGCGTTGGCAAAAAGCGCAAACTTTGAAGCACGGGTAGCTTCTGTCAGGTCCACAAGTTCCAGTCCGAAACGAGTGTCGGGCTTGTCAACGCCATAGCGATCCATGGCCTCCAGCCAGGTCATTCTGGAAAAGGGCAACGACACCTGGCGTCCCATAACATTCTTAAAAATACGCGCCATGAGGCCTTCGGCCATCTCCATAACCTGAGCTTCGTCCACAAAACTCATTTCAATGTCCACCTGGGTAAATTCCGGCTGGCGGTCAGCGCGCAAATCCTCATCGCGAAAACAGCGCACAATCTGAAAATACCTGTCCATGCCGGCAACCATCAACAGTTGTTTGAATAACTGCGGCGATTGGGGGAGGGCATAAAATTCGCCCGGATTCAAACGGCTGGGCACCAGAAAATCGCGCGCGCCCTCGGGCGTGGATTTAGTGAGGATGGGCGTTTCCACTTCCACAAAATTGCCCTCGTCCAGATACGAGCGCACAGCCTGCGTTACCTTGTGCCGTAAACGGAGGTTCGCCTGCATCCACGGACGACGCAGATCAAGGTAACGCCACGCAAGACGCAGATTCTCGCCCACATCGCAACGTTCTTCGATGGGAAAGGGAGGCGTTTTTGACGTATTGAGAAGTTTCCATTCATGCACAACAACCTCAATTTCGCCTGTCGGCAACGCGGGATTGACCATGCCCTCCGGTCTGCGACGCACCGATCCTCTGACCGCAAGCACGTATTCAGAGCGCAGAATGTGTGCACTCTTGTGGACTTGCGGCGCGATGTCCGGACTGAATACAACCTGGGTAAGACCGCCGAAGTCACGCATATCAATAAATATCAACCCGCCGTGGTCACGCCTGAACTGTACCCAGCCCATCAGGCAGACAGCAGTTCCGGCGTGTTCGCCAGTCAACTGTCCGCAGGTGTGAGTGCGCTTCCATTCGCCAAGGTCAGCAATACATTTTTGATGTTCCAGTTGCAGGTTCTGGGCGTCTGGAACATGATTTGCCGTATTTTCGTGCGTCATGACGCCGCTCCCATATACTGAGCAGCGCAAGCCTGGGAAATACGCGCCTGCTCGCCGCTGTCCAGCGTTTTTACTGTTACTGTGGCGTCAGCCGCCTCGTCGGAACCAATAATCAGACAAAAACGCGCTTCGGATTTGCCCGCCTGACGCATACGGTTTTTGAAGCTGCCCTGAGAAACGTCACAGATGCCCCGCAACCCGTTTTCACGCAAGTGACGAACAAAAACAAATGACTGCATTAAAAGTTCGGCATCCATCGCCAGCAGATAAAAATCCGGACGCGACACGGGCGCCTTAGGCAAAAGCAGCGCCATGCGCTCCATGCCGCAGGCAAAACCGACACCGGGCACATCCGGCCCACCAAGAGAGCGCGCAAGGCCGTCGTACCGACCGCCTCCGGCGATGGCGGACTGCGCCCCGACCGCAGCGCTCGTCACCTCAAAGGTGGTGCGGCAATAATAATCCAGACCGCGCACAAGGCGGTGGTCAATCTCAAAAGACCGTCCGCGCAGGGCATCCCGCACTGTGGCAAAATGCCGCGCACAGGAATCGCAGTGATACTCAATAAATTTTGGCGCGTTCTGCGTGGCGGCGCGGCAACAGGACTGTTTGCAATCCAGAACGCGCAGGGGATTTACAGCGGCTCGCCTGAGGCAGTCAGGACACAGCACCCCCTGTTCAATGCGACCAAAATATGCGGAAAGGGCAGTGCGGTAGTTTGGCCGACACATAGCGCATCCCAGAGAATTAAGTTTGAGGATCACGTCAACAATGCCCAACACACCCAGATAGCGCAACAGCATGTCAATAAGTTCGGCATCCACAAAGGGAGAATCGCTTCCCAAACATTCCGCATTTATCTGATGAAACTGGCGCATTCTTCCCTTTTGCGGCCGCTCATAGCGGAACATCGGCCCGAAGGTAAAAAACCGGCTCATCGCTTCGCGGGCAAGACAGCCGTCGTCTATCAGAGCGCGCATAACGCCGGCTGTCGCTTCCGGACGCAAGGTCAGGGAGCGATCCTTGCGATCCGCAAAGGTAAACATTTCCTTGGCGACAACGTCCGTTTCCTCGCCAATGGAACGGCAAAAAAGTTCGGTGTGCTCAAGCAGCGGGGTACGCAATTCCGCAAAACCGTAACCGGCAAAAACACTCCGCGCGCACGATTCCATCCGTGTAAACGCCTCGCTTGCCGGCGGAAACATATCCGCAAAACCTTTTATGCGCGTCACACTCAGATCATCCAGCCGTTAAAAGATTTCAGACCCCAACCACGGCCACACGTGGCCTCAAGGCGATGCTTGCCGGTTTCCGCGTTTTTCAGCGGGTAATCGCCGGTAAAGCAGGCCAGACAATAGCGATCCGAATGCATCACAGAGCGCAACAAACCGTCAATGGTCAAATAGTGAAGAGAATCCACATTCAGTTTTTTTATGATTTCAGGCAACGTGTATCTGGCGGCGATCAGCTCACCGCGTGAAGCAAAATCAATGCCGTAGTAACAGGGAAATTTGACCGGAGGACAACTTATGCGGATATGCACTTCACGCGCGCCCAATTCTCGCAATTTTTGCACACGGGTCATCACGGTGGTGCCGCGCACAATGGAATCATCCACAATGCAAATACGCTTGCCCTCGATCATGGCGCGTACCGGATTGATCTTTATCCGCACGCCAAAGCTGCGCATGGACTGCGTGGGCTGAATAAAGGTACGCCCAACGTAGTGGTTGCGTATCATGGCGTGTTCGTAAGGCAGATCAGATTCCTGCGCAAAACCCAGAGCGGGGTAAACGCCAGAATCCGGAAAGGGCATGACAAAATCAACGTCCGGCGTGGATTCGCCGGCCAGTTGACGCCCCATTTCCTTGCGACAAAGGTAGACCTGTTCATCAAACACATAGGAATCCGGACGGGCGAAATATACCAGTTCAAAAATGCACTGGCGCGTTACCGCCGGCGCAACAGGGCGCAGATACTCACTGTGCTCACCGTTGTCGTCCACAATAAACAGTTCGCCGGGAGCGAGCGAACGCACATAATCGGCTTCCAGCAGATCAAATGCGCATGTTTCAGAGGCAAAAACAGGCGATCCGTTGAGCCGCCCCAAGGACAAAGGATGAAAGCCCAGCGGATCACGAACCGCAATGAGCGTGGAGCCGACAAGGACAAGAAGGCAGTAGGCGCCGCGCACGCGCGCGCACACATCACGTACCGCTTCAACAAGGTCATTTTTACGCAATGCACGCGCCAGCAAATGCAAAAAAACTTCCGTGTCGTTCGTGGTGGTAAAAATACTGCCGTCGCGTTCAAGCTCATCGCGCAACGCCTGGATATTGATCAGATTGCCGTTGTGCGCCACTGCGATGGCATAGCCCTGAAAATGCACAAGACAGGGCTGGGCGTTGCATAGGGCGGAAATGCCGGTTGTGGAATACCGCACATGACCAATGGCAATTTTACCCTGCAACTGCCGCAGATCGTCTTCGGAAAATACATCAGGCACAAGTCCCATGCCTTTGTGTTCATACACCCTATGAACATCAACCGTCACGATTCCGGCGCTCTCCTGTCCCCTGTGCTGCTGGGCGTACAGGCCAAAATAAGCCAGACGCGCAGCCTCATCATGAGAATGTATGGCAAAAAGACCGCATTCGTGCCGCATCATAAGTATCCCCAATAGTCCCGGAAGTCTATTTTCTACGCTTTTTACGTAACTGTGCAATGCGGTTGTCTATCACTGCCGTATTCGGGTACGTGGTGCGAACATGCTGAAATTGCACGAGCGCATCGTCAACCCGTCCAAGCTGCTCCAGAGCATCCGCCAGTATGTACCCTGTCAGGCCGGCAAGTTCCGCGTCCGGCTCCGCGTCAAGTATCTGCAAAGAAAGATCGGCTGATTCCTGCCAGCGTTCACGGGTACTGTCCATATCGGCAAGATCATACATGCACAGAACTTTGACGTGATCGGGCAAGGACAGGGCAAGGCATTGCTGCAAAATGTCCTCAGCCGCGTCAAAACGGCGCAAGCTGAACTGCACGGCCGCCAGCCGGCGGTATCCGTACACTGTTTGCTCGGAGGTCAGATCCACCAGACCAATATAAGCGCTCCATACGTCAGCGGCGCGTTTGTACCTGTGCAGCTCTTCGGTAAGAACACCCATGCGCTCTAGGATGCTCCTTGTCTTGTCGTCACTGTCGGCGAATTCCTCCAGCATGGCGCCCAGATACTCCAAGCTGGCGTGCGGCTCGGTAACGTGACTGTTTGTCGCGGCAAGCAGCATGTTCCAGGCTTCCCAACGCCTTTTCGGAAGCTGCTCCTCGCGCAAACAGCGGCGCAAAAGACGTTCCGCCAAAGGCCAGTCACGCTCTGCAACAGCCACGCGGGCAACCGCCAGATCTCCCTCGGAAATCTCAAAAGAGGCACGTTCACACCCTGCAAGACACAACAGCAGCAGGAGAGCAGAAAAAATGCCTTTAGCGGTCATCATCCGGACCAGAAAATTCCAAAACTCCGTCAGCAGCGGGCAAACGGGCTACTCTGGATTCGCCGTCATCACTGTTGTCACACCCGGTCTGACCGCCCTCATCGACCCTGTCAAAACCAACTACGTGCGCGCCATCGGCCATCCGCACCAACAGAACTCCCTGGGTTGCCCGTCTCTTGCTGCGCACATCCTCAACGCCGATACGCACAACCTTGCTGGCTGACGTCAGCAACACCAGCCCATCGTTGTCGCGCACAGGCATGGCGCCCACAACAGAACCTGTTTTTGCCGTAACCTTGAAATTAATGATACCCTTGCCGCCACGGGACTGCAAGCGGTACAGATCAACCTTGGTGCGCTTCCCGAAACCGTTGGCGGAGATGGAAAGAATCTCCGTGGTCTGGTCCGCGTCTTTCAAAATGACGCCTGCCACAACGCAGTCATGACGCCTGAGCGCAATGCCCTTGACACCAGTTGCTACACGCCCCATCGGTCGAATATCCTGACAGGAAAAACGGATGGCAAAACCGTCCGCCGTGGCAAGCACGATATGACTGTCTTCACGGATGGAGCGTACAAGCACCAACTCGTCGCCTTCCCTCATGCCGACGGCCATAAGGCCCGTTTTACGGCTGCGCGCATACAGTGAGGCGGCGGAACGCTTTACCATGCCGCTTTTTGTGATAAACAGAAAATATTTGTCTTCGGCAAAGGCGCGCACCGCCAAAACCGTGGAAACCCATTCTCCCTCATCCAGGGGCAGGAGGTTGTTGATATGTACGCCCTTGGCCGTACGGCTGCCTTCAGGAACCTGATGCGCCTTCAATTGGTGCATACGCCCCTTGTTTGTAAAAAGACAAAGATACTGGTGATTGGTTGTTGTCAAAAACTCCTGTACATAATCGTCTTCTGAAATATGCAGAGCGGCGATTCCCTTGCCGCCGCGCTTCTGCTGCTGATAATTTTCCAGATTTGTGCGCTTCATGTAGCCGCGCCTGGAAAGCGTAATCACAACTTCCTCGTCAGGGATCAGGTCTTCAATATCAATGCCGGCCCGCGCTTCGGCCAGCACTTCCGTACGGCGTTTACTCGCAAAGGCGGCGCGGATTTCGGAGATTTCACGCTTGAGTTCTGAGCGCAGAACTTCCACATTGCCCAGTATTGATTTGTAAAATTCAATTTTTTGCAACAATTCCCTGTACTCGTTGAGCAGTTCTTCGCATTGCAGGCCTGTGAGACGCTGCAAGCGCATCTCCAGAATCGCCTTTGCCTGAATTTCCGAAAGAGCAAAGGTCTGCATCAGACCGGCGCGGGCTGTCTCAGGATTTGTCGAAGCGCGGATCAGGGCAACCACAGCGTCAATATTGTCAATGGCAATTTGCAAACCTTCAAGAATATGCGCCCGCGCTTCGGCTTTTTCCAAATCAAAACGGGTTCGGCGGATGACGACTTCACGTCGATGATCCACAAAACAAGCCAACGCCGACTTGAGATTCAACAGTTGCGGGCGGTTGTCCAGAACAGTCAGCATATTGATTCCAAAACTGCTTTCAAGAGGCGTGAACTTATACAGGGCATTGATAACAATATCCGGAATAACGCCGCGCTTTAAATCAAGAACAACGCGGATTCCGTTGCGGTCGGATTCGTCGCGCAAATCGGTAACGCCGTCAAGCTTGCGGTCATTCACCAGTGCCGCAATCTTTATCACCAGAGATTTCTTGTTCAGCGCAAAGGGTATTTCCGTGATAACCAGAGACTGCAACCCTTTTTTGCGCTCTTCCAGGTCAACGCGGCCACGCACCTTCACCGTGCCGCGCCCCGTGTGATAGGCGTCGTACAGTCCCTTGCCGGCATATATAAAGCCGCGCGTCGGAAAGTCCGGTCCCTTGACCAGCTGCATAAGATCGTCCACACTGCAGTGCGGATTGTCCAGCAGCAAGAGCAATGCATCACACAGCTCGCGCAGGTTGTGGGGCGGGATATTTGTCGCCATGCCCACAGCAATGCCCGATGTGCCGTTAAGCAGGAGATTGGGCACACGCGTGGGCAATACCACTGGCTCCTGCAGTGTGTTGTCATAATTTGGCCGAAAATCAACCGTGCCCTTGTCCAGATCAGCCAGAAATTCCTGGGCCAAGCGCGACATGCGCACTTCTGTATATCGCATGGCCGCAGCCGGATCGCCGTCAATGGAGCCAAAATTGCCCTGACCGTCCACCAGAGGATCGCGCATGGAAAAATCCTGCGCCATACGCACTATCGCGTCATACACCGCAGAGTCGCCGTGTGGGTGATATTTGCCGATCACATCGCCGACAATGCGGGCGGATTTTTTGTGCGGCCTGTTGTAGCTGTTGGCCAGTTCGTGCTGGGCAAACAGAATGCGGCGGTGCACAGGTTTCAGACCGTCACGGGCGTCAGGAATCGCGCGACCGATAATGACAGAGAGCGAATATTCCAGATAGGACTTGCGAAGTTCCTGCTCAATGCCGACCAGGGGATATTCTACATATTCAGCCACAACTGCCTCGATAGTGAATGTGAAAAAATATACCTAAATGTCCAGTTCCCGAACCGCAAGGGCATTGCGCTCAATAAAGTCGCGGCGCGGCTCCACGCGATCTCCCATCAAATCCGCAAACGCATCGGACGCCTCGTTCGCGTCTTCCACAGAAACCCGAAGTAAAATGCGGTTTTCTGGGTTCATAGTGGTTATCCACAACTGCTCGGGATTCATTTCGCCCAGCCCTTTATAGCGCTGAATATTGATTCCTTTGCGGGCTTCATCCAGCATAAGTCGCAAAAGCGCAAAAATATCTTCCGCTATGACGCTTTCTCCGTCTTTACGGCGCATCTCAAAGGCAAACGCACCACATTCAGAACGCAGATCGTCAAAATCCTTCCAGACATGACGGAAAAGACGCGACGCAAAAAATTCCATTCCCCGCCGTATCTGGTGGGAGCCCGTATTTTCAAACACCGCGAACAGCCGCTCGTCATCGTCCTCTTCACTATGTACGCGCTCAACGGTCAACGTATAGCCGCGTTCAGCAAGCCATGTGGTAAATCCAGCGTTCGACTCGCCCAGCATGGAGGCCTCAAAACGCACGGGATACATGACAAGGGCAAGAAAAAGCTCTCGCGGAGTGCCGGCATTTTCCGCATCCGCAAGACGGGTTTGCAGTTTTTCAATACGCCGCATAAGGTCTGTCATGGCCGCGCCACTGAACTCCCTGCCGTTTGCGGCCACAACGCGCACGTCATTGCTCACTCGCTGCAATAAAAACTCATTTAACTGCTCATCGTCTTTGATAAATTTTTCCATGCGGGCATTATGCGCACGGTACAGCGGCGGCTGAGCGATATACACAAACCCGCGTTCCACCATTTCCTGATACTGCCGAAAAAAGAAGGTCAGCAAGAGGGTACGGATATGTGCGCCGTCCACATCCGCGTCTGTCATGATAACAATTTTATGATAGCGCAATTTGTTCAGGTCGGTGTCGTCCTGACCGATGCCGGCGCCCATTGCCGTAATAAGCGCACGCACCTCATTGTTGGCCAGCATTTTGTCATAACGGGTACGTTCTGTGTTCAAAATTTTACCGCGCAGGGGCAATATCGCCTGGACTTTTGGATTGCGCCCCTGTTTTGCGGAACCGCCGGCAGAATCACCTTCCACAATAAACAGTTCCGATTCCTTCGGGTTCTTGCTTTGACAATCCGCAAGCTTGCCGGGCAGCGCGTTGTCTGACAGGGCGCCTTTGCGCCGCACCAAATCCTTGGCGCGCCGAGCTGCCTCCCGCGCTCTGGCTGTGTTAACTGCTTTATCAATAATCAGACGAATATCCTTCGGATTTTCTTCAAAAAACTTTGTCAGTTGTTCATAAACAAAGCCGGCCACAAGACCGGCCACTTCACTGTTGCCAAGTTTTGTTTTTGTCTGACCCTCAAACTGAGGTTGGGGTAGCTTGACGCTGATAACGGATATCAACCCTTCCCGCATATCATCGCCGGACAGAGTGTCGTTTTTGAATTTTTTTTGTAACTCTTGCTGATTTCTTATATAGTTGTTTATTGCCCTGGTTAATGCCGTACGAAAACCGACAAGGTGCGTACCTCCTTCTTTTGTGCGGATATTATTTGCGAATGTTAATATATTTTCCTTATAGCCGGCATTGTATTGCAGAGCAAAGTCTATTGCGACATTTGCTTCGATGCCTTCGCCTGAAATAATGCTGTGTATGCCCTGTTCTCCGGAATTCAAATCAGAAACAAACTGTCGTATTCCACCTTCAACACAAAACGTGTATTTTTCGCCAGTGCGTTCGTCAAAACATTCGATAGTCAGCCCTTTGTTCAGATATGCCAGTTCCTCAAAACGTTTTTTGAGTATTTCAAAAGAAAATTCCAGTATTTCAAAGATTTCTTCATCAGGCTTGAAGCGGACTGTCGTGCCGTGTCCATCAATATCCTCACCGATAACCGTGAGCTGATCCTGCGGAATTCCACGTGAATAATGCTGTCTGTAACGCTTGCCGTTACGGCGCACAGTCACCGTCAATTCTTCAGATAAGGCGTTTACACAAGAAACGCCAACACCGTGCAGACCTCCTGAAACCTTGTAGCTTGTATTGTCAAACTTGCCGCCGGCATGAAGTTTTGTCATAACAACCTGAACAGCAGGAACTCCTTCTTTTGGATGTATATCCACAGGAATGCCTCGACCGTCATCTCTAACTGTTACACTGTTATCATCATGTAATATTACTATAATTCGAGAACAAAAACCCGCCATTGCTTCGTCAATGGAATTATCGACAACTTCATAAACAAGATGATGTAGACCACGTGATTCTGTCGAACCAATATACATGGCAGGACGTTTCCGTACAGCGGAAAGACCTTCAAGAATTGTAATTGAAGAAGCGTTATAACTGTCAGCTGCAGAAATCATTAGTCGTTATCCTCTGAATAATAAGTTTCTTCATTAATTACAATAGGCATTATTATTATAGTATATTCAGGATCATCATGTCCACGTATGCCACACGGTCCGTCAGCACTGGTCATGACAAATTCGACATTTTGAGAAATAAAATGTCCAAGAATATCAAAAAGATTACGTGTTGGAAAAATAATTTCTGAAATATCACCGTCATATGAAATTTCAATATTTTCTGTTGCCGATCCAATATCTTGACCTTGAGCGGACAGACACACTTCATTATTCTTAAAATTCATATATGTTCCACGGTCAACTTCTGTATTGAAAATTAAATTTCTGCCAAGGGCTTCAATAACATCTTTTCGATTAATCGTCATATTTTTTACGTTTTCTCCAGAAAGCCTTGCCAAAAAAACGGAATAATCAGGATACGTATATGTTGAGCGTGGAACACACAACATTTCTTTACCGTCAAGTGTACGTAAAAATAAAAACTTCTCTGTAATACTCATCTCAATTTCATCTGATCCAAGCCACTTTTTTATATTCTGAATATATTTTTTATTTATTAATATGCCGTCATTTGAAAGCCGTTGCGCCAAGTCATCATTAATAAAAGAAAGAATGGCAAACTGATGCGTATTAAGACCACACACATCAATCCGACCGTTACCAACAGGTTTCATGCACAGGCAGGAAATTGCCTCGCCGGGGTCATCACTTATACAAAATTCAATTTTTTCAATTAGTTCTTGAAAAAAATCCCCCGACCAAACCACCGCATTGTCATCAGGAAATTCCAGAAATTTTTGAAACCATTCTGCATTGCTGACAGGCAGTTTGTATTTACGCCGCTGTTGTTCAATCAGCAAATTTTCAGACGATGGGTCCAACGTTAACGAGACTTCCCCAGGCGACAATTTACTGATCAAATCAACAAAGGCCCTTCCCCTGACGCCCAAAAGACCTTCCTGCTGTATCTGTGTAGGATAACAGCCGGTAAACTGAATTTCAGCATTTGTTGACATAACATAAAGACTGTTTTGCTCGGCCTTGAGCCAAAGTGTGCGCAGATAGGCAGCGCCTGTTTTTGAGGGAACGATTGATCCGGCTTTTTGAAGACCTTCAATAATAGCTTCTTTAGTTATACTACATTTCATAATATTATCCTTTATTATTAGAGGGTGTTTCTTTGTGCAAAACTAATCTATTATATTGTTTTTTTTAACTTTATTATTCTTTTTTTTGAAAATGTCAAAGGAACATTTCTCACAAAAACGGTGAGTGCGTCGACCTCAGAAAATCTGCTGTTCCAAATTTGTTATTATAGTATGCATATTTTTGTTATTAACTAATAATTTTTTAATTTTATTAACAGCATATAGTACAGTGCTGTGATCTTTATCGCCAAAAAATTTGCCAAGCTCCGCATAAGAGAATTTGAGATGACTTCGACAGATATACATGGCGACTTGCCGTGCTATAACAATATTTGGGTGACGTTTTCCATGCATAATATCTTCAACGTGTATATTGAAAACATAGGCTGTTTTTTCTATAATATTTTGATAATTTTGAGAAATAGTTGTTCCTTCCGAACAGATGATATTTTCTATATCCTGCAGTGTAGGCAGTTTTTTGTATATAGTATTGAACGCTTTAATTTTTGAAAATATTCCATAAAGTAAACGAAAACCTGTATAGCGTTGCGCAAGAAACAGTCGTTGTTCTTTTGAAAGAGCAATTTTATTTTGTTTGCAAAGTAGTTGTATATAGCGCAAACGTATTTCCATATCAGGTTTAGTTAATTCTACAATAAGGCCCTGTTCCAAACGTGAACGCAAACGTTCTTCAAAAATGTGTAGTGCATTTGTATAGCCGGCACAGGAAAATATCATTTGACAATTTTCAGTAAAGTGTAAACATGTATCAATATATAAAGCTAGTTGTTGTTGCCAGGAGGAATTTTGTACTATTTCATGTATGTCATCCAGTATAAGAATATTATAGTGTTGCCAAAAAAATTCAGGGCGTTGTAATATTATGCTATTTTCAGAGCAAAACTTTGCCGCGTTTTGAAACAGTATTTTTTTTGTCTTTTTTGCTAACGCTGTTGCTATAATTTCTAACAAATATGTTTTACCGGTACAACCAGTTCCACATACTATAAAGGGATTGTAGGATTCACCAAAGCTTTGGGTTGCAACTTTTTTTGCCAGTTCAAGAGGAAACGCGTTTTTTGCATTTGTAATAAAATCTTCAAATGTTTTATTTTTTATTACTGATGCTGGACGATTATGTCGATTTTTTTTTCTTGGGAACACCAGCACGTGTTTTGCCGGTTTTTTGTGTGACAAAACAGGTCGTTTTTTCATAGTGAATATAGTCCAAAAATTTTTTAGAAACAAGCCCTGAATTTTTTATAGCTTATTGTTTTTTTGAAAAATACCTTGCTGGACAAGTAACTTTATACTGGTTCTCATTTGACGCGCCGGCCTACTCCGTGTTTGGACGCCCGATGCAGAAATATGCAAACCCGCGTTCGCCCATTGCGTTCGGCGAATACAGATTGCGTCCGTCAAAAAGCAACGGCGCGGCGAGCAGGGCTTTCACGCGCTCAAAATCAGGATTGCGGAACTGATTCCATTCCGTCACAACCAGCAGAGCTTGCGCCCCCCGACATGCGGTGTATTGTTCATCGCACAGTTCCACAAGCGCGTTGTCCGAAAAAACCTGCGCGGCGTTGCCGGCCGCCACCGGATCAAAGGCGCGCACCTTCATGCCGGCGCGCGTGAGCGTTTCAATAATACTCACAGAAGCCGCTTCGCGCATGTCGTCGGTATTGGCCTTGAATGTCAGGCCCCAAACAGCCAGCGTCTTGCCGCCGACACCCCCCTGCGGCGCGAAATATTCCTGAATACGCTCGGCCATATGTTTTTTCTGACGCGCGTTGACAGCCTCCACGGCATTGAGCAGCAAAGGCTCAACACCGGCGTTTCCCGCCGTATGAATCAGCGCCTTGACATCCTTTGGAAAGCAGGAGCCGCCGTAGCCGACGCCCGGGTAGATGAACTGGTATCCTATGCGCGAATCAGAACCGATGCCGGAGCGCACATCACGAACATCAGCGCCTACACGCTCACATATCTGCGCAATTTCGTTAATAAAGGAAATTTTTGTGGCCAGCATGCAGTTCGCGGCATATTTTGTCATTTCAGCGCTGCGCACCCCCATACGCAAAATCTTCTCCCGTGTACGGGCAAAAGGCGCGTACAGCTCACGCATGACAGCGTACGCGCGGTCCGAATCCGTACCCAGCACAACCCTGTCCGGCCTCATAAAATCTGCGATGGCATCGCCCTCTTTAAGAAATTCGGGATTTGAAACAACGTCCACAGAATACGCCACGCCACGCGCCGTCAGCGCTTTTTCAATGATCTCACGCACAATATCAGCCGTGCCCACCGGCACGGTGGACTTGTCCACAACCACAAGGCTGTTTTGCATGTGCGCGCCGATATCCTGCGCGGCCTGACGCACATAGCGCAGATCACACGCGCCATTCGCCCCGGAAGGCGTGCCCACACAGATAAACGCGCAGTCCGCCCGGCCTATGCCCTCAGCGCTGTCCGTCGTGAACGCCAGACGACCGTCGGCTCGGCTGCGCCGCACCATCTGCTCAAGCCCTGGCTCAAAAATATGCACAAAACCGGCGTTCAGCTTTTCAACCACTGCCGCGTTCACGTCAACACAGATAACGGTATTGCCCATTTCCGCAAAACAGGCGGCGCTGACCAGTCCCACATACCCCGTACCTATAATACATATTTTCATTACATGCTCCTGAGCATATCACTTGACGTCATGGACAAAAACAGATTTTAAGAAGACAGTATAAACACAATCACACCGGCAGGCAACAAGGCATGATTCTCGGACTCGGCACAGATATTGTGGAACTGACGCGCATCGCGGCAATGCTTGACAAATTCGGGCGGCGTTTCATCGAAAAGATACTCACTGCCGCAGAAATCGCGGCTATGCCAGAAAACTCCCCCTCCTCACTCGGCGGACGATTCGCCGCCAAGGAGGCTGCTGCAAAAGCTCTGGGCAGTGGATTCAGCGCTGGAATTACACTACATCATATTGAAATATTTAATGATATATGCGGCGCACCACGTTTGCGTTTTTTGAATCAGGCCGCAGCGCGCGTTGCCGCGCTGGGCGTGACGCGATCTTTTGTTTCTGTCAGCCATGAACGAACCTTGTCTGTCGCCGTTGTCGTTCTGGAGGCATGATGTCCGACAGCTTTCTTTCAGCCCTGCCCCCTCTGCCCCTGCCTAGGGAACTGCGCACATGGGACGCGGCTGCCGCGCGCCTAGGCATACCGGAAGTTCTGCTTATGGAAAACGCCGGCAAAGCCGCTTTTGACGTTCTGCGCAGCCACATGCCGGAATGTTGCGGGCAGGACGTGTGGCTGTTTATGGGAAGCGGCAACAACGGTGGCGATGCGGCCTGTCTTGCCCGTTGGCTGCTGGACGCCGGGGCGCACCCTCTTGTGCTGCACGCGTGCCCTCTGACGGACTGCAAGGGCACTGCGGCAAAACACGCGCGCATGGCAAAGGCAGCTGGCGTTGCCTTTGCCCCGATCAAACGCCATATGTTCAAAAATCCGCCTGCAGTTCTGGTGGACGGCCTGCTGGGAACCGGCCTTACCGGAAGCGTACGCCCGGAACTGCAAGCGATCATTGCACGCATCAACGCCATCACTGCGCAACGCGCCTGTTTTGTGCTGGCGCTGGACATACCCTCCGGCCTGAATGCCGCGACAGGCCAACCCTCGCCCATTGCCGTACGCGCGTCCGCCACCGTCAGTTTCGCAGCGGCAAAACCCGGCCTTGTCTTGCCCGAAGCCGGACAATGGACAGGCAGGCTCTCTGTCCGCCCTGTCGGAATTCCTGCCCGCATCCACGCGGCGTTTCCGTGCGGTGCCCGTCTGCTGGACGAAAACTGCCTTTTGTCCAAACTTCCGCAAAACGCGCACAAAAATTCTTTTGGGCATCTGCTGGTGATTGGCGGGGCACAAGGCCACTGTGGCGCGGCGCATCTGGCTGCGCGCGCGGGGCTGCGCGCCGGAGCCGGCCTTGTCACAGCCGTAGCGCCGGCGGCAAACATTTCTGAAATAAAAAACGCCTGGCCGGAAATTATGACGCTTGCCCTAGGAGCAATCGGAGACTGGCCTGCCAACATCCCTGCGGAACTGCGCGCGCTCACCCGACGCTGCACAGCGCTCGTCGTCGGCCCAGGCATGGGACGAACGCGAGATACGGCACGTTTTTTGGAAGCCTTTCTGACAACACTGGGGGACGCGCGCCCCTCAACAGTCTTTGACGCCGACGCGCTCACAGTCCTTGCCGACAATCCAACATTGCTGCGCTATATGACAAAGACGGACATTCTGACGCCGCACCCAGGAGAAGCCGCCGTCCTGTTGGGCTGTGACACAAAGACCGTTCAGACCGACAGATGGGCTGCGCTGAAAAAACTCTGCGCCCTTTGCGACGGTGTAGTGCTGCTCAAGGGTGCCGGCACGCTGGTAGGCCAGAGGGACAAACCGGTTCTGATAAGCCCGTATGACGTGCCGCAGTTGGCGACAGCCGGATCGGGCGACGTGCTTGCCGGCTGTCTGGGCGCGTTGCTGGCCGAACCTGGGGAGCAACCGGACGAACGCTCAAGCCTGTGCGTCGCCGGCAGAGGCGTAATCCTGCATGCCCTTGCGGGACTTCAGTGCGCCAAAGTGTTGCCGTTGCGCGGCAACACGGCCGGCGATATAGCCGATGCCCTGCCTCTGGCGCGTTTAGCGCGGCAAAAACCGGACGAGGTTCCGCCGTTGTGGAAATAGTCTTGCGCTGTCTTGATGATACGTACGCCCTCGCCCGCTTTCTCGCCGAAGCGCTGCGGCATTGCCCTACAGTCAGGGCGCTCTTGCTGCGCGGCCCGCTCGGCAGCGGCAAAACCACCTTTGCCTGCGCTCTTGTCCGGGCGCTCCCCAACGGACAGGAAGCCGAAACGGGCAGCCCCTCCTTTACCCTCTGCAATCAGTATCCCACGCAACCGCCTGTCCTGCATTGCGATCTGTACCGCGGCACGGCAATGCCGCCTGACGAACTTCTGGAAGAGCTGGCAAACAGCGCCGTGCTCACCATTGTGGAATGGGCGGAATATTTGCCGTTGTCTGAAATACCGAACGAATTTCTGGACATATCCTTCAATCCGTGCGACAAAAATACGCTGCTGACCGTGCGCGGACACGGCAGTGGTGCTGACGCTCTGCTGCAAACCTTGGTGAATGCCACGCGCAAATGGACAGCCCCATGAAAATTCTTGTGCAAAAATTTGGCGGCACATCAGTAGCTACGCTGGAACGCATGCAAAAAGTGCGCGAAAAAGTGTGCGGTGCCCTCAACCATGCCGACAAAATCGTTGTTGTGCTTTCGGCCAGAGATGGAGAAACAAACGCTCTTCTGCGCTTGGCCGAACAATGGTCTGCCTCACCGGACAAGGCGGAATGCGATCTGCTAGTTTCCACCGGCGAGCAGGTTTCCATCGGGCTTTTCGCCATGCTGCTCAAGGATTGCGGTCTGCGCGCCCGCTCACTGCTGGCCGGCCAGATACCAATCACAACCGATGACGACTTTGGCTGCGCGCGCATTCTGGATATCAACAGCGCCGCCCTGCTCTCCTTTCTGAATCAGTATGATGTGCTTGTTGTCGCCGGCTTTCAGGGGTGCGCAAAAGACGGCAGAATTACAACGCTAGGGCGCGGCGGCTCGGACACCTCTGCCGTTGCGCTGGCTGCGGCGCTGGGTTCTGTGGAATGTGAAATCTACACCGACGTTGATGGAGTGTACACCACTGACCCGAATATCTGCTCCACAGCTCGAAAAATGGACCGCATCGCCTACAACGAAATGCTGGAAATGGCCAGTATGGGGGCAAAGATACTGCATATCCGGTCTGTCGAATTTGCCCAGAAATATAAAGTTCCCGTACGGGTGCGCTCTACATTTACCGATGACCCCGGCACACTTGTTACTCAGGAGGACTCTACCATGGAAGCAGTTTTTGTGTCCGGTATTGCTTATGACAAAGACCAGGCGCGCGTAACTCTGCACCATTTGCCCGACGTGCCGGGTGTTGCCGCCGCCGTGTTCGGGCCGCTTTCCGCAAAAGGCGTTCTGGTGGACATGATCGTGCAGAACACAAGTTTGGACGGCCATACGGACATCACATTCACCATACCACGCAAAGAACTGAAGCCCACACTGGCAATCATGCAGGAAGTAGCCCCAAAAATCGGCGCGACAGAAGTGCTGCACGACGTCAATGTGGCCAAGGTGTCCGCCATCGGCGTGGGCATGCGCAATCATTCCGGCGTGGCGGTGCGGACATTTGCCGCGCTGACAAAGGAGGGAATCAATATTCTGATGATCAGCACATCGGAAATTAAAATTACCCTTCTGATCCGAGAAAAATATGTTGAACTGGCTGTGCGCATACTGCACGACACCTTCGGTCTTGACGCAGATCGTCCAAATCGTCCATGCCCAGCATAGTGCTTAATGAGTTCAACATGATCTTTACGTGTCAAATTTTGATCTGATTTGCCGCAAAACGCTTCAGATCCATCTGCGAAAGAAAGGCGGCGCTGTCTTTTTTGTTCTTGGAATTATTTCTCCTCAAGCGAGGCAAGCTTCTCCCCGTAATACGCCTTGCGGTACAGTTCTTTCAATTCTGCAATCAAGCGGATAGCGCGGATTGCAGACAGTGCACTGGTCGTCAAATGCCTGTTCGGCCAGAGCGTCCAGAATGACAACAGGGGTATTGCCGGCGCCCACGCCCGATGGCCAGCGTGCCGGAACTGTAGGCCGCGCGCACCATACCCGGACCACCCGTTGCCAGAATAAGGCTTATGTGTTTGTGCCCCATCACATATCGCGTCACTTCCGGAGAAGGCTCGTCAATGCAGTTGACAAGATTGTCCGGCGGCGCCGGCGGCCTTTGCCGCCTCGGCAATGATCGGCTGCGGCTTTTGTGCTGTTCTTAGCGCGCGGGTGCGACGAAAACACAATGGCGTTGTGGATGTGGGATTGGTTGTGGGAATAATGGCGGCGACAATACCCAGAGGAGCGGCGATTTCATGGACTGAGCCGCGCGCATGCGCTCAAGCATGGCGTCGATCATGGCTGTATCCATAGCGATCCCTTTTTTATATGCAAATTTTTACAGATTCCCTGAAACAGTGCTGTTTATCAGTCCAGACTGTTGTTCAGGCTAACCGGCGCATGCGCTGTATGGCCTCAAGCGTGTCTTCTGATGATCCGAACGCCGTAAGGCGGACATAGCCCTCGCCGCTTGTCCCAAAACCCGCGCCGGGCGTACACACCAGTGCCGCAGACTGTAACAGGTAGTCAAAAAATCCCCAGGAATCCCACTTTTCGCCGACATTTACCCAGATATAGGGGGCGTTGATGCCGCCGTACACCGCGAGGTTCATGGCCCGCATGGCCTCGCGCAACAGGGCGGCATTTTTTTGATAGCCCTGTATCACCGCAGCTATCTGCGCCTTGCCCTCATCAGAATATACGGCATGGGCCGCGCGCTGCACAATATAGGGGCATCCGTTGTACTTGGTGCACTGCCGCCGGTTCCACAGCGCGTTCAGGGCAGTTTTGCCGCCCTTGCCGTTTGAAATCCGCAAATCCTTCGGCACAACGGTGTAGGCGCAACGCAGACCAGTAAAACCGGCTGTTTTGGAAAAACTGCGAAATTCGACAGCGACTTCCCGCGCGCCGTCCATCTCATAAATGCTGTGCGGCACGTCCGGATCCTGAATAAAGGCTTCGTAAGCGGAATCGTACAGAATCACGCAACCTTCACGGCCGGCGTAGTCCACCCATGCCTGCAGGGCGCCGCGGGACAGCATGGCGCCTGTCGGATTGTTGGGATAGCACAGATAGATGATGTCCGGCCGGATTTTTGGGAAATCCGGTACAAAATTATTGGACTTGACGCAGGGCAGATAGACAATACCGCTCCATTTCCTGTCCGTGAACTCCCCTGCCCGCCCGGACATGACGTTGGAATCGACATATACCGGATACACAGGATCTGTCACTGCAACAAGACTTTTGCCGTCAAAAAGCTCCTGAAAATTGCCCAAATCGGATTTCGCGCCATCGCTGATAAAAATTTCGTCCGTTTCCAGAGCAACGCCGCGCGCTTTGTAGTCGTGTCGCATAATGGCCTGGCGCAGAAAATCGTACCCCTGCTCCGGCCCATATCCGCGAAAATGCTCAGTACTGCCCATCTCGTCAACAGCCGCGTGCAGGGCATGAACAACGGCGGGCGCCAGAGGGCGCGTTACATCGCCGATACCCAGACTGATCACTTTTTTGTCGGGATTGGCCTGTTTATAGTCTGCCACCTTGCGCGCTATGTCTGAAAAAAGATAACTGCTCCGAAGAGCAAGAAAATGCGTATTGCACGTCGTCATAGCCATTGATCCTGTCAGCAATTATAGGGTTCAGATAAAATACGTACCGTCAAAAACCGTCGCGGCATTGCCCGTCATATACACGTGCCCGTTATCGGGGCTCCAGGATATACGCAACACACCGCCCTTAAGTTCAACTTCCAGTTCCCGCGCCGTGTGCCCATGCAGCGCGCCCGCCACAGCTGCAGCGCATGCCCCTGTGCCGCACGCCAGCGTTTCACCGGCGCCGCGCTCCCATACGCGCATACGGATCTTTATGGAAGAACACATCTGCACAAATTCCACATTCGTCCTCTGGGGAAAAAGCGCGTGATTCTCAAACTTCGGTCCAAGCAACGGCAGATCCAGCGCGTCAATGTTGTCCAGAAAAACCACAGCATGCGGATTGCCCATGGACATGGCGGTTATGTGGTAGATCCGCCCGTCCACCTCAACAGGCACGGACAGCCCTTGAAGGGCGTCCGGCGGCAGCGCCAGCGGAATTTTTTCCGGCTGCAGTTCCGGCAGCCCCATGTCAACTGACGCGCCGCAAACCTGACCGTCCCCAAAGAGCAGGCGCATTGTCTTGATTCCAGCCGCTGTTTCCAGCTGCAGAACATCTTTTGTCACAATGCCGTGATCGTAGGCGTATTTTCCGACACAGCGGGCGGCGTTGCCGCACATTTGCGCTTCAGAACCGTCCGCATTGAACATGCGCATGCGTACATCTGCGATGGTAGAGGGCAAAACCAGTACAAGCCCGTCCGATCCGACGCCGAAGTGCCGGTTGCTGATTTTTTGCGCCAGTTCGGAGGGGTTGGAGGCATGCTCTTCAAAACCGTTCACGTAAACGTAGTCGTTGCCGGTGCCCTGCATTTTTGTAAAATGAAGTTTCTTCATGCGCCTCCCTATAAATTGTGTGCGGTTGGAAGTAAAGCGCGAAATTTGACTGCGAGGGGCAGAGACACAAAAACATTTAGGGGGGCTTGCCCCCATATCAGAGGTATTTCGCGGGTAAATTCCAAAAACGCCAAATCAGTGCAGCCAGAGCAGTTCAGCGTACTTCGGCAACGCCCACAGTCTGTCTTCCACAAGCCTTTCCAAAACATCGGCGTGCAGACGGCATTCGGCCATAATGGGCAAAATATTGTCCCGCGCGCTCCTGGCCTGTTCCAGCGCGCCTTCTACCTCCTGAGTCTTTTCCACAGCGGCTTCAAGTTTGCCGGTTTCTTTTTGCAGGGCCGTTATATGGGAACGCAACAGGTTGAAGTGTTCTTCTTCATTTTTTGCGTTTTTGTCACCCAGCACGGCACGTGTTTTGAGAACAGCGTCTCCTGCCTTTATCTGCGCGTCAAGGCAGATCGGCAACACCAGCGAACGCGCCATGTCGGCCAGCACATTGCCTTCTATGCACATGGTTTTTGCATAGCTTTCCAGCAGGATTTCCTGCCGTGAAAGTATTTCACGCTCGGACAGAACGCCGTGACGCAAAAAGACGTTCATCACTTCCGGATCGCTGTAGTGCTCAAGGGCGGTGACGGAATTCGCGTAGTTGGGCAATTTGCGCCGATCGGCTTCCTTTGCCCAAGAGGCGGCGTACCCGTTGCCGTTAAAGATGATCGGCATATGTTCCCTGAACAGTCTGGGCAGCAATTCCTGAAGGGCTTCATTCAGCTTCGCGCCTGCGGAAATCGCGGCTTCCAGTTCTGTTGCGATATCATCCAGGGCGCACGCCACAGCCGCGTTGAGCGCTATGTTGACCGGCGCGATGGACTGTGAGGAGCCGACAGCCCTGAATTCAAACTTGTTGCCGGTAAAGGCGAAGGGGCTTGTGCGGTTGCGGTCGGACATATCCACGGGCAACGGCGGGAGCGTTGACACGCCCACTTCCATAAAACCGGTTTTTTTGTTCTTCGCGCTCTTTCCGCTGATGATGTGTTCCAGAACTTCAGAAAGCTGTTCGCCCAGATAGACGGAGATAATGGCCGGTGGCGCTTCATTGGCTCCTAGGCGGTGGTCATTGCCGGCGCCGACGGTGCCTATGCGCAAGGCAACGCTGTGCTTGTGTACAGCGCGCAGCACAGCCGCTAGGAAAACCAGAAATTGGGCGTTGTCCTGCGGCGTCTTGCCGGGATTGAGCAGATTAACGCCGTCGGAATCGCTTATGGACCAGTTGTTGTGCTTGCCGCTGCCGTTGACGCCGGCAAAGGGCTTTTCGTGCAACAGGCAGATAAAACCGTGTTTTGCCGCCATGTGGCGCATCATGTTCATGGTCAGCATGTTGTGGTCACAGGCAATGTTGGCTTCTTCATAGACCGGCGCTATTTCAAACTGCCCGGGCGCCACTTCGTTGTGCCGTGTTTTTGCGGGAATGCCCAAGGCTACCAGCTCTTTTTCCACATCTTGCATGAAGCTCATCACGCGACCGGGAATCGCGCCGAAGTAATGGTCTTCCATTTCCTGCCCTTTGGAGGAGAACGCCCCGATCAGCGTGCGCCCTGCCAGCATGATGTCCGGGCGCAGCACGGCCAGATTTTTGTCCACAAGGAAGTATTCCTGCTCGGGCCCTACGTTTGCCCGCACATACTTGCCCGTCCTGTTGCCGAAAATGCGCAGAATGCGCAGCGCCTGCTTGGACAGGGCGGATATGGAACGTATCAATGGAATTTTCCGGTCAAGCGCTTCGCCGGAATAGGAATAAAAATACGTGGGAATATGCAGGGTTGCGCCGTAAGGCGCGTCAATAATAAAGGCCGGAACGGAAGGATCCCAGGCGGTATAGCCGCGCGCCTCAAAGGTGGAGCGGATGCCGCCTGAAGGGAAAGAGGAGGCGTCCGGCTCGCCGCTGATCAGCATTTTGCCGGAAAATTCGCTGATCACCTGCCCGTCGGAAGCGGGAGAAAGAAAGGCGTCGTGTTTTTCAGCAGTCAAACCCGTCATGGGGTGAAACCAGTGCGTGTAGTGCGTAGCCCCACGCTCAATAGCCCAGTCCTTCATGGTATTGGCCACAACATCGGCAATTTCGGGATTCAGGCGTTCCCCGCCTTGAATGGTCTTGGCCAGCTTGCGGTAAACATCTTTTGGCAAACGCTTGCGCATGGCGGACAAGCCAAAAACATTGCGCCCAAAAACGGCGCACGCTTCGCCGGATTTTTCCTCACAAGAGGCAGGCCGCACCGGGGAGGTTGCAATTGCGTTCAGTATTGCTTTCTTGCGCGGGGAACTCATACAGCAGTCTCCTTGGATTATACTGTTTGTTTAAAAATTATGCTGTTAGTCAAATTTTTTGCGCCTGCGCAGAGCGCGGCTGTCTAAAGAGCCACGTCACCATGTTCGCCGGTGCGTATCCGCACAACATCGCACACATCGCTGACAAATATCTTGCCGTCACCCACCTGCCCTTGCGGGCGGTGGAAAGCACGGCGTTCAGCACCTTGTCAACAGTATCGTCGTACACAACGATCTCCACCCTGAGCTTCGGCAGACAGTCCATATGCATGGTCGCGCCGCGTTAAACTTCCGTATGGCCGCGTTGCCTGCAGCATCCTTTGATTTCAGTATAATTGAGACCATGTATGCCAATCTCCGTCAGCACGTTTTTGACTTTTTCAAACATGCCGGTTCTGATGATAATCTCCAGTTTTTCATATCAACACTCCTTAGTGTAAAAATTATATTGAATAGCCGTGTTCGTTGTGCTCGCTCAAATCAAGACCAGTATAGTCCGCCAACGCCTTGTCCAGAATACGCCCGACGTCAGTAGCGGTATTCATTATCTGCGTCAGGTCCTGTAACAAATTAAGCTGATTATCACTATACACGGCGCCGGTTTCCTGAAATAGAGATATCACACGTTGTGTATTTTATATCAGAACATTCAAACAGTTATGCCCATTATGACGCTAACTCTTGGAGCAAATCATCCTAGAATCTCCTGACTACTCCGACCGGTGCTCGCCTGCAAGCGTTTTGTTCATGCTGCCCGTGCGGTAGCCCTGAAGATCA
>BLLL01000012.1 GCA_013374015.1 Candidatus Desulfovibrio kirbyi
GGCTTGACACATATGCCAAGTATTTCCTGACCCAAATGGACGGAGATAGTGTAAGAATCACAACGGGAGAACCTGTTGAGTTTGAAACGGTTACTTCACGTCGTTTGCGTTTGGGGACACGGTTTACCTATGCAATCAATGAGTACGTTTCCCCGTACATTGGAGTTGGTTACGAACGCGAGTTTGACGGTCAGGTAAGTGCTTCAACTTACGGTTACGATTTGGATGCTCCAAGTCTTCGTGGAGACACTGGCCTTGGAGAAATCGGCTTAACAATAACACCAACTGAAGGCAAAGCGTTTTCTCTTAACCTAGGACTTCAGGGATTCACGGGTGTGAGGGAAGGCTGGCAAGGCAGCCTGCAGATGAAATATGAGTTCTAGTGCGTCCGCGGTCCAGCCCGTATCCCGCGTAAGCGGGATACGGGCGCCACGCGGCTTGGTATCCGCTGGAACAACCTGCCGTCGCCGCTTGTCTTTGACCATGCGCGTATCTTGGCTGATTTCCGGATGGCGCTGACGGGCATTTGGAAAATTTTCGGAAAAAGGCAGCCGCTGATGGGCTACGCAACCTTGCGGGCGTGCATCGCTGATCTGGAAGCGCACGGGCACCTGAAGCGCGTGGGCGTTGAGGTGGATCCGTATTTGGAGCTGGCCGCCATACAACGCCGTCTGTTCAGGGCCGGCGCGCCAGCTGTGCTGTTTTCACGGGTCAGGGGCACGCGCTTTCCCATGCTTGCCAATCTGTTCGGTACACGCGAACGCCTGCGCTTTATTTTTCGGGACAGTCTTGCGAATCTGGAAGCGTTCGCGCGGGCAAAGGTTGATCCGTTCACAGCGTTGCGCCGCCCGTGGCGTCTGCCGGGCATTGTCGCGGATGCGTGCCGTATGTTTCCGCGCGCTACGCGGCGTGCGCCTGTACTGGAACACAGTTGCGCCCTTGCCGATTTGCCGCGCCTTGTCTGTTGGCCCGGAGACGGCGGCCCGTTTGTCACCCTGCCTCTGGTGTACACCGAAGATCCGCGAAAGCCAGGCTTGGCCGGGTCCAATCTGGGAATGTACAGGGTGCAGCTTGCGGGCAGTGCCTACGGAGCGGATGAGGTGGGGGTGCACTATCAGATACACCGCGGCATCGGTGCGCACCATGCCGCAGCCCTTGCCGACGGACGCGCCCTGCCTGTGCGGATTTTTGTAGGCGGGCCGCCCTGTCTCAGCGTTGCGGCGGTGATGCCCCTGCCGGAGGGTTTGTCCGAACTGGCCTTTGCCGGTGTTTTGGGCAAGCGCAGGGTGGCCGTTGCCAAATGTTCGCCCCTGCCGGTTCTGGCTGAAGCGGATTTTTGTATCAGCGGACAGTTACTGCCGCGGACAAAGCCGGAAGGCCCTTTTGGGGATCATGTCGGGTATTACAGTCTGCAACACGAGTTTCCCGCGCTCAGAGTGTCTTCTGTTCACTGCCGCGAAGGCGCTGTGTGGCCTTTTACCGTTGTGGGGCGACCGCCTCAGGAGGACACTGTTTTTGGCGAGTTTATTCATGAGATTACAGCGCGGTTTGTGCCACAGGTTTTTCCAGGCATTTGCGAGCTTCATGCGGTGGACTGCGCAGGCGTGCATCCCCTGCTGCTCGCGCTCGGCAGTGAACGCTACACACCCTACGAGGGAACGCGGCGGCCGCGTGAACTATTGACGGCGGCCATGCATTTGCTGGGCGTGACCCAGACTGCCCTGGCAAAATTTGTTTTGCTGGCTGCACATGAAGACGCGCCGAGCTTAACATGTCACGATGTCGGGGGATTTTTGCGCCACATGCTGGAAAGGGCCGATTTTGAACGTGACTTGCATTTTGTAACCAATACGACTAACGATACACTGGATTACACAGGCCTTGCCCTGCACGAGGGATCAAAGATGATCTGGGCCTCGGCCGGTGAAAAGCGCCGGACATTGGGAACAGAGGTTCACGCGTTGTCCTCCATGCCGACGGGATTTTCCTGCGCGCGTGTTGTGGGGCCGGGGATGCTGGTTGTTCGCGGTCCGGCGCATACAGGGGCACGCGGCGAGCCGGACGCAGCCGTGTCGGAGCTTGCCGGTTATTTTGCTTTGCGGAAAGACAGGGAGGCTTTTCCGCTGGTTGTTGTGGCGGACGAACCGGATTTTTGCGCAGCCGCTCTGGAGAATTTTTTGTGGACAACATTTACCCGTGCAGATCCCTCCACAGACTCGTACGGCGCAAACGCGCGATTTGCGGCAAAACACTGGCAGTGCGACACCCCCCTTGTTCTGGACGCGCGTGCCAAACTCTTTCATCCGCCTGTTCTGGAAGAAGACCCGGACGTTGTGCGGGCAGCCGTGCGGAAAATGGAGACGGAGGAGTCCCTGCGCGGATATTTTTCTTGAAGATCGGCGCGTGGTGGGGTAAAATTCGGGAGACATTCTAAAGCATGTGGGGTAAGAGTTATGGCAGAGGCTCCAGAAAAAAATTTGGCCCTTGACATTGTACGTATTACCGAGGCAGCTGCTCTTGCCTCAGCCCGCTGGCTCGGTTGCGGCGACAAGGCGGCGGGCGACGGAGCGGCTGTGGAAGCCATGCGCAACAGTTTTGCCACCCTGCCTATTGACGGCACAATAATTATCGGCGAGGGTGCAAAGGACAATGCCCCCATGCTGTACTGCGGAGAAAAGGTCGGCAAGGGCGTTGCGCCGGCTTTGGACGTAGCCGTAGACCCTGTTGAGGGAACAAATCTGCTGGCGTACGGGCGTCCCAACGCCATTTCCGTGGTTGCCGTGGCGCCCCGGGGCAGCATGTTTGATCCCGGTCCCAGCTACTATATGCAAAAACTGGTGGTCGGACGTGAAGCGCGGGATGTTGTTGAACTGGACGCGCCCATCCGCGACACCTTGGCGAACGTGGCAAAAGCCCTGAAAAAAAGCGTCAAGGACCTAGTGGTATTTGTGCTGGATAAGCCGCGCCATCAGCGCTTGATAACGGAAATTAGGGATGCTGGCGCGCGCATCCAGCTCCAGACGGACGGAGACGTTGCCGGTGCCCTTATGGCTGTGGACCCGCGTTCCGAGGTGGACATCATGATGGGAACAGGCGGCACTCCCGAGGGAGTGCTGGCAGCGTGCGCCATCAAGGGTATGGACGGTCAGATGCTGGCCAGGCTGGACCCCCAGTCCTATGTTGAAAAAGAATCCATCAACGAGGCCGGCATTGATCTGCGCAACACACTGACGGTGAATGATCTGGTGCGCAGTGACGACTGTTTTTTTGCCGCGACAGGCATTTCCGGCGGGGACTTTTTGCACGGCGTGCGTTACAGCGCCCGTCACGCGGTGACGCATTCCATAGTGCTGCGGGGCAAGACAGGCACCTTGCGCTATGTCGAGTCCTATCACGATATGGACAAACTTTCCAAACTCAGCGCGGTCCGGTATTGAATGGCGACGCATTCGGTCATTGATCCCGGACGCTCCGTTATCCCGGCGCTGCCCATTGCCCTGCCGGCCACCCTGTGTGTCGCGCTGTGTCTTTTTCTGTCTGTGGCGCACGCCGCGGAAAAAACGCGCTCTTCCGGCAAGCAGCCCCAGCCGGCGTCGATGACCGTCTATGAAAAGCAGCCCCTGGTGACGGAAAAGGAACTGACCGCTTTTCTGGAAATTTTGCCGCAGTTCAGGATGTGGACAAAAGACAACGGCGAGCACGCCGGCCCTGTGGTGTCGCCCAAGGGCAAACCGAACTTTCTGTATTCGCAGCAGGCCGCCGCATGGGTAAAAATCAGGGGTTGGGAGCCGGTGCGGTTTTTTTGTGTGATGGGGCGTATGGCAGCAGCTCTGGAGATTATTGAGGAGGGCAACGACATGCGCGGCGCGCGACCGCCCGACATGCCGGCTGTAGCTGAAAAGGAACTGCAGCTTGTGCGCCGCCATCTCGGCTCGCTGCTCAAGGCGCTCAACACCACCGGCACAGACCCGATCAAGCGTTAGCACTTGTGCGCTTCGGCGTACCAACCCGCGGCCTCTTCCAAGAGCGTCATGGACCGGTCTGCAAGGCTTTGCGGCTCCTTGACATACCCGTCCAGCATCAGGACCGCGTCAAAAAGCCCCTGCACGATTTGGGCAAGGGAGGCGTCTTCACTGTCCGCATTGAAGATGCGCAGCAGCGTGCGCAGAAGGGGATGGTTCCGGTTGACCTCCAGAATTTTTATGGGAATCGAATCGTCCTTGTGCATGACCTTGAACAGTTTTTCCATGGACGACGTCATGCCGCCGTCAGCGGAAACAAGCACAGCGGGGCTGTCCGCCAGCCTGCGCGACACGCGCACTTCCGTGATCTTTTCGCCCAGGATTTCCTTCATTTTTGCAGTCAATGCCTCAAAGGATGCCTGATCTTCCTCGGAGAGCCGCGCGACGGTTTTTGCGTCTTCCGTGTCGGCAAAACCGGCCAGCGCGTCTTCAGTTGCCTTTTCAATCGCCTTGAAGTCCCATTCTTTATAGGAGCCAAGTCCTTCCATAACAAATTCGTCTATTGGTTCAAAGAGATAGAGCGCCTCAATGCCCTTGTTGCGAAAAATGTCCATGTAGGGGGACAGGCGCGCCGCTTCGCGATTTGGGGCGGCAACGTACCAGAAGGTTTTTTGCCCTGCCGGCGCACGCACGATATAGTTGTCCAGGCTTGTGAGGGCGTCGGCGTCCTCCATGGCCGAGGAATTGAAGCGCAAAAGGCTGGTAATGCGTTCGCGGTTCGGGTAATCGTGGTAGCCCAGTTTGAAAATTTTGCCGTGCAGACGCCAGAAAGCGGCATATTTTTCAGGATCGTCAGCGGCCATTTTTTCAAGGTGTCCCAGGGTCTGTTTAACAAGCGTCTGGTTGATTTTGCGCAGCACGCTGTTTTCCTGCAAGGTTTCGCGGGAAATATTCAGCGGCAGGTCTTCGGTGTCTGTGACGCCTTTCAGAAAGGCCAGGTATTCTGGGAGCAGATCCTTGTTGCGGCGCTGGATAAGAACGCGTTCGGCATACAGGTCAAGCCCCCAGTTGTCCCGTTCCATCCCGAAAAAGTCATTGGCGGAAGCGGGAATATAGCACAGGGCATTGAACTGCACCGGCGCGTCGACAGAAAGGTGCAACACATCCAGCGGGTCGCTGTTGTCGTAGGTCAGCGTTTTGTAAAAAGCGTTGTACTGGTCCCTGGTGACGGAAAATTTCGGCTCACGCCAGAGAGCTGGCTGGGTGTTTGTCTGGACACCGTCCACAAAAATGGGAAAAGGCAGGAATGCGGAATGGTTGCGGATAGCCGATTCCAGGCGAAATTTTTCCAGAAATTCCACGGCGTCGTCTTTAAGGAAAATTTTGACGACTGTGCCGCGCTTTGGCTCCTCACTGTCACAGGGCGCTATGCTGTAGTCGCCCAGACCGTCGCTTGTCCAGACATGCGCGGTTTCGGAGTCGCCCATGGCGGGGCGCGAGGTCACTTCCACCCTGTGCGCCACCATAAAAACCGCGTAAAAACCGATGCCGAACCGCCCGATAATATTGGCCGCGTCGAGTTGCCCGCTTTCCTGATAATCATCGGTTGACGCACGGGCGGCCTCTCCTGTTCCCATTTTCGCAAGAAATTCTTCAGAGCCAGATTTGGCGATAGTTCCCAAGTTTTCAGACAGCTCTTCAGCCGACATGCCTATGCCGGTATCGGCAAGGGTCAGATATTTTTCGTCCTTGTTGACGGTGATACGGATTTCCAGGGGCAGGTCAGGGCAACGAGGCGACTCCCCGCGGTTGCTGTAAAAACGCAGCTTGTCCAGAGCATCCGAAGCGTTGGAAAGCAGTTCGCGCAGAAAGATTTCACGGTTTGTATAGAGAGAATGCGTTAAAATTTGCAAAACCTTGCGTACTTCGGCACGAAACTGGTGCGTGGCGTTTGCCATGTCGGACCCCCTGTTTTGATTATGTGAGGGAAAATAAATCCGTGCTGCAAAACGTCAAGGGCAAATTTAAGGAATTTTCCGAACCCGTTACTATGACGGACTTGAGGGACGAGCACTCCTACTGAGCGGCCTGTTCCCGATTCTGTGCTGATGTGGCACTCCCTGTAGCCTTTCCAGTTATGGACTAGCGGCCTGCTGTTTGCCGAGCATACGGTGGACTGTCTTATTTTTTGCGCCTGTTATTGACAATGGATTCCAATGTCATTATATGCATTCAGGCGACAAATCGTTCCAATGGAAAAGCTGCCGATGGTTTTTTTTGTTGCGTCTGTTTGCAAAAAATGAATTTCAATATTAAAAAGGCGACGTCATGAAAAAATTGGTTTTCTCAGCAATGTGTTTGCTGTTTTTCTCCCTGCCGGGAGCGCGAGCGGAATCCGCCCCAGCCTATAAAACATGGAATGAAATCACCGCCGAGATGACCAGAATACTTGATTCATCCTATGAGCTATATCTGCTTGGAGATGTTGAATCGGGCAAACAGGCGGTAAACAGGGCATACTTTGAATTTTATGAAAAGCTTGGCGTGGAACGCGCCGTACTTTCGTATATTTCCGGTAAACGTGCAGCAACGGTGGAGTATCAGTTTGCCGAAGTAAAGCGTTTGATGACGGAGAGCGCTTCCGGTCAGGAAGTGCGGGCCAGCCTGAACACCCTTGCCAGAATGTTGAAAGAGGACGCCGATCAGCTTGACGGCAAAAAAGAAACTCCTTGGGGCGTGTTTGTCGCTTCTCTTCTGATACTGCTCCGTGAAGGCATTGAGGCCATTCTTGTGGTAGCGGCCATAGCGGCCTATCTCATCCGCTCGGGCAACAAAAGGCTGACAGGTCTGGTCTATGGGAGCGCTGTCGCCGCCATTGTAATGAGCGCTCTGCTTGCCGTTGCCTTGCAGAAGCTCTTCTCCATCAGCGGCGCAAGCCAGGAAATGCTTGAGGGATTTACCATGCTCCTGGCTGTGGCTGTGCTGTTTTTTGTCAGCAACTGGATGGTGTCCAAGGCCGAAAGTATAGCCTGGAAAAAGTATATTGAAGACAAGATCGCCCTTGCCGCGACAACCGGCAGCACTGTTGCGCTGGCGGCGGCATCTTTTTTGGCCGTGTTTCGGGAAGGAGCGGAAACGATTCTGTTTTACCAGGCGCTTCTGGCCGACACCAGGGAGCACATGGACATGCTCTGGCTTGGCTTTGCCGCAGCCTGCCTGTGTCTTGTTGTGGTGTTCGCGGCAGTTCGTTTCGGCAGTCTGCACATACCGTTGCGGCCTTTCTTCATAGGCACCAGCATCCTCATGTATGTCATGGCTGTCAGCTTTGCCGGAGGCGGCTTCAAGGAGTTGCAGGAGGCTGATGTCGTGTCTGTTACGCCCGTGTCGGGTATCATTACAGTGGATATTCTCGGCATCTATCCCACAGTGGAAACCCTGCTGCCGCAAGCTGTCATGCTTGTTCTGGCCATTGTTTCCTTTCTTTTTTACACGCGCAGAGGTGCCGCTTCTGAAAAAGCGGCTTCTGAATAAAACCCTTAACAGAAGGAACAGTTATGCTGACCAACTTCAAATGCATTCAGGTGACTTTGCTGGCCTTTGTCCTGTGCTCCTTTGCCGCGACGGCAATGGCGGCCGCGCCCGCGCCAGGCGCGGAGTCGGCCGGTTTTGAGGAATTTCCTCTGGGTGACGAGCATTTTGTCGGGCCTTTGAAGGTCGCCGGCGTATATTTTCAGCCGGTTGACATGCAGCCGGCCGGAATGGGCGGCTTGCCTGCCTCCCAGTCCGATATGCATCTGGAAGCCGACATCACCGCCGCTGAAGACAACAATCTGGGCTACGGCGTTGGAGATTTCGTGCCCAATCTGACGGTGAAGTACCTGATTGAGAAAAAAGGCGGCAAGATTATTGAAGGCAACTTCATGCCCATGAACGCCAGCGATGGTCCCCATTACGGCAACAACGTCAAGCTTGACGGCCCTGGGGATTACAAGATTACGTTCGTTATTGATAATCCGGAAAAACAGGGTTATCTGCTCCATGTTGACAAAAAAACCGGCGTGGACGGGCGCTTCTGGAAAGAACCGCTGAAAGCAAGCTGGAATTTCAAATGGGTTCCACGCGCTTGGTAAACCAGGGCATCCTTTTTGTGGTGTCTATGTTCTGCGCGGTTCCCTTGGCGGGAGCCGCGCAGAGGAGTTTCCATGCTTAATTTTTTGATATTGACGACCACAGCGCTGCTTGCCGTGTCCATGCTTGTGGGTATGCTGCTCGGGTATGCGGCGCAGCGGAATCTTTTGGAAGTACGGACAGCCGTCAGGCGCGGCGCGCTTTCAGGGGCTATTGCGGCGTTCACGCTTGCCCTGCTTGAACTCACAACGGGTTTTGTCGTGCGTGAGTACTACAATCTTGTTGTACTTTGCGGCGCCATTGCAGCGGAAATCGCGTTGCTGCTTCTGCTTGCCACCACGCGTTCCCTTGCCCCTGAGAAAACCGCGACACGTTTTTTCAGAGTTGTTTTTTTTACTGTTCTTGCCTCCTGGGGGGCTTTTTATCTGCCGGATATTTTTATTTATCCGTCCCGGTTCGCCGTGGGAATTGTGCAGGTCGCAAGCAGCGAATTCGTTTTTATTGTCACAGGCTATACGCTCGGCATAGGGTTATGCCTGTTGACCGCTTACGCGGTGTTTCGGGTGTGCGCTGTTGTACCGGAATTAATTCTTTTTCCTCTTTTTTTGTCGTCGTTGCTGGCATTCTGCGCCGCCCAGATCATCACAGTGGGGCAGATTCTGCTGGGGCGCGGGCTTGTTCCCCGCCACGCACAGGCGCTTGACGCCATCATCTTTCTGTTAAACAATGCGCAACTGCTGCTTTACTGGAGCATCGCGGCGGCCGCCCTGACAGCCGTCATTCTGTGGTTGCGCTGCAGCAGGGCCGTGGCTGTGGGGGAAAATCCCGCCCAGCGGCGCAAGGCCCGCAGTCTCACAAAAAGACACCTGCTCTGGAGCAAAACTGTCATAGCCGCTTTGCTGGTCGCCGTGTTGGTCATGACCGTCGGACAGCGCTTCAACGACCAGAAGATGGATCTGTCGCCTCCGCAGGAAATGACGGCTGTGGGCGGCGAGATTGTCCACCCCACGGCTGTTGTCGGAGATGGATCATTGCACCGTTTTGTCTACAGGTCACGTAAAGGAGCGGCTGTCCGCTACATTATTATCAAAAAGAATGAAACCGCGTACGGCGTGGGTCTGGACGCCTGTGACGTGTGCGGCCCGTCCGGATATTATGAACGCAAAGGGCAGGTTATCTGTATGCTCTGCGATGTTGTCATGAACAAATCCACCATCGGCTTTGCCGGCGGATGCAATCCCGTGCCGCTCAGATTTTCCCTGAAAGACGGGAATCTGGTTATCGCCACTGAAGACCTTGAGGCGGAAGCGCCCCGGTTTATGTGAAGGAGTCTCATGTTTTTGCGCATGGTCATTGGCGCGGTTACGCGCCAAAAAAGAAAACTGTTGATGATGGCGGGTGCCATGGCGCTCGGCATATCGCTCGCTACCGCCATGCTCAACGTCATGCTGGATGTGGGCGACAAGATAAATCAGGAATTGAAAACATACGGCGCAAATATTATGGTCACACCGCGCGGGGCGTCTTTTCTGGGTGATCTGTACGGGATTGAAGAAGGCGCGGGTGTTTCGAACAGATATCTGGCCGAAGACGAACTGCCCAAAATAAAAACAATTTTCTGGGCGTTCAACATTGTGGATTTTACTCCCTGGCTGGATGCCCGTGTGAGCGTGAACGGCTCAGAGGCCGGCGTCCCGATTCTCGGTGCCTGGTTCAGAAAACATCTGGATCTTCCAACGGGCGAATCCGTTGACACCGGCATCATCAACCTGCGCTCCTGGTGGGATGTGCGTCAAGGTTGGCTCAAGGACGACGACATGTCCGGCATTATGGTCGGAGGGGCATATGCCGCAACACACGGCATACATCAGGGGGACGCCCTGACTCTTTCCGTCAGGCATACTTCAGGCGGTGAGCGTACGGCGCGGGTGGTTGTCAGGTCGATTTTTTATTCCGGGGACAGGGAGGACGACGGGCTGCTTGCTCCCCTCGCGCTTGTGCAACGTCTGACAGGTCTTGAGGGCAAGGTGCGGCGTGTGGAAGTGAGCGCTCTGACAACGCCGGAGAACGAACTGGCACGGCGGGCGGCGCAGAATCCGCGCACGCTCTCGCGTCAGGCTTGGGAGGTTTGGTATTGCACAGCCTATGTCAGCGCCATTGCTTTCCAGATTGAAGAAGCGCTCACAGACGCCCGCGCAAAACCGGTTCTTCAGGTAGCGGAAGCCGAGGGCGCCATCCTGCAGAAGACCCAGCTTCTGATGCTGTTGCTCACGTGCATGAGCCTTGCCTGCTCCGCCCTAGCCATTTCAAACCTTGTCACGGCCAATGTGATGGAACGCGGTACGGAAATAGGCCTGCTCAAAGCGCTTGGGGCGACAGACAGCCAGATTTCCCTTGTCATTCTGGCGGAAATGCTCATTGCCACGTTTCTTGGCGGGGCCTTCGGCTATGCCGCCGGCCTTGGTCTGGCGTCAGTCATAGGGCATTCCGTGTTCGGTTCCGCCGTGAGCGCAAAGGGACTGGTTGTCCCCATCGTGGCGCTGCTGATTCTGCTTGTCACTCTTGGCGGAAGCATTCCCGCCATCCGTATGCTTTTGCGCCTGCGGCCGACTGATGTGCTTCACGGAAGGGGAGCGTCATGACCAGACATGCCATGTTTTTCAGAATAATTGTCAGTTCGCTGATCAGGCGGCGTTCAAGAATGCTGGTCGCGTTGCTTGCGGTTGTTATCGGGGCCACGGTTTTTCTGGGCATGGGGGCGGTGTATTACGACATTCCCCGGCAAATGGGCCGGGAGTTTCGTTCTTATGGTGCCAATCTTGTGCTTGTTTCTTCCGGCGGCAATTCCGTCCTGAGCCTGGATGACGCGAAACGGGCCATTGCGCTTCTGCCCGCTGACAAGCTGGTGGGGGCGTCTCCGTTTCGTTTTGAAACAATGTACTACAACAGGCAGGGCGTAACAGTTGTCGGGGCGGATTTCACCGCCGTGAAAAAAACCAGTCCGTATTGGCAAATTCAGGGCGAATGGCCTCAAAAGGACGACGAAATTCTCATCGGCACGGACATAGCCGAACATACGCGGCTGTATGCTGGTTCGTTTGTTACTTTGGATATTGTGCCTCCAAAGGGGCGTAAAATTTCAAAAGAACTGAGAATCAGCGGAGTAGTGCGCACAGGAGGGGCGGAAGACGGTTTTGTGATCATGCCCATGAGCGGTCTTGAGGGCATTATGGGAGTACCTGGCACAGCCAATGTGGTGGAGATCAGCATTGCCGCCTCGGGCGAGGAGCTTTCCCGTTTTATTGAAGTACTGCAGGCCGAATCGCAGGGAATCACCCCACGACTTGTCAAGCGTATTGCCGCTTCTGAAACCACAGTGCTCTCCAGGCTTCAGGTGCTTGTGTATCTGGTAACGGGGATTGTGCTGTTTTTGACCATGATTTGCGTGGGAACAACCATGATGACGGTGGTCATGGAGAGGCGCGGGGAAATCGGTCTGAAAAAAGCTATCGGCGCGGGAAATAAGGTTATTATTGCGGAATTTATGGGTGAAAGCACAATTCTGGCGTTTGCCGGCTGGCTGCTGGGAATCATCTCCGGGTATTTTTTTGCCCAGATTGTCAGCATGAGCGTCTTTTCCCGTGGCGTGGAGATGCCCTTTGTTCTCGTGCTGCTTGCGTTGGTGGCGTCCTTTGTCGTAACTCTGCTGGCGTCCCTGATTCCTGTCTCCATGTCGACCGATGTTGAACCCGCCCTTGTCCTGAGGGGCGAATAAAAGGACCAAGGACAATGAATATTCTCAAGCTGAATGACGTTTCAATGGTGTACGGTTCTGTCAGGGCACTGCAAAATGTCAGTTTTGCGGTGCGGCCCGGGGAATGGGTTGCCATTATGGGCGCGTCAGGGTCCGGAAAGACAACGATGATGAATATTGTCGGTTGCATGAACAAAGCCACGCACGGCTCCGTGGTTTTGGACGGGGAAAATCTCTCACGGCTTAACGCCGGGGATTTGACAGCCATCCGCAGGGATAAAATAGGATTGATATTTCAGCAGTTTTATTTGATATCGTATCTCACGGCTGTGGAAAATGTCATGATTGCCCAGTATTATCACAGCGTTGTTGATGAGAAGGAAGCCATGCAGGCGCTTGAGCGCGTTGGGCTTGCACCCAGGGCAAAACACTTGCCCCATCAGCTCTCAGGCGGTGAACAGCAGCGTTTGTGCATAGCCCGCGCTTTGATCAACTACCCCAGACTGATTTTGGCCGACGAACCAACAGGCAATCTTGATAAAGCCAACCAGAACACGGTTATGGACATCTTTCATCAATTGCACAGGGAAGGCAGCACCATTATTGTTGTCACCCACTCTCCCGAAGTGGCGGCGCATGCGCAGCGCGTGCTCAGTCTTGAATTCGGCCGGCTTGTCAAGGACGCTCCAACGCAGCGGCTCTGCGCGTAATCATTGCGTCAGAGAGCATGTGTTTGGGCAAGGGCAAGGGTGATGCCGAGAGTCGTTGGCGTGTTGTGTCTGGTGCTTGCCGTGATGGCTACGGCGACCGCTGCTGTCGAAGCGCCCCGCACCCCAACGGAGTTGAACTGGACGAGCCGGCCTGTCCTGTTCAGCCATCAGATTCATTTTGGAGCGCTTGGCGGCGATGCTGCCACGCAGTGCGCCTCCTGCCATCATCCTGTGGAAGGGGATATTCCCTATAAAACCTGCGCGACGCATGACTGTCATGATAATCTGGACAAACGTGACACAAGTCCCCGCTCCTATTATCTGGCAATACATAAGAATAAAAAGGAAAAATACTGGAGTTGCGTGTCCTGTCACGAACAGCGGGCTGGAGAAGATGTTGAGGCAATAAAAAAAATGGTCGGGTGCAACGCGTCAGTATGCCATAGTTTTTGAGACATTCACATTCGCTAAGATTTTACAAATATTTTATGAGATACCACAATAAGTTATCATAAAATAGTCATTACGGTCGGTATGTACTATTGAGTAAGAAGGCGGCAAAAAATCAAAATTTTGTCATTGCAAAAGTGAATGTCTCATTGGCGCATGTCGCAATCGGCTTCAATTTCCGGACGGATTTTGTGTGAAAAAATCTTGACCCCGACTGCGGGGCACGCCATTATTGCCCCAAAGGCGATTTTGTGCCGCAGTATTTTTTATAAAACGGGATTTTTTGACTATGGACGACATCTCACGCGCACTGTTTGAAAAAGCCGGAACATGTATTCCGGGCGGCGTGAACAGCCCCGTGCGCGCCTGCCGCACTGTGGACAGCGTGCCGCTGTTTATCGCAGGGGCAAAAGGATCGCGCGTCACGGACGTGGACGGGCGTGACTATGTGGACTTTGTGCTTTCCTGGGGCCCCATGATTTTGGGACATGCGGAGCCGTCGGTTGTGGATGCTGTGTGCAGGGCCGCGGCGCGGGGCACAAGTTTTGGCGCACCCTGCCCGGACGAAGTGGCGCTTGCCGAAGAACTTGTGAGCGCGTTGCCGGGAGTGGACATGGCGCGCATGGTCAATTCCGGCACCGAGGCGGCCATGAGCGCCCTGCGCCTTGCCCGGGCAGTGACAGGCCGTGACAGACTGCTCAAATTCATCGGCTGTTACCACGGTCATGCGGATCCTTTTCTGGCTGCTGCGGGTTCCGGTGTGGCAACGCTCTCCATTCCCGGGACACCGGGCGTGCCGGCGGCTGTCACGGCGAATACCCTGCTTGCTCCCTACAATGACCTTGGGGCGGCGCGGGCGTGTTTTGAACGGTACGGCGAGACAATCGCGGCTGTTATTGTGGAGCCTGTCGCTGCCAACATGGGACTTGTGCCGCCTGTGCCGGGCTTTCTTGAGGGCCTGCGCGAACTCGCGTCGCAGTACGGCGCCTTGCTTGTTTTTGACGAAGTAATAACGGGTTTTCGAGTGGCCTATGGCGGCGCGCAGACGCGTTTTGCCGTTGACCCGGACCTGACCGTGCTCGGCAAAATTGTCGGCGGCGGTCTGCCCGTAGGCGTGTTTGGCGGTAAACGCTGTTTTATGGAGCATGTGGCCCCGCAGGGGCCCATGTACCAGGCGGGCACACTCTCCGGCAATCCGCTGGCAATGGCTGCTGGCCTTGCCACGTTGTGCATGCTTAAAACCATGGACTACAGCGCGCTTGAAGATCGCGTTGCCGCCTTTGCGCGGGCATTGGGCGAAATTTTGCGGGCAAAGGGCGTGCCGGCGCAGACGCCCTGCATTGCCTCCCTGTTTGGTCTGTTTTTCAGTGAGCGGGAAGTGCGCTGTTTTGCGGACGCGCAGTTGTGCGATCAGAAGCTGTTCACCTGTTTTTATCAGCAGATGCGCGCCCAAGGTATCTACCTTGCCCCTTCAGCCTTTGAAACGGGCATGGTGTCGTTTGCGCACAGCGACGAAGATTTTGCGCGCGCTCTGGACGCTGCCGGCAAGGTGCGTTTTTGAACAGGGACGATTCTCTGGCCTGCTATGTCCTGAGCCGGAAAGCCCTGCCGCTGGCGCGAACACTGGGGCAGTCCCTTGCCGGATATCCCTTGGCGGACTCCCAGCGGCTCGGAGACGCGAGTGTGCGTGATTTGCGCGCCTGCCCGCTTTGGCCGACAGGATGTGTGTTCCGTTTCAGCGTCTTGGGGATTTTTTGGCGCAACGGGAATTGCCGTGCGCGCTCTTGCCCCGCTGCTCACGCACAAAAGTGGGGACCCGCTGTGATCATAGGCAACAGCGAAAGCCGCCAGCTTGGCCGCTACATGCTGACCCCGCGTGGCTACAGGACTACATGATTTTTATAGATAATTTTTTCTGTTGGCGCGTTTTTTGCAAAAACAAGTATGTTTTGCGACTTCCCCATGCGGATTCCGGTACTGAGCCTCAGTTTTTGCGAGGAATTTGCAGCGTTGTCTATAAACTGATACAGATTTCTGCCGTTAGATTGGTATGCGCAATGCCGCATTTTTGTTGTGTTTTATCTGAGATGGAATTTGATAACAAGATGAGGTTCTCATGACTGCCCAGCAGACAAATGATGGCGACATCATTGACCTTACAGAGCTTGTGGAAGCAGGCAACCTTGGGGTTGCTGAAGCGAGCGCGCCTGAAGAATCCAGCACAGCCTTGGGCATGCTCAACGCGCTGCTGCCGGACAATCTCGAAGAAGGTATGGACAGATTGCTGGATATGGAGAAGCGACTGATCAGACTGGAAAGCCGCATGGACAATCTGGTGCTGCAATTCAGCGATCGGGTGGAAAAAGCCGCCGCGAGCGCGGCCGCGCGTATCCTGCGAGAGGAGCTTGCCGCCCTACTGCGTTCCTGAGCGGCTTTCTGACGTTGGCAATTGACTGGCAAAATGGTCAAACCCAATGGATTCTAATGAGTTGCCGTTGCAGACAATTTCGGAAGTTTCTGTGACTGTGCCGATACGGCACAGGCCCGGGATTGCCAGCGCGCGTAGCGTTTCCTGTGGGCAACTGCCGAGCAGCGCGTAGTCTTCTCCGCCGATCACCGCTTCCTGTGCCGGATTTTTGGCGTACATCCCCGCGTAGCGTAAAAGCTCAGGGTGCAGGCTGTCCTCGGGCAGCGCAATGTCGGCGCCGAAATGTCTGTTGTCTGCGTGCAGCAGACGCGGCAAATCACGCGCAAGCCCGTCGGAAACATCCATGAGCGAAGGCGGACGGGCGGCCTTTGCCAGCGCAAGCCCCGCTTCTGTTCGCACCTTTGGGCGCAGATGGGCGGCGCAGGCCGCCGGCCAGTCTTCAAGCGCCTTGCGTCCAAGCGTTTCCAGCATGGACAGGCCGATACGCGCAAGCCCGACAGCCCCTATCAGAAAGATCGCGTCGCCGGGCAGGCTTGTGCCGCGTTTCAAAAAACCGTCCCCGCATTGACCCCAGACGGTTATGGAAATGTGCAGGCTTCGGCAGCGTGAAAGGTCGCCTCCGGCCAGCGCCATGTTGTGGGCATCGGCAAGGACGCTCATTCCGCTGAAAAAGGCTTCTAGCCAAGACATCGATATGTCCGGGGGCAGGCCAAGACACAGGCTGAAGGCCAACGGACGCGCCCCGCACGCCGCAAGGTCGCTGATATTGACGGCCAACGCCTTGTATCCCACGTCTTCAGGCGTGAAATACGCGCGACGAAAATGGACATCCTCCAGAAAAAGATCGCTGCTTGTGCAGAGGCGCGGCGTATTTTCAAGCAGGGCGCAGTCATCGCCGCGCCCCAGAGCGAGCGAGGGATGACGCTTTGAGAAATAGCCGGAGAGGCATTCCAGGATACGTTCTTCGGAGGAGAGGGGCATATCAGTCCTCAAAAAACAGGTATTCCCTCAGGATGACCTTGCGCCCGAAGCCGGGGAAATCCACCTGCACCTTGTCCGGTGGCAGACAGCAGACGACTGCGCCCTTGCCGAAAATGCGGTGACGGCAGGCGCGCCCGGCCTGCCCAGAACTATCGGACGGCGCGGAATGGCTGGCTGCCCTTGCATGGCGCGTACGGGCTGTCTGTCCTGTCTGGTCGGCATGAGCGGCTCGTTCATGTTTCCGGACAAGCCTTCCTCCGATATTTTCCTGCCATTCTTCGACACAGGCAAAGGGCAGTTCCCGCACAAAGGGGCTTGGGGCGGCGTGCAGGGCGGCGTGGTCCGCACGGCTGTACAGAGTGGCCGGCGCATACAGATCAAGGCGCTTGCGGGCGCGTGTGCAGGCAACGTACATAAGGCGACGTTCTTCTTCAAAGTCTTCTGATCGTGCCATGGCGTAACGTGAGGGAAAACGGTCTTCCACAAGATCAATGATCAGCACGGCGTCCCATTCAAGCCCTTTTGCCGAATGGACAGTAGAAAGCACAACACGCCCCGTGTCGTCCTTTTTGTTGTCGCTGTCTTCCGGCGGCTCCAGAGCTATGTCCGCCATAAAAATGTCCAGTTCGGTATAGGCGGCCGCCATTTGTACGATTTCTTCCAGCCCTTGGCGGCGTCTGGGCCAGTCTTCGGGAAAAAGGGTTTCCATTCTCGGGAAATAGTATTCCAGAATGGCGCCGAGCACGTCAACAGGGGGCTGGGAGGCAGCGCGCAGGGTTTCCACAAAGCGCATGTCTTCAAGTAGCCCGGGGTATCTGGCAAATATTTTTTCCATTGCCTGGTTTGTCAGCAGCGCGTTGTAGATTTTGTTGGCGGTTTTTGGGCCGATGCCCGAATGCAGGGCCGCAATGCGCGTGAGAGCGGGCATGTCCAGAGGGTTGAGCGCAAGGCGCGCAAAGGCGATGCAGTCCTTGACGTGCGCAGCCTCGGTATAGCGCAGGCCGCCGTATTTGCGGAAAGGAATCCGTGCGTGCTGGAGCGCCATTTCCAGATGGTAGGAGTGAAAGCCCGCGCGGAACAGCACGGCTATTTCCTGCGGGGGATATGTGTCCAGTAATTCCTCTATGCGCAAGGTAACAAGCCGTGCCTGCGACATATCGCTCAAGGGTGTGACAAGGCGCGCAGAATCGCCGATTTTTCGTTTTGTAAAGAGGGTTTTACCATATGATTCCGCTGAGTTGGCCAGCAAAGCGTTGGCGACATCCAGCACCGGCTGTGTGGAACGGTAGTTTTCTTCCAGGCGGATAACGCGCGTGTCCGGAAAAAGTTTCGGAAAATCCAGAATATTGCGCACGTCCGCGCCGCGAAAGGCGTAGATGGACTGGGCTTCGTCGCCGACAACCATCACATTACCGGCGTTGCCGCTGTCCCCGGAAGCAAGCAGACAGGTAATGCGCGCCTGCACAGGGTTTGTGTCCTGGTATTCGTCCACCAGAATATGGGTAAAACGCTGCCGTATGTGCTGTGCCGCCTCCCTGTTGTCACGAAGCAAGACTTCCAGCTCGAACAGCAGATCGTCATAGTCCAGCAGCCGGCCTTTTCTGCGGTACTCGTTGTAGGCCGCGCCAAGCCTGGTGAAAGCCTCCGCATGTGACAAAAGATGAAAGGCTTCGCGCTCAAGCACTTCGGTGACCGGCAATTCCTTGTTGCGCGCCTTGCTCAAAAAAGCCGCAATGTTCTGAGCTTTTGGAAAAGAGCGGTCCCCGTGCCCGATCTTCAGCTCTTCCTTGCAGAGTTTGACTGCCGCTGTGATATCGCTCGAATCCAGCAGTGTGAAGGGATGCCCGGCGAGGTGGTCGGGTGGCCAGAGGCGCAGCATGGCGTAGGCAAAGGAATGAAACGTGCCGCCCTGGATTTCGGCAAGCCCCTGTTGCAACAGCACGCCAGCGCGGTCGAGCATTTCGCGCGCCGCCTTGCGGGTAAAGGTGAGCAGCAGGATAGATCCCTGCGGCACACCGTGTTCCGCAAGCCAGGCCAGCCTGTACACAATGGCACGTGTTTTGCCGCTGCCCGCGCCAGCCACAACAAGAACAGGTCCGTCGCCGCTGCTGACAGCCGCGTACTGAGCTTCATTGAGGGTTTTGGCGTAGTCGATCATGCGCAACGCCCTAGGGAAAATTTTTTCAGCACGTCGCGCACAGTATGCAAGTAAGGGATAATATAAAATTGTGGCAGGTAGAAGGATACAGCTTGCATACGCACTTGTAGCAGAAGCGCCTGATAAAGTAAAATCCTCTCTGCGCGGGTATTGAACCCGGAACGGGTTTCAGCTAATTTTTGACGAGCGCTTGCCTGCAAAAGCAAGCGCTACAAAACCCGAAGGGTTTTGTGCCGCCGAAAGCGGCGTAATTCATTTGACCACGACATACTGGGAGTATAGGTTCTGTTCATGCTGGAATTTGTTGTTTGCGTCGCGGGCGCTCTTGTGATGGTGCTGGAGATGACCGGCGCGCGCCTTATGGCGCCGCACGTCGGCACTTCCGTTATTGTCTGGACAAGCCTTATCGGGGTGATGATGGCCTTTCTGGCGCTTGGCGCCTGGCTTGGCGGACGCCTTGCCGACAGACGGCTTTCGCTTGGAATTCTTGCGCGTATTCTGTTGTGCGCCGGTTTGGGAGCGGCGGTGACGGTGTTCCTGCACCATACATTTGGAGCGCGCCTTATGAAAGCCTGCCCCAATGTTTATGTGGGGGCAGTTATAGGGGCTGCGGTGTATTTCGCTCTGCCCACGTTCTTTTTCGGCATGATACCTCCTTACATTGTGCGTTTGCGCCTCTCGGACATGTCACGCGCCGGGGCTGACGTGGGACGGCTGTACGCGCTCTCCACAGCGGGCAGCATTGTGGGCACGTTTCTGGGGGGCTTTGTGCTAATTTCGTTTTTTGCCGGCACACAGATACTGCTTGGCATTGCCGCGACCACCGGCCTGCTGTCGCTCATTGTCGCGGCTGGCAAAAAAGACCGCGCAAAAAACGCGGCGCTTGTGTTGGTATTTTACGCTCTGAGCTTTGCTGTGGGCAACGGATGTTACAACATATGGCGGGAAGGGCGGGAGGGTTTCTTGCCCACGCTGGAAACCCCCTACAATACCATACGCTTGTATGAAAGCAAAGACGCATGCAACCGGCGAGTACGAATCGTGCAGACGGATCCCGGCAAGATTCAGTCCGGCATGTATGTGGATGATCCGGTTGCGCTTTTTGCCGAATATACCCGGTACTACGCCATCAGCACGGCCCTTGCCCCCAAGACACGCCGGGTGCTCATGCTCGGCGGCGGCGGCTATTCCGTACCGCGCTGGCTCTTGGCCGGTCGTAGAAATCTGAAGGATTTTCAACTGGATGTTGTGGAGATTGACCCTGGCATGACGCACCTAGCCAAAAAATATTTTCATCTGACTGAGGATCCCCGCATGGTCATCACGCATGAGGACGCCAGGCGTTTTCTCAACAGCAATGAGAAAAAATACAGTCTGATTTTTGTGGATGTGTTCAACTCGTACTACACAGTGCCGTTTCAGATGGGCACTGTGGAAGCCGCGCTGGCCATGCGCCGCGCGCTCGCGCCGGACGGCATACTGCTGATGAATGTTATTTCGGCGTTCAGCGGTGAGGATGGCAGGCTCTACCGCGCCATTCACTCGGCAATGGCGCAGGTCTTTCCTGAAATACACACCTTTGCTGTGGACATGCTGGAGCCGTTGGGCGCTGTGCAAAACCTCATTTTACTGGCCCTGCCGAAAAAGCGCCCCGACCTTGCCGCCGCTTTTAATGGGAACGCGCCTGATATGCCGGAAGATATCAGAAACATGCTGCGCACGCGCATTCTTGCGCCCGTGGCGCGGGACGTGCCTCCCCTGACCGATGATTTCGCCCCTGTTGAGCGGTATTCCAGAACGTTTGCGCGGTACTGACAGTGGTTCAGTTGCCGTTGAGGTTCTGGTGTCAGGAAACTCACACAATTACCAGATATCATTCGATTTCCAAGTTAACATTGTGACACTTTTGATTTGAAATTGGAATACCTACGCATTGATGGAAAAATTGCCGGAAGATATGCGGATGAATCTTTGCTTTACAATAATCACGCTTTTTAGTAAAAGCGTGATTGTAATGCGCAGCGCGCCAGGCGCTGAAGGAGGCCCCAATGCTTTTTCCCGTATCCGGCATTGAAGTTTCGCAAATAGTCCCCGTTATTACAGGATTTTATGTTTCACTTTTTACAAGCGTCGGCGGCATTTCCGGTGCTTTTTTGTTGCTGCCGTTTCAGATGTCCGTGCTTGGCTACACCAGTCCCGCTGTCAGCGCCACCAATCAGGTATTTAATATTGTCGCCATCCCCAGCGGCGTATACCGCTATCTGAAGGAAGGACGCATGGTCTGGCCACTGACCATTGCCGTTGCAGTGGGCACTCTGCCCGGAGTCTTTATCGGCGCCTGGATACGCGTTGTCCATCTGCCCGACCCTCGGCCTTTCAAGCTTTTTGTCGCGTGTGTGCTCCTGTATATCGGCAGCAAGCTCGTTCACGGTCTGGTCACGCAAAAAATCCGTCCTTCCGGAACAAAGCCGAACCTTCCCGCGCCGAAGAACGCCGAATCAGATTTCACCGTAACCGTGCGGGAATTTTCCCTTGCGCGTATAGCCTATACTTTTCAGAACGCGACGCACAGTTGCCCGACGGTCGCCGTTTTTGCCCTGAGCCTTGTTGTGGGGATAATCGGCGGCATTTACGGCATAGGCGGCGGCGCGATCATGGCGCCCTTTATCGTGTCGTTTTTCCGCCTGCCGGTACACACAATAAGCGGCGCCGCGCTTATGGGCACATTTCTCACTTCCATAGCCGGCGTGACGTTTTATACACTGCTTGCCTTAAACCATCCGGAGCAGTCTGTCGCGCCGGACTGGATTTTGGGCGCGCTTTTCGGAATCGGCGGCGCCGCCGGCATGTACTGCGGCGCGTGCTGCCAAAAATATGTGCCCGCAACGGGCATCAGGGCGATGCTTGCCGTGTCCATTCTCGGCACGGCGTGCAAATATGTGCTGGAATATTTGCGCTGAACACTGTACACAGTGTTTATGAAAACCGCTTGTAAACGGCCTGTTGCCCTGTTTGATTCCGGCATGGGCGGGCTGACCGTGTTCAAGGCTGTTGCCGCCTGTCTGCCCGGCGAAGACCTGATCTATCTGGGCGATACGGCGCGCCTGCCTTATGGCACCAAGGGGCGCGACACCATTGTCCGCTACACGCTCAAGGCAGCCCAAAAGCTGCTGGAATACGACGTCAAAATGCTGGTGACAGCCTGCAATACCGCAACAGCGGCGGCTCTTCCGACACTGTGCGAACATTTTGTCGGCCTTCCCGTGCTGGGCGTTGTTGAACCCGGCGCGCTGGCCGCAGCCAAAGCCAGCCGCAACGGACGCATTGTGGTAATCGCCACCGAGGCTACTATCGCCGGAGGCGCGTACCAGCAGGCCATTGCGCGTTTACGTCCGGAAGCGTATGTGCTGGGACGCGCCTGCACCCTGTTTGTGCCTCTTGCCGAAGAAGGATGGATTGGTGGGGCATTGGTGGAGGGCATTGCCCATCGGTATCTTGACGACATTTTCAGCCCGCCTGTCACCGCGCCGCGACCGGACACCCTGCTGCTTGGCTGCACGCACTTTCCCCCGTTACTGCCGGCCCTGAAAAATGTGGTGGGGGCCCATGTGCATATTGTGGATTCCGCCGCGACAACGGCGGAACACATTCGCGCGGAGCTTGCCGCGCGCGCACTTCTGCGCGGAGAGGGCGCCATTGGGCGTCACCGATTTCTGACCACAGACAATCCCGTGCGTTTTGTCCGCACAGGCAGCCTGTTTTTGGGACGCACACTTAAAAGTGCGGAAGTGGAACTGGTTGATTTGTAAAAATTGCTTCGTTCCGCGGCAAGGTTTTTATAAATTTTTGTTGACAGGCTTTGCGGCATTACTTAGTAATGGCTTACGTCATAACTGTGGGAGGCCTTATTAACGCCCTTTGGGAATCACAAATTTATTATGGAGAACAAACATGACTAAAGCCGAACTTGTAGCAAAAATTCATGCCAAGGCTGCTCTGCCCACCAAGGCAAAAGCCGAAGACGCGCTTGACGCCGTTCTGTCCTCGTTGCGCGAAGCGCTTGCCGTCGGCGATTCCGTAACGTTTACCGGTTTTGGCAGTTTCAAGGTTGTCACACGCGCGGCACGCAAGGGGCGTAACCCCCGCACCGGCAAGGAAATTCAGATACCTGCGGGAAAAATTGTCAAATTTACGGTTGGCAAAGGGCTGAAAGACGCCGTCAAGTAACGTGTCATATCTCCGCTTTCAACGGCGTTCCCGTTCACGCAACAGTACGAGGGAACGCCGTTTCATTGCTCCACCACAAGGCGCAAAAACCGTTTTTTGCCTAGTTTTATCACATGCTCACCCACGGACACCGCCTGTGTTTCATCATCCCAGCGTTTGTTGTCCACCGTCAGCGCGCCTTCCCTGACAAGCCTGCGCGCTTGCCCACGGCTTTGCACAACTCCGGCAGCCTCCAGGAAAAGCGGCGGCAGCGCGTTTTCATATCTGCAAACAAACACGGGCATGGTATCAGGCACGCCGCCGCCCGCAAACACGGCGGCAAACTCCCTGCGCGCCTCATCAGCGGCATCCGCCCCATGACAACGGGCAACCATCTCATGCGCCAGAGATTCCTTGGCGGTTTTGGGATGCACGCATCCCTGCTCCACATCGCGGCGCAAGGCAGCTGTTTCTTCAAGGCTCAAGGCTGAAAGCAGTTCATAGTACCGCCACATGAGCGTGTCGGAAAGGGACATGACTTTGCCGAAGATTTCCGCGGGCGGTTCGTCAATGCCGATGTAATTGCCATAGGATTTCGACATCTTGCGAACGCCGTCCGTGCCTTCCAGCAGGGGCATGGTGATAACGCACTGGCCTTGTCCGCCATAGTGGGCCTGCAGCGTGCGCCCCATCAGCAGATTAAATTTCTGATCTGTGCCGCCGATCTCCACATCCGCATTGAGCGCCACGGAATCATAGCCTTGGCAGAGCGGGTACAAAAATTCGTGGATGGAAATGGGGCGTTGTTCCTTAAAGCGTTTTGCAAAATCGTCGCGCTCCATCATGCGGGCGACAGTACAACTTGAGGCCAGACGGACAAAATCCGCCGCGTTCATGGTGCCGAGCCAGCGGGAATTGAATTCCACCAGTGTCTTTTGGGGATCAAGAATTTTGAAGACCTGCGCCTTGTAGGTTTCCGCATTTGCCGCAACCTGCTCTTCAGTAAGCGGAGGGCGTGTCTCAGAGCGGCCGGAGGGGTCTCCGATACGGCCGGTAAAATCACCTATCAAAAAAATGACGGTATGCCCCAACTCCTGAAAATGACGCATCTTGTGCATGATGACGGTGTGCCCGAAATGCAGATCGGGCGCGGTGGGATCAAATCCGACCTTTACGCGCAGGTGTGTGCTGCGCAAAAGTTTTTTGCGCAGTTCCTCCTCGCCGATCAGTTCCACAACGCCGCGTTTGATACGGGACAACTGCCCGTCGTTTTCCGTCGCCAAAAACCGTCCCTCCCCAACTTCTGTAAAGGAAACCCTTGTCCTCAACAGAAAAAATATGCTACATACGAATTCAGAACGGTGGAAGTGTACATCAAAACAAAAAAAAAACAAGATGTCTGCCGCGTGGCGGCAACATCTAGGCATGACCAAGATGCAAAACCCGGCGAAATAACGGACGAAACCGGCAAGAGCATTGCCAGGGCGAAGCCTGTTGCCGAATACATGATGCATATTCTGGAAAAACGGTGGCATCAGGCCGTTACTGCAAAAGCAACTGCAATCCTGAAAGGGGGGAATACCATGCGCTACGAACTGGCTTACGGCAAGTCCACAGTGGATTTTACCCTGCCCGACACCATCAGTCCGTTCATTGTGAAGGCGAACAGCAAAAAAGGGCTGGCGGACCCGCTTGGCGAAACGCGCAGGATGTTGCAAAATCCTATGGGCACGCCGCCTTTGCTTGAAATGCTGCGCGCCAAAAAACCGCAAACCGTGGTGGTGGTGATCAACGATATTACCCGTCCGACGCCGTATGAGGCGCTGTTCCCGCCCCTGCTGGAAGTTTTTGCCCAAGCCGGAATCAGGGACGATCAGGTAACGCTGCTCATCGCCACAGGCATCCACGATCCGCACACTGACGCGCAAAACAAGGAAGTGTACGGCGAAGAAATCACCCGCCGCTTCAAGATACTCAATCACGATGGTCTGGATGAATCCAATCTGGTCAAACTGGGCACATTTAAATCCGGCTATGATTTCATAGTGAATAAAATGGCTGTGGACGCGGATTTTCTGATCACTATCGGTGTGGTCATGCCGCACTATTTTGCCGGATATTCTGGTGGCCGCAAATCCATACTGCCTGGCCTTGTTTCCAAAAAAACCGTTGAGCAAAATCACGCCCGCATGGTGGAGCTGATGGACTATCTGCCGCCCATTGATGAAAATCCGGTGAGCAACGAGATGATTGAGGCTGCCAGGCAGGTTGGCGTAGACTTTATTCTGAACGTGGTCACCAACGAAACAAAGGAAGTTGTGTGCGTGGCCGCAGGCGAAGTGCATGGCACATGGCGCATGGCCGTGGATATTTCCGCCGCCATGTATGAGGTGCCGTTTGACAGGCCGGTGGACATTGCCGTCACCTGCGCCAGCGGGCGTCCGCGTGACATCAATGTGTATCAGGCGCAAAAGGGGCTTGACCATGCCGACCGCATTACCCGCGCCGGCGGCGCCATTATTCTTGCGGCGGAGTGCCCGGAAAAATGGGGCGAGGCCGTGTTTGAGGACTGGATTCGCCGCCGTTGGGAACCGGCAAAGGTCATGCGGGAAATCAAGGCAAATTTTGTGCTGGGCGGCCATAAGGCGTACGGGTTTGCCAAGGTTGCCGCTGAAAAAAAGGTCTGGCTGGTTTCCTCGCTGAACGAGGACGAAAGTTCGCTCATCTGGGCAAAAAAAGCCGCCACAGTGCAGGGGGCTGTGGACGCTGTGCTTGCCGAATACGGCCCAAAGGCCACTTGGGCGTATCTGCCTGACGGTTCTCTGGCTTTGCCGGTGCCGCGTGGTTAAACTAGCAGCGCAAAGGAGAGCCGACGAGGACGTACAACCCGCACCGGAAACAAACAGCCACGACATCGTGTCGATTTGGTGGGTCGTTTGAGTTTTTTCTGTCACAAACAGACCGTAAGAGCGGTTCCAAATTTTTCTGTAAATTTATATATTACATATATAACAGCCAGTTGTGAATACTGAAGCCTAGTCGAGTTTTTGTCTGTAGCGCAAAGACTGGCGCAATGTTTCCTTGTCCATGTACTTGACCTCAGCGCCCAGTGGAATGCCTTGGGCAAGCCTGGAAACACGCACGTTCGGAAACCGCCCGCACACCGTCCGTTGGATGAAAGAATCCGTATTTTCCGCTTCCAGCGTGGAGCCGAGCGCTAAAATAAGTTCCGTAATTTCCCCTTCGGCAAGGCGCTGCGTGAGTCTTTCAATATCCAGATTGCTGGAATTTTTATTGTCCAGCGGGTCCAACAGTCCACCTAGGTTCATATACTGGCCGTGATAAAAACCGCCCTCATCCAAAATCAGCATACTGTCCCACTCCGCCACAAGGCAAAGGGTGTCGCGCGCGCGCGCCATATCCGCGCAGATGGCGCAGACTTCGGTTGAGGACAGACCGCCGCAGCGCGAACACAGACGCAGATTGTCGCGCAGGTCGTGAATGCCGTTTCCAAGACGACGCGTTTCCGATTCCGGCCATTTGAGGAGCGCCATGGCCAAGCGCATAGCGGATTTCGGCCCAAGTCCCGGCAAGCGGACAAGCTGCTCAAGCAGGGCTTTGAGCGGCTCCGGCATTCGATCGCGCATACTGTCAGAACAGACCGGAAATCTTGATGCCGCCGGAAAGGGCTGTCATTTCCCGTTCCAGCGTGTCGCGCGCAATGCGCCCGGCCTCATTGACAGCCGCAATAATGATGATGTCGTTCATATTACGCATGGGTAATCTTCCTTTTGTCTTCAACACACTGTTCAACAGTAGCGCCAAGCACTTCCCTGCACGCTTGCAGTTGGGGATGGTTGCTGAGCTGCTCGATAACTTGCTGTTCTGTGCGCTTTGCGGGCGCGTTTTTCAGGGAGGGCTCAGGGGCGGGATCGGCTGCCGGCGTTCGCGTGTACGCTGTCCGGGACAAGGGAGCGGGGGTATTGGACACCCCTGTTGCCGGGATTGCCTGGGCTGTTTGAGGCGTCTGCGTCACCGCCGGAGTTTCCGGATTCGGCTGTTTCGTCAGGACAAGGCTGTCTATGGGCAGCAGTTGCGGCAACAAGACCAGATTCAGCAACAGCAGTTCCAGCGCGGTTGACGGTTCGACGCTCTGTGCAATGCCGCGCTGTGAATCCAGCAGCATTTGCCAAGCCGCGTGCAAATGCGCGGGGGAAAAATTTTGCGCGACGGCCTTATAGAAGGCTTCTTCGTTTTCTGAAAGCTTCAAGACGGGCAGCATGGCTTCACCGCCTTGGCGCAACAGAAAGAGATTGCGCAGATGGCCGGCCAGTTCACGCGTAAAAAACCCTATGTCAATGCCCTGACGCGCTGTTTGGCGTGTCAGATCAACCACTGCAACACAGTCACGCGTTGCGAAGGCCTCAAAAAGACGGTCAAAGAGTTCCTGTCCGGCCAGCCCTAGAATGTCGCGGACAAGCTCTGCGGTGAGGCTTGCGCCGCCCAGCGCCAGCGCCTGGTCGAGCAGCGACATGCCATCGCGCACACTGCCCGCGGCCCGCTTGGCGATAAGACGGACTGCCCCATCCTCAAAAATTTTGCCCTCTTTGCGCAGGACGGCTGTCAAATGCGCGATGAGCGCCTCTTCGGCAAGATGACGAAAAATAAAATGCTGGCAACGGCTGACAATGGTGACAGGAAACTTGTGCGCTTCGGTGGTGGCAAAAACAAAGACAACGCGTTTTGGCGGTTCTTCAAGTGTTTTCAGCAAGGCGTTGAAGGCCTGCGTGGTGAGCATGTGGGCTTCGTCAATAATAAAAATTTTGTAGCGCCCTTCCATGGGGGCGTAGCAGATTGTCTCGCGCAAGGCGCGGGCATCGTTTACACTGTTGTTGGAGGCGCCGTCAATTTCGGTGACATCCACATGCGCGCCCTGGGTGACGCTGCGGCATTGGACGCAGGCATTGCAAGGCTCCGGCGCCGGCGCGCGCTCGCAGTTGAGGGCTTTGGCAAAAATGCGGGCAATCGTTGTCTTGCCCACACCGCGCGTGCCGCTCAGCAGATAGGCCGGCGCCGGCGAATCTTCGCTTGCGGCGCGGGAGAGGATGGTTTTGACCATATCCTGCCCCGCCACTTCGGCAAAGGTTTGCGGGCGGTACCGGGCGGCAAGGGACGTGTGTTGCATCTCGATGGCGTTATACGGTATAATGGTGCAACCATCCGGCGTATTTCGGATTTTCACCCTTGACGGTTCTGAAAAACTCCTTTTGCAGATGCTTTGTCACGGAACCGGCGTGTCCCGCGCCGATCGTACGGCGATCAAGCTCCCGTATGGGGGTAAGCTCCGCCGCCGTGCCGGTGAAAAAGGCTTCATCGGCAATGTATACCTCGTCGCGGGTGAACTGCTGTTCTTCAACCGTGTAGCCGAGGTCGCGCGCAAGCCGGATGACGGAACTACGGGTGATGCCGCCCAAGATGGACGTCCAGGGCGTGGTTTTGATAATTCCGTCGCGCACGATAAAGATATTTTCCCCTGTGGCTTCTGAAACAAAACCGTTCACATCCAGCATGACGGCTTCGTCGTAGCCGTCCTCTTTTGCTTCGATTTTCGCCAGAATGGAATTTATATAGTTTCCAGATGCTTTTGCCTTTGTCATCAGGGTGTTCACGTGCATACGGGCAAAAGAACTTATTTTGACACGTATGCCCTTTTCCAGCGCTTCGGCGCCCAGATAGGCGCCCCACGGCCAAACGGCAATGATTGTCCGCACAGGGTTACTGCCCGGGTAGACGCCCATTTCGCCATAGCCCACAAAAGAAATCGGGCGAATATAGCCTTCGGCAAGTTTGTTGACCTTGAGGGTTTCAACACAGGCCGCGACAAGCGCGTCCTCACTATAGGGCACTTTTATGCGTAAAATTTTTGCGGAATTGAGTAAACGCTTGCAGTGGTCTTCAAGACGGAAAACAGCGGAAGCCCCATCAGCACAGACGTATGCGCGAATGCCTTCAAAGACGGCGCTGCCGTAATGCAGCGCGTGTGTGAGCACATGCACTTGGGCATGTTCCCAAGGGACTGTTTTTCCGTCAAACCAGATGAATTGTGTTGTTTGCATACTTCCCTCACAAATGAGCATTGATTGCCTGTAACCGCATGTTTTTTAACATACCGAAAGACGCCGCGTATGGCAAGTTTTGTCTTGACACGAGACTTTCACTTTTACAATGACAAAGCTTTGATTTTTGCCATCTACGCATCGGGGGGGCAGCAACGATGTTGCGCAGCAATTTACGCATAAAGACAGTAGTTGGTTACTCTACATTCCATCTCCGAAGCAGTTGCACGGCAACGCCTGGCGCGAAGACAGCGTTGAACATTGCGAATGTGAAGCTCTTCTTTACGAAGTCCCTTTGACTTGTTGCCGAAGCAGGGGTACAGTGCTTCCTTGTATATGCTGTATAAAACTACGGCGCTTGCAAAAGACGCGACAAAAAACAGGGCCGGCGCTGGTCTGAACGGTGCGCCAAGTCCCCTTGCGCAGTTGCACGGGGTACTGGTGCTCAATAAGCCTTCCGGTCCGACCTCAGCCTGTTGTCTGACGGCTGTTAAACGTCTGGGGCAGAAAAAAATCGGCCATGCAGGCACGCTGGATCCTCTGGCATCCGGCGTGTTGCTGGTACTGCTTGGTCAAGCGACAAAGCTTTCTTCGCACTTGCTTGTTGGTGGGCATAAGGTGTACAGTGGTAGATTGCGACTTGGGCAAATCACGGACACATGGGATGCCCAGGGCACGGTGATTGCCGAGTCCCCGTGGGAGCGGACGCGTCCTGAGGATGTGCGGCGTGAAATTACCCGATGGGGGCAGTTGCGCGAACAGCTCGTGCCGCCGTATTCAGCCGCAAAGTGTGACGGCCGCCCCTTGTACAGGCTTGCCCGTGAGGGAAGAAATGTGCCTGAAAGAATAAAACATATACAGATTTCACAGGCGGACACGCTTGATGTGAGCTTGCCGTTTGTGCATTTCAGGGTTTCATGCGGTTCCGGCACCTATATACGCTCCCTAGCCCACAGCTTGGGGATGCGAATCGGGTGCGGGGCAGTGCTTACGGAACTGGTGCGGGAGTATAGTTTCCCCTTTGGTCTTGATGCGGCTTGCGATCTGGACGACATTACAGCGAACATCGCTTTGTTGCCCGAAGTTGTGCGCCCCATTGCGGAGGCTTTGCCGCATTGGCCTAGGGTGGAACTTACGCCGGATCAGGCTCTGCGTGTGCGTAACGGGATGTCTGTGCCGGATGATCCGTTCACGATCAGCCGACAGCGGCAAAAAGGCGCTGAACACGCGGGCGGTTGCGCGCTTCTGCTTTTTCAGGGGGAAGTGATTGCTCTGGCAAGGCGGGAAGACGGGCCGGAACAGTCCGGTCTGCGTGTGCTACGGGGACTTTGGAACTAACATTCTATTCATTAATATGACAAGGAGAATTGCTGTGGTGATGGATGTTGAACAAAAAAAATCGGTTATTGAAACCCATGCCAGACATGAGGGGGACACGGGTTCGCCGGAAGTACAGGTGGCATTGTTGACGGCGCGTATTGAGGGGCTGACGGGGCATTTTAAAGTGCATAAGAAGGATTTCCATTCGCGCACAGGTCTGCTCAAACTGGTGGGACGACGTCGCAATATTTTGAACTATTTAAAAAACAAAGATATTCAGCGCTATCGGTTGGTTATCGAAAAATTGGGGCTGCGCAAGTAGTTTCACGAGGATATATACTATAATGAATACTGATATTTTTTCCCCCACACGCGTGAAGGCTCTTGTGGGCGGAAGAGAAGTTGTTTTTGAAAGCGGCCGGTTGGCAAATCAGGCTGATGGGGCTGTCTGGATACAGTGTGGCGGCACTGTTGTGCTTGTCACTGTGTGTTCTCAGCCTCTGGGATCTGACAAGGGATTTTTTCCGCTGACAGTGGAATATTCTGAAAAAATGTACGCGGCCGGCCGCATCCCCGGTAGTTTTTTTCGTCGGGAGATAGGGCGTCCTTCAGAACGTGAAACGCTGGTGTCGCGTCTTATTGACCGCCCCATCCGACCGCTTTTTCCCAAGGGACTGCCCGAGGACGTGCAGGTTCTGGCCAGCGTAATTTCCGCCGACCAGGAAAACGAATCGGACGTGCTAGCCCTGACGGGCGCTTCCGCAACCCTGATGATTTCTTCCCTGCCTTTTGCCGGGCCTGTGGCCGGCGGGCGCATAGGTCGCCTGAACGGGAAGTTTGTGCTCAACCCTTCCTTTGAGCAGCAGGCGCAGTGTGATCTGAACATTATTTTTGCGGCCTCACGCGATGCGCTCACAATGGTGGAGGGCGATGCCCATTTTCTTTCGGAAGACGTTATTATTGACGCGCTGGAATGGGGGCGTAAGGAAATTCAGCCTTTGATCGACGCGCAGGAGCAGTTGCGCGTTTTGTGCGGCAAGGCAAAGATGTCCTTTACCCCGTCCGGGGACAATGCCGCCCTTGTTGAACGCGTTGCGGAACTGGCGCACGGCGCCGGCATTGAGGACGCCCTGCGCGTGCCCGACAAACTGCCGCGCAAGAACGCCCGCAAGGCTGTCAAGGCCAAGGTTGTGGAAGCCCTCGCGGCTGATCCCGAATGGGCCGGCAATGAAAACGCTCTGAAAAGCGCTACGGAAATTGTGGGCGATCTGGAAAAAAAGCTGGTGCGGGCGCGCATTATCAATGAGGGCACGCGCATTGACGGGCGTGACGCAAAAAGCGTCCGCACCATACAGATTCAGACAGGCGTGCTCCCCAGAGCGCACGGTTCAGCCCTTTTTCGCAGGGGAGAGACAAAATCCCTTGTAATTACGACTCTTGGCTCTTCAACAGACGAACAGCGCATGGATTCGCTTACAGGCGACGTGACCAAACGCTTTATGCTACACTATAATTTTCCGCCCTACTGCGTGGGAGAAGTGAAGCCCGTGCGCGTTTCGCGCCGCGAGATAGGCCACGGCGCCTTGGCGGAAAAATCCCTGCGTCCGGTTTTACCGTCGGATACGGATTTTCCCTTTACCCTGCGCGTTGTGGCGGAAACTATGGAGTCCAACGGCTCCTCTTCCATGGCAGCTGTCTGCGGCGGTTCTCTTTCCCTGATGGACGCCGGTGTTCCTGTGAGCGCGCCGGTGGCCGGCGTGGCAATGGGCCTTATCAAGGAAGGCGATACGGTTGTGGTACTGACGGATATTCTCGGCGATGAAGACGCGCTCGGAGATATGGATTTCAAGATCGCGGGCACGGCTGAAGGCGTGACCGGAGTGCAGATGGATATCAAGGTGACAGGGCTGACCACGGACATTATGCGGGCTGCCATGCGCCAAGCGCGTGACGCCAGGATGCACATACTGGATGAAATGGCTAGGGCATTGCCCGCGCCACGCACGGAACTTTCCCGCTATGCGCCACAACATACTGAAATTTTTGTTAATCCTGACATTATCCGCCTGATTATCGGGCCTGGCGGCAAAAATATCAAGGCCATCACTGCGGCAACCGGCGCTTCTGTGGATATTGAAGATTCCGGGCGGGTTTCCATTTTTGCGCCAACAGCGGAGGCGCTGGAAAAAGCGCGAGAAATGGTGTCCTATTATGACCAGCGTCCGGACATCGGCAAAAATTATTCCGCAAAAGTTCGGAAGATACTGGAACTAGGCGTTATTGTTGAAGTATTGCCAAATGTTGAGGCGCTTGTGCATGTTTCCCAGTTGGATGTGGGCCGAGTGGAGGCACCGGGCGATGTCGCGCGTCTTGGCGAAGATATGCTTGTGAAAGTGATTGAAATCAACGGAGACCGTATCCGCGCCAGCCGTAAGGCTGTGCTGCTTGAAGAGCAGGGAACGCCCTGGAATCCTGAAGACACCGCGCGTCCGCCCCGTCAGCCTCATTCTGACAGGGTGGAGAGACATGACCGCGGCGGACGCGACAAACGCGGACGTTCTGACCGGCGCTGAATGGAGTTACCCTTGCCCGTAAAATTGGAAAAAACATCGGCTCTCAGCCCTGAAAAAATTGAAGCAGCGCTCAGAGGTGGACGCCTATCTGTGTTGCAGGGGCGGATTATTGATTTTGAAAAAAACGACTGAATTATATGTTGTTCAAGGTTATTGCAGCATCCTGCCTCTGGCTCCCATACCCTTTGGAGATTCCCCACGGGCTTTGACGCTGACAACCGCACTCAGTTCGTCGGCAAGCACGTTCAGAACACTTTGGGGCACACCTTCGGCAAGGGCAACCTCACGCCGCGCCAGCAGGCCAAGACGCATCCGGCTACTGGTAACAGCGCTACGACCGGCAATATTTTTTAGATTTTGCCGCCTAGAAACAGGCACGCGCCGCTGCACCAAAAGAACATCGGCAAGGAGACCTGTCGCGCCAACGCCTGAAAGCGTTGCGGACGCGCCATAACCGGCATTGACAAGCGTACGCAGGGTTTCAGAATTTGTCACGCCAACAGCCAGCGCCGTCACCTGCACCACATAACCGGCCTGGCCCGGTGCGTCAGACACCGTAAAACCATCGGCCCGCACCGCCGCCTCCACATGAGAACGCAGAGCGGAAAAACGATTGGTTTTGTCATGCACAAGCACATACACAACCTCGGCAACATCCATCGTGTTTGCGCTGCCGGCAATCTCCCCCGCCCTCAGCACCTCCACATCCCCAAACCCCGATGGCTGACGAATGCAGGCGCAAAGAAACAGCGCGCCCACAAGCAAACTCACAACAAGAAGACAGCGCGCTACGGTCATGTCACTCCTTACGATTAGACAAAGTCAAACGGCACCTTTCTGGTACATCAAAAAAAGGCACATGTCCAGACAGAGCGGCAAAAGAGAGACTCTCTTGCGCACTACCCATCTGAACAATCCAGTAAGTGAAAACTCTCAAATTTTTTATTGTCCGCCCTGGGGATACCCCGTGCGTTGCGGTATGATCAAAAAATTCGTCACAGACGTTACGCCGGCGACTTCCTGTGCCGCATGTTCCGCGAGATGTTTTTCCGCATCGTCCTTGACAACTCCCAGCAGCACAACGCGACCGGCATTGACTTCCGTGTCGATGCGCGTTGAAGAAAGCCCCTTTGTGCCGATCAGGGCGGCGCGCAGCTTTGCGGCAAGCGCCACGTTGCCGGTATCGCTTGTCGCCGGATAAAACCAGTGTGACGTGACGCTGAGAGGTTTATGGCGTTCAGCAATGGTCGATATCTTGTTTTGCATGTCTGTCGGCACTTCTCCTATCAAAAAAATGTTGTGGTAATAGGAATATACGGCGACAGACCAACCGACGCCGAGATTTTCCCCGGCTATGTCGACTTTGATTTTGGAAGCCAGAGCCTTGTCAGAAGCCATGGTGTCTGTAAGACGCTGGTCGTCATAGATGCCATAGGGATTAACGGCGCAGCCTGGCAGGGCGAGAAGCGTCAAAACAAGTGCAAGAAGCATCAGTTGCCGCATGGCAGCCTCCTATTCTTTTTCACGGCGTATGCGTGCTCCAACCGTGTTCAGTTTGTTTTCAATGTGTTCGTAGCCACGGTCAAGATGATAAATGCGGCGTACCGCTGTTGTGCCGCGCGCGGCCAAGCCTGCCAGCACAAGGCCAGCGCTTGCCCTGAGGTCGGAGGCCATAACGGGCGCGCCGGTAAGGCGTTTGACCCCGCGCACCATGGCGGTGCGGCCGGAAATTTTTATTTGCGCTCCTAGGCGCATAAGTTCCAGCACATGCATAAAACGATTTTCAAAAATGCTTTCCTGAACAATGCTTGCGCCTTCGGCAAGGCACATCATGCTCATAATCTGCGCCTGCATGTCTGTGGGAAAGCCCGGGTAGGGTTGCGTGGTGATATCCACGCCGTGCAACGGGCGGGCACACTTTGCCAAAACGCCGTCCGCAGTGGCGGTGATTTCCATCCCCATCTCCTGTAGTTTGAGCGTCACGGCTTCCAGTTCGGCAAACGGGCAGTTGCGCAGCAGCAGTTCGCCGTGCGTAATACCGGCTGCCGCCAGAAATGTCGCGGCTTCAATACGGTCGGGCATAACCGTGAATTCGGTTCCGTGCAGACTGTTTACGCCCGTAATGCGGATGCAGCTTGTGCCGTGGCCATCAATATGCGCGCCGCAGGACATCAGGAAATTTGCCAGTTCAACAATTTCAGGTTCACGCGCCGCGTTTTCCAGAACAGTCTCTCCATCGGCCAATACGGCGGCCATGAGCAAATTTTCCGTGCCGCCGACAGTGGGGAGGTCAAAGGTAATGTGCGCACCCCTGAGCTTGCGGCAACGCCCGATGATGTAGCCTTCTTCGAGTTCAAAATGAGCGCCCATCTGCTCAAAACCCTTGAGATGCTGATCTACCGGGCGCGCGCCGATGGAACAGCCGCCGGGCAGCGCCACCCGCGCCTGCCCTATGCGCACGAGCAACGGCCCCAGGCACAGCACCGATGCCCGCATGGTGCGCACAAGATCGTAGGGCGCTTTCGGGTGAAGGGCATTTGGCGAAATACGCACTTTGCGGTTTTCATACCCACAGTCACAGCCAAGCAACAACAGAAGGGCGATGGTTGTGCGAATGTCGCGCAAATCCGGCACATTGTTGATAGTCACGGGTTCTGTCAGAAGAATGGAGGCAAACAAAATAGGCAGGGCTGCGTTTTTTGAGCCGCTGACTTCAATACTTCCCGTAAGCGGCACGCCGCCTTCAACGATCAGCTTGTCCATGCTTTTCCCGGATATTTTGTTTTCTCAAGCGTAAAATGTCATAATAGAAAATTTGCTTGCGCTGTGACCATGTCAAGTGTATAAAATTTTTTTGCGAAGAACGGCGGAAGTAGCTCAGTTGGCAGAGCATCTGGTTGTGGCCCAGGTGGTCGTGGGTTCAATTCCCATCTTTCGCCCCATTTTTCTGTCGCGGATTCTGCCAACACGCGGAGCGTGGCGCAGCTTGGTAGCGCACCTGCTTTGGGAGCAGGGGGTCGAAGGTTCAAATCCTTTCGCTCCGACCAGTTTCACGGCGTTGTACTTTACCATGTGCAAAACAATCTCCTTTTCGGATTATGCCTGAAGCACGGCAAAATCAGCCAGACGTTCAAAGCGGGCGCGGAGCGCATTGAGCATGCCAAGGCGGTTGCGCCGCACTTCATCGTCCTCGCACAGCACCATAACACAGTCAAAAAACGCATCTACCACCGGCCGCAGCGTGTGCAGAATATGCAGGGCTGCGCCGTGGTCTTCGTCCGTCCACAGGGCGTCAAGCCGGGGAAGTATGGTATGGAGGGTCGCCGCAAGCGCTTTTTCCGACTCCTCCCGCAAGAGCGCATCATCCCAGACAGCAGGAGAGGCGTCAACGCCGCCGGAGACAGGCTGTTTGCGCAGAATATTTGCCACGCGTTTGAAGGTCTGTACGGCTTGCGCGTACTCCGGCTCGCGGCTGAAAGCGGCAAGCGCCGACAGACGCGCCCTACAGTTGCTCAGCCGGTTTGCGCCCACGCCGAGAGCCGCGTCCACAACCGGCGTGTCAAAGCCCTGATTCTGAAAATACGCGCGCAATCGCACAAACAGAAATTCCGTCAGTTTGTCCGCCAAGGCGTCTGTTGTTCCCTGCTGTTGACATCCCTGTCCGGCGTAAAGCGTGAGGGCAACAGTAAAGATTTCCCGTATATCAAGGGAAAAATTAAAATCCAGTGCAATACGGATGATGCCCAAGGCGCAACGGCGCAAGCCGTTGGGATCTGCCGCGCCTGTGGGAATCATGCCAAGCCCGAAACATCCCGCCAGTGTGTCGGCCTTGTCAGCCAGAGAAAGTAGAGCGCCTGCCGGAGTTTTGGGCAGAGGAGAATCTGGCCCCGCCGGCAGATACTGTTCCCGCAACGCATCGGCAACCACATCGGTTTCGCCCTTTCGGGCAGCGTAGATGCCGCCCATAATACCCTGTAACACATCAAATTCCCCAACAAGACCGGTGACAAGATCAGCCTTTGAAAGACGTCCTGCCCGCGCCGCCTCATGGGCTATATCCGGCGCGCATTCTTCGGCCAGATGCCGGCAAAGCGCTTCAAGGCGGCGGGTTTTGTCGCCCATAGTGCCAAGATTGCGTACAAAAACAACCTGATCCAGTTTTGCACACCACTGTTCAAAATTTTCGCGCAGATCAGCGCGCCAAAAGAATCTGGCATCTTCCAGACGGGCGCGGAGAACACGCTCCCAACCGCGCCTGACAAGCGTCATGTCTTCGGGGCATATGTTGAGCACAGCCAGAAAATGTGGCAGCAGCCTAGAATCCGCCCCTTCAATTCCAAAACATTTCTGGTGATGTTCCATGCTTGTCAAAAGCACCTGGCGCGGCAGTTCCAGATAGACGGGGTCGAAGTCCGCCAGCAGGGGCACGGGGCGTTCCGTCAGTCCCTGTACCTCGTCAAGCAGACTGTCCTTCCAGATCACCCTTCCGTCAAGCGCCGTAGCCAAGGCGTTGCCCTTTTCCAGAATTATTTTGCGGCGTTCAGTCTTGTCAGGGACAATTCCGCCCTGAGTGGAAACTGCGGCAAACCAGTCTTTGGCGTGGCGCACTGAAAAAGGGCCGTTGCCATGCACGCGGTGGCCGTAGGTTTCACGCCCCGCAGTCAACGGGCCGATGGTAAACATCGGCACTTCATCGTCCAGCAGCGCCAGTATCCAGCGCAGGGGACGCGCGTAGGCCAAGCTATGTGTTCCCCAGCGCATGCGTTTGGCAAAGGGCAGGGATATAATGACAGCGGGACAGATCTGCGCCAGCATGTCTTTGGCGGTCGCGCCGCCGGCGCGTTTTTTCACCGCCACATAGTCGCCTTTTTCTGTGTGCGTCACAAAGGCGTCTTCAACCGTAAGCCCATGTGTTCTCACAAAACCTTCCAGAGCTTTTGTAGGAGCGGCGTTGCTGTAGGCAACGCGTACCGGCGGACCGGTGACGGTCTCTTCTGTTTCCTGTTGCGTGGGGCTGACATTTTCGATCAGCACGACAGCGCGGCGCGGCGTGCTCATGACACGCACCTCTCCGTGCTCAAGACTGTCCAACGCCTCTGTAAAACGCGCCTTCAGTTCAGCTTCTTCAGCGTTCAGAAAGCGGGCGGGCAGCTCTTCACTGCCGATTTCAAGCACAAAGGTCGCCATAGTTACCTCAACATCGGCGTTTCTGTGAGTAACGGATACCCCAAGTCCTCACGCTGTGTCGCGTACAGTCCGGCAACGCCGGCTGCCAGCGCGCGCACCCTGCCGATCAGGGCGGCGCGTTCTGTAATTGAAATGGCGCCCCGCGCGTCCAGAAGATTAAAGGAATGCGAGCATTTAAGGCAATAATCATAGGCCGGCCAAGGCAGATTCCGCGCGAGCAGCGCCTTGCACTGGGCTTCAAAATCACCAAAATGGCGAAACAGCATGGCGGAGTCGCTTGCTTCAAAATTATGTTGTGACTGTTCCACCTCATTCTGATGGTAGATATGCCCATAGGTCACGCGCGTATTCCAACGCAGATCATAGACTGATTCAACGACCTGGAGGTACATGGCAAGACGTTCCAGACCGTAGGTCAGTTCCACGCTGACCGGTGACAGATCCAGACCGCCCACTTGCTGAAAATACGTAAACTGGCTTATTTCCATGCCGTTCAGCCAGACTTCCCAGCCAAGCCCCCAAGCCCCCAGTGTCGGCGATTCCCAGTCATCTTCCACAAAACGTATGTCGTGCCGCGCCGCGTTGATGCCAAGCGCGTTCAAACTTTCCAAGTAGAGTTCCTGCACAGTGTCCGGCGAAGGCTTCAGAATTACCTGAAACTGGAAATAGCGTTGCAAGCGGTTGGGATTTTCTCCGTACCGGCCGTCAGCGGGGCGTCGCGAAGGTTCCACGTAAGCGACATTCCAAGGTTCGGGCCCAATAACCCGTAAAAATGTGCTCGGATTAAACGTGCCCGCGCCGCATTCCACACCGGAGGGCTGCTCTATGACGCACCCCCGACTACTCCAGAAATTTTGCAGCGTAAGAATAACATCTTGGAAATACATTATATTGTCCTTGAAATATCATCAAACACGGCGGAAACAGCCGTTTTGCCAGGCGACCCCCAGATGGTACTGCACAAAGCCGTCAATAGCTTTTGCGCAGCAACGCCGCTCTGTCGCGGCGGGTTCTTCTGTCAGCCAGGCGGAGGGGAGGACGCGCTGAACATGACGCAGCAATGCAAGTCCGCCGCCGGAAATTTCCACGCCGTAACGCGTCGGGTGTTCAAACTTGCAGCGTGTACACCGTATCTGACCTTCATCTACAGCAAAAAGTGCCCTGTTTGTTACGTTGTCGCCGCAGACGGCGCAGCTTGTCAGACGTGGTGCAAAACCCAGCGCGCCGGCCAAACGCAGGCGAAAAAAAAGAGGAAACAACGACGGCAGATACAGGCTGTTTTCCAGCGTATGACGCAGATTTTCCACAATGGCAAAGGCTTCTGCCGCGCCATCGCCGCTGATGTCAAACGCTTCAACAAAACGCAGACAATTGGCGGCCAATGCCATGCGTTGCCAGTTTTTGCGCAGCGCTTGGGGCGTGGTCAATAAAACGGCCTCCTGCAGATTGAAAAAACGCCCATTTTTTGCGGCCTTGACTTGGCACAGCAAGGTGTTCAACACATCAAGACATCCGCAGAATCGCCGCTTGCTACGGCTTGCGCCAAAGGCAAAGAGCGTTAAAAGACCCCGTTTCCGGCAAAGCAGCTTCAGCCAGACATCCGCCTCACGAAAACGCCCCATGCGTACCACCATCGCATGATCCGCCCATTCTGTCATTGACTTGCCGCCGGAGGAAACGTCAGGGTTTTCACTTGGCCGGATTGGCCGATGACCGGCAAATCTTCGCCGTCGTAGTGTACACGCACACCGCCGGCGTTACCCAGTTTGAGTTTCAGTTTCGTTGTGAATGTCAGGGCAAAGGTTTCGCCCTTATAGAGTGAAAATTGCCGTGTTTCCGTAGTATCGGCATTGGAATGTATCCAGCATTCTTCTATGGCGGTAATGATTATTTTGTGGGGCGCGGCGGGGGATGTCTGTCTGGTATCCGATGTTGCGCCCAAGGCAGTTTCCTGTGGGGCTGTCGCGGTTGGATGGGGACGTTCCTGCTCCGTCTCAGGCGGCTGCGTTGGCGGGGACGAAACCGGAGAGTGCACAGACGAAGTATTTTGTGGAGCGTCGGCTGAATCTGCAGATGACCGGGCAGGGATATGCTGGGGCGGTGCAACAGACGGAGCGATGGGCGGCGCGGGATCGACCAGCCGTTTCGGCGTATTGTCCGGCATGAAGTGTTGCTGGGCCATGTATCCTCCAGCAAAGAGCAGGACTGCGGCAGACAGCGGCAACAGCCATTTGACGCCGTCGCGCTGGGGAAAATCCGCCGCATAGACAGAATGGGCGGCTTCAGCCTTGTTTTCATTGTCCAAGAATGTCATCGCATCATTGACCTCGCCCGCGTCAAGCCCAAGAAAGGAAGCATAATCGCGTATAAATCCCTTGGCATATGTTTTGTGGGGCAGGGAAGATGCGTCCCCTTCCTCCAGTGCGCACAGAAGGCTGGTGCCGATTTTCAGGCGTTCGGCAATATCTTCAATGCTGAGGTTGCGTTTTTTGCGTTCGGCGCGTAAGGCCGCGCCCAGTTCCTCAAATGTCATGCGCTGCCTTTATCATGTTACAGCCTTACATCAATGACGGCTTTTTTGCGCAGTTGCGCCGTGTATTCCTCAAAACGCTCCATGGCCTTTGGCTGACGCAAAATGCCGTCAATGATTGGCGTCGCTTCTTCCAGCGTGAGATATTTTATCGTATCGCCGTCGCCCGGGCGAAACAGGCGCACTTGCGCCTTCAGCCCCCGCCCCCCCTGCATGTCAAAGAGTTCTGTCACTTCACCGGGTTTCATCTTTGTCAATCGCCCTTCCCATTCGGGATTCAGCCGGTCCCATTCCACCGGCCCCATGTCGCCGCCTTTGTCTTTATTCGGAGCAACGGAATACTTGCGCGTCGCCTCAGCAAAACTCAGGGAACCGTCCCTGATTTTTGCCGCCAAGGCGCGGGCGTCGACATTCGGCGCGTAGACAAGCAGCCCCATGTGCAGGCCGTTGCGATCATACAGATTGTTTTTATTCGTTTCGTAGTAGTGTTTGATCTCCTCCGGCGTCACCACGACACGACGCCCCACCTCCATGCTCATCACTTTCTGGCGCAGCAGGGAGCGTTGAAAATTTGCCCGCAGTTCCGCCACAGGGACATTTTCTTTGGCAAGCTGCGCTTCAAACTGTTCTTTTGTCATTCCCTGCGCCCGCATCCTCTGCGCCAGTTCCTTGTCCACATCCGAAGGCGTAATGGCGACCTTGAGGCGCACTGCTTCCTGCGCAATGAGAATATCCAGAATCATCATATCCAGCGCTTTGCGCAGTATTTTGTTTATGGCGTCGGCCTGCGCGGGATTATTGGAGTTGCTGATACCAGCGCGCACCAAATCCGGCAGCGCCGTTTTTTGCAGATCAAACATGGTGATCACCTGTCCGTTTGCCACCGCCGCTATTTTGTTGATCTGCGCTGTCTGTGCATCGGCGCTCAGACAAAGCAAAAAAATTGCCGTTACATAACACAGTTTCTTCACGCTGATTCTCTCCTGCAACGATTAAAAATCTTATAGTGCCGTTCTTACATAGTGTATAGCAAATTTTTCTAATATGCAATGTTTTTATTAAGAATCTGTCTGGTTAAGGCGCATTGGACGGCGTGTCGGAGTCTGTTTCCTGAGCGGGAGTTGTATCCGGACGAATGTCCTCGTCTTCGATCGGGTAGGAAGGTTGTGCCTTTGGAGACGACGAGGTCGTGCTCAGGGTCTGGCTTATGTGTGACGAAACTTTGACTGTGGCCGCGGCGAGGCTGTTTTCAAGCCAACGGTCAAAGAGTTCTTTTTTTTCCTGTTCGAGCAGAATACGTTCAATCAACGGATACGCTGCAGAAATTTCCAGAATGTGCGCTGCGGTTCGTTCAGCCAGGCAGACGCTGCGCCATGTGCCTTCTTCTTGCCGCAGCGGCGCACATGAGCCGGGAGCAAGTTTTTGCACGTCTTCTTTCCACAGGCAGGGCAGTTCGTCATTGAGCACGGCAAGGCATTGTACCGACGGACAGGCAGGCGGCTTGCCCACACCAGAAAAAGCGCCGCAAAAGGCCGCTGCCTTGTCGCGATCCTCACTGGAAACAAAACAGACAGTCTGGGTCGCGGGTATCTGGAACTGCGCCAGATGCTCATTGTAGTATGCCCGCACTCTGGGCAGCTGAATACGGATTTCTGGCAGCAAAACGTGTTTTTCAAAGCTTATCATGGACAGATGGTCACGCAAAAGATTGCGCCAGTCAATTGCGTCCAGAGAGGCGTCCGTCAAAAACCTGGAAAACGCTCCGTCGCCGTAATCCGCGCGTATGTCGGCCAGTTCCTTGTCCAGCGCAGGCTCGCTTACGGGAATATGGAGACGCTGCAATTCCTGCCGCACAAGCGTGTAGACAATCAACGTGCCCAGCGCCTCACCGTAATGATTTTTTAATGTTTCAAGCGACAGACGCGGCAACGTGCCCAGCGCAAAAGAACGACCGTCCAGCATGGCCTGCACGGTGCGCAGATAAATAGGCTCGTCGTTCACGGTGGCTACAACGCCCTCCGGTGCACCAGTTTCGCCGCACCCTGCCGGCAACAGGCAAAGAAACAGCACGCACGCCCTCAGTGTTTCGCATGTCCACTTCAGAAAAAACTGCGACATAGTCAAGTTGTTCCACGATGTTACGTTTAGGATGCGGCCGCGTTTTCCAGCATACGGCGCGCGCTTTGCAAGGCTTCACTGAAAGAAATATCCGCAGACAGCGGAAACGTCAACCCTGCCGGCGGGTTGAGGCGTACGCCCGGCGCGCGCGCCGCCAGTTCTATCAGGCGTTCCGGCCGCATGGCATTTTGCCCTTGTCGCCAGATCAACCGAATGTGGCCGCGGTATATGTCCGCTTTTTGCACTTGCAGGGTTGTAAGCAACTGCTTGAAATCCAGTATAGTTAAAAAATTATCCAATTCTTCCGGAAACGTCCCGAAGCGGTCGCGCATGGCAAGGGCGGTTTCTTCTCTGGCAGCCCCGTTCACGGCGGATGTCAGGGCTTTATAGTAACGCAGCCGTTCACACCCGTCATCAATATATGTAGCCGGAATATGGGCGGGCAGCCCCAGTGAAAGTTCCGTTTCCATTGTTTGCATCGGAGGCGCGCCCTTAAGCTTGTTGACGGCCTCCTCAAGCATTTCCAAATACAAGTCCAGACCCATCCGGCCTATATGGCCGGACTGGGCTTCACCAAGGATATTGCCGGCGCCGCGCAGGCGCAAATCTTCCATGGCAATCTGAAACCCCGCGCCAAGATAGTCCATGTCCAGAATAATGCGCAGCCGTTCTTCCGCCGTTTCGCTTAGGCCTTCGCCCTCCGGGATAATGAAAAACGCGTAGGCTTGTCTGTCGCTGCGTCCCACGCGCCCGCGCAGTTGATACAACTGCCCCAGCCCGAACAGTTGCGCCTGGTCCACGACAAGCGTGTTGGCGCGCGGAAAATCCAGACCGGATTCCACAATGGAGGTGCACACCAGCACGTCCAGTTCTCCATGCCAGAAGCGGCGCATGGATTCTTCCAGCGCCGTCTCGCCCATCTGCCCGTGCGCGATGCCGATTTTTGCTTGCGGAACGAGTGTTCGCACATATTCGGCGACGCGCTCAATACCCAGCACCCTGTTATACACCCAAAAAACCTGCCCCTCGCGCTCAATTTCGCGTTCGACAATTTTGCGCAGTGCAGCGTCGTCACGGCGCAGCACTGCCATAGCCACAGGTTTGCGGTCCTGCGGGGCTGTTTCTATCACGGAAAGATCGCGTATCCCGGACATGGAAAGCTGCAAGGTGCGCGGAATGGGTGTTGCCGTGAGCGTCAGCACATCGACATTTTTTTTAAGCGCCTTAAGTTTTTCTTTGTGGCGCACGCCGAAGCGCTGTTCTTCATCCAGAATCAGCAAGGCCAGATTGGGCAGATTGACGTCGTTGGAAAGAATCCTGTGCGTGCCGATCAGAATATCTATTTGTCCTGTCGCGGCCGCCTTGAGGGTTTCTTTCTGGCGAATGCCCGAAACAAAGCGGCTCAAAAGCCCTACTGTTACGGGAAAGCCAGCCAGCCGCGCCCTGAATGTCTGGTAGTGCTGCTCGGCTAGCACAGTCGTCGGGCAGAGTATGGCCGTCTGCCTGCTTTCGGCGGCTACCCGGAAGGCGGCGCGCAACGCCACTTCTGTTTTGCCGAATCCCACATCGCCGCAGACAAGCCTGTCCATCGGCTCGGCTTTGTCCATATCGCTCAAAACATCCTGAATGGCTTTTGACTGGTCGGGGGTTTCTTCAAAACCAAAGCCGGCTTCAAATTCGTAATATAATTCCCCCGGCGGATCGTACCGAAAGCCCTTTGCAACCTTGCGCCAAGCGTACATTTCCACAAGATCGGCGGCAATTTTTTCAATGGACTTGTGGGCTTTTTCCCTGCTTGCCGCCCAACCGGCACCCCCCAGACGGTCAAGGGCCGGCTCGGCACCTTCGCCCGCCTTAAAGCGTTGAATCAATCCTATCCTGTCCGCGGGCACATAGAGTTTGTCCTTGCCGGAATACTCAATAAGCAAAAAATCATTGGCAACCCGATTGATATCCAGATGATGCAGACCGGCAAAACGCCCGATGCCGTAGTCTCGGTGCACCAGCAGATCGCCGTTGCCCAGATTGTCAAAACTGTCCAACCCGTTGAATGCTCTGGAGGCAACGCGCGCTGTTTTTTCCGCGCGCGGATACAGTATGTCTTCTCCAAGCGCCAGCGTATTGTCCCACACCAGTTCCGCACCTGCGCGAAACGGCGCGACAAGGGCAAACAACCCCTGATCTTCAGCGGCATAGCGCAAGGCGGGAACGATGTTTTCCTGCTCGGCCAGTTTTAAAAATTTTGTTCGTCCCCTTTCTGTCGCAAAACTCAAAATAACCTGACGGCGGCGGCTCCTCCATTCCTTGAGAGCCGCCGCAAGGGTTTGCCAGGGTCTGTCCTGCGCGCCCGGCGTAGAAAAGAGTTCGGCAAAAGAATGCAGACCGCGTTCATGAAAATCCAGGCCGCTGCGTTCAACGCCAATAACCAGCGGTTCGGCAAAAATGCGCTGAAAGTTCCGCCACGGCATCTGTTGGGTGTTTTTGCGCAGCGCAAGATTTGCCGGCTGCGGAATCGCGGCCTCGGGATTTTCTAACGCCTCCTTAAGCGCAAGCCATCCGTTGGTGAGGGCTTCGGCGCTGTCCGACTCTCCCGGGAGCAGCCACAGGGTGTCCGGCGCCAGCCAGTCCTCCAAGGAGCTTGCCGCCTCAAACACAGACCCGGGCAAAACGCCGGCGCTGTTTGAATCCAGCGCTTTTTTTATGGAATACCAAGTGGTTTCATTTATCCTGCCTTCGTTGAACAGTCGGTCGCACCGCTTGAGCGCCGTTGTCAGATCGCTCCTGTTCAGGGCGAGCGGACTCGCCGGCAGCAGAGTCATTTCTGCCAATGTTTCAATGGATCGTTGGCTTTCAGGATCAAAAAGGCGCAGTTCTTCAACAGAGTCGCCAAAAAATTCGATGCGCACGGGTTTTGTGTATCCGGTGGGAAAAATGTCCAGAATATCACCGCGTCGCGCTATATCGCCGGGGCGATTGACCAGTCTGACGCGCTCATAGCCCCACTCTACAGCCTGTTCAAGAATAAGCTCTGGGGAATATTCATGATTTTTTTGCAAATCAAGACTGCGTGTTGTAAAAAAATTGGTGGGCATGTAGCGCAAAAGCAGGCTTTCCGGCGAGGCCACAATACAGCGCGGCTTACCGAGAGCAAGCGCATAGAAGGCCGAGAGTCGCGCAGGCCAGCTTTCTTTGCCCCGCGACAAATTTGTGGGATTTGTGGGGGGCAGCGCAAGGCAAGGACGTTCCCAATCAGGCATGCCAACGGGGATATCTCCCACGGAAAGCGTTGGGGTAAACAAGATCAGTAGAGCGCGGGCAGCGGCATATTCCACACGGGTTCCGGCAAGCAGCACTACGCTGCGTTTTTCAGAAAGCGCCAAGCAGGCCAAGCGGCAGCGCGTAGCCATGCCCGCGCGTTCTATTGAATACTGTGTGTCAGAAGGGCGCGCTGTCCGAATTGCCAATAATGTGTTGAGAACCGACATGGTATGCGGTCACTGCCCGCGAAATGCGCAGTTAGTGAGGAGCGCAGCCTCCGGAACACGAGCAGCATCCGCTCTCGCCGGAGAATTCCAGAGGCAACAGCGATTTTACCATAAAGCCCATATAGCCCAAATCAATAGTCACGCCCTGCACCTGGACCAGCAATTCCCTGCTGATGCAAAACGTGAAGCCGTCTTTTTCAGCGGTGATGTCGCGGTCGTTTGGCGTGTCCATTGCCAGCGTAAGGCGGGGACCGCCGCAACCACCCGTCGCGTAAATCCTGATGGGTGATTTTTCCTTGTCCGCAAAAAAGGCGTCAAGCTCCTTGCGGGCAGATTCTGTCAACTCCAGCATACTTCCTCCGAGCCGTCAGGAGGGATTGACAAAAAATATATTTTTTTATTGTACAAATTTTCCACAAAATTTTTTGCTACCAACAGTTATACCAACAAAAAAAGTTGTGCCCATAACCCACTGTTTTCAAATACGACTGGAACTACAAAAAGTCAAGCCCATCTTGGATTATCAAGATTTGACCATTGAGGAAGCTGTAGCCGCTCAGGGAGCACAAGTGAAATTTCCACCTGGTCAGCCCGATCTGAATCCCATTGGGAAAATGTGGTGCAAATTCAAGCAATGTCTTCGTGGAATGAAAGCAATTGGATACGCGTCCTTATTGCGCTGACAAGGCGTCTGCCTGCGCCGCTGTAGCCAGCGGCTCAAGCAGTGGCGCCATTTCGCCCGCCATAATCCTGTCGAGCGAATACAGGGTCAGATTTATACGATGGTCTGTGCAGCGCCCTTGGGGGAAGTTGTAGGTGCGAATGCGCTCCGAGCGGTCGCCGCTGCCCACTTGTGCTTTGCGATCAGCTGATATTTCAGAGTGTTGACGTTCGCGTTCCGTTGCGAGTATGCGCGAGGCCAGCACCTTCATGGCTTTGGCCTTATTTTTGTGCTGGGAGCGCTCGTCCTGACAGGTCACGACAGTACCTGTGGAAATGTGCGTGATGCGCACGGCGGATTCTGTCTTGTTGACGTGCTGGCCGCCCGCGCCAGAGGCGCGGTAGATATCAATGCGCAGATCGTCCGGCTTTATCTCCACGTCCACTTCTTCCGCTTCCGGCATAACAGCCACTGTGGCCGCCGATGTGTGTATGCGCCCCTGGGCATCAGTTGCCGGCACACGCTGCACACGGTGGGTGCCGGCTTCGTATTTGAGGCGACTGTACACTTTGCTACCTGTTACAAGGCAAATTATTTCCTTGTATCCTCCTGATTCAGAAGGAGATTCGCTCATGATCTCCACCTTCCATCCTTGCAGATCCGCATAGTGGGCATACATGCGGAAAAGGTCTGCCGCAAACAGGGAGGCTTCATCGCCGCCGGTCCCTGCACGAATTTCTAGAAGCGTATTTTTTTCATCCAGAGGATCGGCAGGCAGCAAAGCTACCTTGAACTGTTGTACAAAGCGGGGTAACTGGGCTTCGGCCTTACGGATTTCCTCCTGGGCAAGGGTTCTGATTTCCGGGTCCTCATCGTGCAGCAACTGTCTGTTTTCCGCCATTTCACGCTGCAAGGCGCGGTGGCTGCGAAAGAGGGAAACAATTTCGCGCAAATCCGCATGCGCCTTGGCAAGCTTGCGGTACTGCTCCTGGTCGTTGAATATTTCGGGCCGGGACAGGCTTTCTTCCAGTTCCAGATATTTTTTTTCAAGGCTTTCCAGTTTGGCAAACATACGTATCTCCGGGTAAACATCAGGCGTGCTGTCTTCATACAGTTGTAGTGCAGGGGGCAGTACGGATGGAGGCGCCCTCTTCTTCGCCGATAGACTGCCCGCCGATGTACCTGCACTCGTCCGACTCCGCATGCGGGCAAGGGCGAAAAATATCGCGTGATCGGAAAAAAGGCGTGGGTATTATTTTTCAAATTTTGCATATTTTTTACGGAATCTGTCAATACGGCCGGCCGTGTCTAGAAAACGCTGTTTTCCCGTAAAGAAGGGATGACATGCCGAGCAGACTTCCACACGCACCTCTTCTCCCTTTGTGGAAAGCACCTGTTCCTTGTTACCGCAGGCGCAGGTGACGGTTGCGTTGTATACCTTGGGGTGAATGTCTTTTTTCATACTGCGTACCTTATACTGATGAATGCTGCAAAGCGTGATCAGAAATAATTTGTTTAGTTCTTTTTGAAAGATTATGCAAGCGCTCTTTTATTCCAAGATATAGCGCATGGGATTCACCCTTGCGCGTAAGCAACAATGCCCCATCGTCCATCTTTTATTCCAAGATATAGCGCATGGGATTCACCGGCATGCCGTTGAGGCGTACTTCATAGTGCAGATGCGGCCCGGTTGAGCGTCCGCTCGTGCCGACATAGCCTATGATCTCGCCCCGTTTGACCCACTGCCCCTCCTTTACCGCCCAGCGCTGCAAGTGCGCATATTTTGTAATAATACCGCCGCCGTGGTCGATTTCTAGGCTGTTGCCGTAGGCGCCGTCAAGGGCGACTAGGACGACCGTGCCCTGGGCAGGCGCGACAACCGGAGTGCCAATGCGGTTGTTGATGTCCAGACCTTTGTGGAACTCGCTTGAGCGACCGTTGAACGGGGAAGATCGCGGGCCGAAACTTGAGGAAATGAAGCCGGCAGTCGGCCAGATGGAAGGCATGGAGGCCAGTATACCCCGGTTGTTGCGCAGAGCGCGCAAAAGACCCTGTTGCAGCACTTCCTCAAGACGGGCGGATTCTGAAAGCTTTGTTAAATAATCTTGCATATTCCGCACCGCCAGCGCCTGACGGTGCAGCGGCAGATAGGTGTGTGAAAAATCAGCAAGCCTATCGCCGCCTATCTCAGTCGGATCTTTTTCCATATTCATCATCATGCGCAGTTTGGCGTTAAAATTCTGCACACGCTGCAAATCCTTGCTGAAGATTGTGATTCGTTCGGCCAATCCGGCAAGCTGGCGGCGCTGTTCTTCAAGAGTACGGTTGGCGTTGTTCAGGTTTTCCCGCAAGTGCACGGCCTGCACCCACTCTCGCGCAAGCCACACTGTGCAGCCCGCAAGCACCATGACAAAAATGAAGGCGGCAAAGCCGAACCAGCCGCGCAGGCGCAGATTGCGGCTGCCGCTACGTCCCTCCTTGAAGATGACGATATGGTATTTGCCGAGCAGCATGGGTTATTTCGCGTCCGGGGAAGCCATTCCCAGATGTTTGTACGCCCGCGCCGTGGCCATGCGCCCGCGCGGCGTGCGTTTCAAAAAACCGCACTGGATCAGGTACGGCTCATAAATGTCCTCAATAGTCCGCACTTCTTCTGAACACGCCACAGCCAGCGTCTTGACGCCAACAGGCCCGCCTTCATAGTGTTTGATAAGCACTTCAAGGAGCTTGCGGTCCATCTGGTCTAATCCGTCGTTGTCCACATCCATGCGTTCCAGCGCGGCGACGGCTTCCTGCTCAGTCACCAGCCCGTTGCCGCGCATCAGGGCGAAATCCCGCACACGCCGCAAAAGGCGGTTGGCTATACGCGGCGTGCCGCGTGAGCGTCTGCCTATTTCCCGCGCGCCGTCAGGGGTCACCTCCACTTGTAAAATTTGTGCCGTACGCAGGACAATACGGGACAAATCCTGCGGGGCATAGTATTCAATGCGCGCGAGAATGCCGAAACGGTCTCTCAAGGGCGAGGCAATCAGACCCATGCGCGTGGTGGCGCCGATCAGTGTAAAGGGGTTCAGATCAATTTTGACGGTACGTGCGGCCGGCCCCTGGCCTATGACCAGATCCAGCTTGAAATCTTCCATTGCCGGGTACAAAATTTCTTCCACGGCAACGGGCATACGGTGTATTTCGTCCACAAACAGCATGTCGCGGCTGTTCAGAGAGGTCAAAATTGCGGCCAGATCGCCGCTACGTTCAAGCACAGGACCTGACGTGCACACGAGGTTGACGCCCATTTCCGAGGCCATAATTTGTGCGAGCGTTGTTTTGCCAAGACCGGGATTGCCATAAAACAGCGTATGGTCAAGCGCTTTACCACGTTCTTTAGCCGCCCCAAGGTACACGCGCAGATTGGCGCGCAGTTCGTTTTGCCCGATAAAATCGTCCAGGCTGCGCGGCCGGACATTTTCGTCTAGGCTTTCAACCCAGTGTTTTTCCATATCCGTCGGAGCGTCCAGCGACATGTCCTGTTGCGCAACCGCGGTTGCGTCACTGTCGGCAATACCGGCAAGCGTCATTGCCGTTTCCTAGCGGCCATCGCTTTAAGCGTTGCGCGGAGGACTTCTGTCACGTCCATATCCTGTTCTTCCTGAAGAAGTTTTTTGATCAACGGCGCGCATTCATCTTCGGAATATCCGAGATTGATCAGCCCCGCAAGCGCGTCGCGGAATACCAATCCGGGGCGTTCCCCTGAGGTCGACGTGATCGGCAACGGGGCATCGTCCATCTTGAGTTTGTACTTAAGCTCCAAAAAAATATGCTGCGCAATTTTTTTGCCTATACCCGAAACCCGCGTCAACGCGGTGAGGTCTTCTTCCAGTACCAGACGCCGCAGATCGTCCGGCCTGAATACGGAGAGAACGGCCAATGCCGTGCGTGCGCCGACCTTGGAAATTGAGATCAGCACATCAAAGGTCAGGCGTTCCTCAAATGTGGCAAAGCCGTACAGTTCGTGAGCGTCCTCGCGCACAACAAGGCTTGTATGCAGAGCCGCCGTCTCCCCACTGCGCGGCAACGCCGCCAACGTGTGGGCGGGCACAGCCACTTCATAACCAATTCCGCCTGCCGTCACAATAAGACAAGAGGCACCCCACAGTTCCGTCAGACGTCCTTCAAGGTAGGCTATCATGCCGCTTCTCCGTTTTTTCCGCAATAACGTATCATTGCGGATAAATTCAAATTTTTTGCCAGAAATAAAAATGGATTTATAGTGGAAAGCGTGAGGTGCAATGCGCGCACGGTAGAGATTGTCGTCCGCACGCCTGACGGCACCAGTAAAATTTTTGTTATGGAAGGGCGCTGACTCTCTTTTTATTTTCAGTTTTGTGTCCGTATGACTAGGCGGTGTTATCTGTCTCATCATGACCAGGCAGTACGATACCAGCCGTCTGACCGTGTCCCTTGGAGCAATGGGTCTGCAGATGGCAAATCTCGCAACCACCCATGTGGGGATAGTGCGTTACCACGGCATACATCCGGTTGAGCGCGGGTCCCTCTCCCTTATAGGAGATACCCAGGCTGTTCAGGGCTTCGGCAAGAGCCGGAACGGGGCGCGGCACCGGGGCGCAACCTCTGATTTCAACCTCCGGCAGAATCTCCTGTACGGCGGACATACACAGAAATTGTGCAAGATTATTGTACAGATGCCCTTCAGAAGGGGACACTGCCCATCGTTCTTCCACTGCTTTTTCAACCTGTTCGGGCAGCCAAGCTGCCAGCCAGACCGTAGTGTTGTTTGGTATTTCATACACGTTGAGCAGAGGCAGCCACTGTTCCCACAGGGTGGCAATCCGTTCCGCAACAGCCCCTCCAAGCCGCGTTTCTCGGCTCATGGTCATAAATGCCTCCATGTCAAAACAGGGCGTAACAGGGCGTTTGATGCGAACAGTCTGCATAGGGCTGACCTTTTGGGGCTTATTCCTGAGTAAATCTGTAAAGTCGTACAGCCACAGGCTGAATATTGTTTCTGCTCATGGCCGACACCACAAAGGCATAGTCCCTGCTTGTGCCGGACGGCGGGCAGGGGCCGCGGTAATACTTTGTCAGCGCTCCTTCAGGGATAATGCCGGAATTGTCGTTTTTCCAGTCACCGCCACCGAGAAAACGCTCTTCTTCGCCATATTCTATAAGGTGCACATCAAAATATTCTATGCCTGAAGGCACGCCATTCAAGACGATTTCAGGGGATATGCGCGAACAGCGGTGTACATCCTGCAAGGTCACAGAAACGGACATTGTGTTTGAGTCGGAGTCTGGAACGCTATCCGCGCATGCTGTCAAACACAAGGGCATCCACACCAAGGAAAATGTCACGCGCATATAATGCGTTATTTTTTTTGTGTCCATTGCATTCCTCCAGAAAAAAATTCATGGTTCTTGTGTTCAGAATCTATACGTAATAGTTGAGACAAAGACAACAGAAATCAGGAGCGACTATGACAATTCTTGCCAAGGGCGTCAGCGCGTATGTTGAAAAAACATCATGGATACGCCGCATGTTTGAGGCGGGCGGGCGGCTCAAGGAGCAGTACGGCACGCAAAACGTCTGCGACTTCAGCCTGGGCAACCCGGACCTTCCCGCGCCGCGTGCCGTTGCGCGTGCCTTGCGCACCTTTGCGGAACACGCTGAAGAACCTTTTGCGTTCGGTTATATGCCGAACAACGGCTTTGCCTGGGCGCGTAAAAAACTGGCCGCGTATTTGAGCGTGGAACAGGGCGTTGCCCTGGGGGCTGACGATGTACTGTTAAGTTGCGGCGCGGCCGGCGGGATAAACGCATTTTTTCGCGCCGTGCTCAATCCGGGCGACGAAGTTGTGAGTTTTGCCCCATATTTTGTGGAATACGGGTTTTACACGGAAAACCACGGCGGCGTATTCAAGGCCGTTGCCAGCAAAAAAGACACGTTTGCCCCGGATATCATCGGGCTTGAAAAAGCCCTCGGTCCCAAAACCCGTGTTGTGCTGATCAATTCACCCAACAATCCGACAGGTGTGGTATACAGCGGCAAGGACATCGCGACTCTGGCCGGCATGCTGGAAGGAAAGAGCCTGGAATACGGGAATCCTGTCTGGCTTGTGTCGGACGAGCCTTACCGTTTTCTCACTTACGACGGCGTACGCACACCGCCTGTTTTGCCGCTGTATCCCTTTGCTGTGTGCATAGGCTCTTTTTCAAAAAATCTTTCCTTGCCCGGAGAGCGGATCGGGTATGTGGCCATTGCGCCGCATCTTCAGCAAAAGGCCAAACTGATGGCAGGGTTGACGCTGACGAACCGTATTCTGGGATTTGTCAATCCGCCGGTTGTCGGCCAGCATCTCATGGCGGCCGCGCTGGAAAGCCATGTGGACATTTCCGTTTACGCGGCGCGGCGCCAAGCAATGGCGGAAACGCTGGCGGGCTATGACTTCCAGATGCCAATGGGCGCGTTTTACTTTTTCCCAAAAGCTCCGGGAGGCAATGATATCGCCTTTGTCAACAGGCTGCTTGAAGAAAAGATACTTGGCGTGCCGGGCACGGGCTTCGGCTGTCCGGGCTACTTTCGGCTGGCGTTCTGTGTGGATGAAAGCGTTATCCGCAAAGCCGGAGAGGGCTTTGCCAGAGCGCGTGCGGCTTTTGCATAAGAGGGTTTCACAAAGAAGGGCGCTTATCTCGCTTCCGGCATTCTCAGCCTTGGGAAAGGCGAATTTTCTATAAAAACCGTTTCGCTAACGAAAGAGCCAATTCACTCCATAGGTAGATTTACTACCATGCCTGATTAGGATATTGGGTCTGCGCATTATGATACTCCTTTGCCGGCTACGCGGCACTCCGCGCACATGCCGTAGAGATGGTGCACGTGCCCGCTCAGGGTGAACCCGTGCGCCCGCGCCATCTCCCGCTGAAGTTTTTCAATGCGCTGGTCAAAAATTTCCTGCACCTTGCCGCAGCGCAGGCACACAATATGGTCGTGGTGGCTGTTTGTCCTAGCCACCTCATACCGGGCTATGCCGTCGCTAAAATGGATTTCCGTCGCAAGGCCGGCTTCGCAGAGCAGCTTCAGGGTGCGGTAGACGGTTGTCTGCCCGATGCCGGGGTCAACGGTGAGAATGTGTTGATAAAATTCTTCCAGCGAATGGTGCCCGGAAAGTCCGAAAAAAGCGGCGGCAATGGCGCGGCGTTGGGACGTCACGCTCAGCCCCGCGCGCGCCATGAAGTCCAGAAAGTCTTTCTGGGCAATGTCCTGCTGCTCTGTCATCACTCTCACCCTGTTGTTTTCCGTTCCGAAGCAAAAAACAGCGCGTTTTTACTTCAAAAATGCCGTTACAGCCCCCGCACCATTTTTACCGAGCAAAACTTACCGCACATGGCCCAGACTTCTTCGCTTTTGTGGTCTTTTCTGCGTTCGCACACGCGCGAAGGGTCAAGCCTCTCTTCGGTGGTCAGCGCAGGCAGACGCGCGTCAAACAGATCGCGCAGGGCGGCGTTGCGGGAAAGACAGACCATCCGCCCTTTTACAGACAATTTCAAAAAAAGTACAGCTTGCCATCGCGGACTCTCCGGGCTACACAGAATCATGCAATCCAACAAAGTGTTCAGTCCGCTCACATGGCCTGTCATTTCCTTTTTCGCGGCCATCTTTTTGGGCACGCTGCTGCTCTGTCTGCCGAAATGCGCGCCGCCTGGCACGGAAATATCCCTCATTGACGCCTGTTTTCTGTCCGCCTCAGCCGTGTGCGTCACCGGCCTCACGCCCCTCAACATAAGCGCGGCGCTCACGCCCTTTGGGCAGGGGGTGCTACTTTTTCTCATCCAGCTCGGCGGCCTTGGGGTTATGACCTACACCTGCCTTGTCTTTCTGCTCTGGAGCCGGCATGTGCCCTTTACAAGCCGCGAGGCCGTAGGGCAAATGCTGCTTGGCAGTGAATTCAACCTCAAAACCTTCCTGCGCCAGATTGTGGGGCTGGTGTTCGGCATCGAGGCGGTGGCGGCCATACTGCTCCATCTGCATGATCCAGTGGCCTTTCACCCGTTCAGCGCAGTGTTCCACGCCGTTTCCGCCTTCTGCAACGCCGGATTCAGCCTGAATGCCGACAGCCTCATGGGCTTTCGGGACGACGTTGTGGTGAACAGCATCATCACGGCCTCTGTTTTTTTGGGAGGAATCGGCTTTGCCGTGCTGCGCGAAACCCTGGGCCTGCTCAGCGGCGGGCGGATGGGCGCGCCGGTTACGTGCTTCAGCCGGTTCAGCCGCCTTGTCGTCAAGACAAGCATTTTTCTGATTCTGACCGGGTCCAGCCTAGTTTTCTGCTTGGAATTTCTCCGTAGCGGCAACGAGCACACCCTTGGGCAGGGGTTTGATCTGGCCATCACCGCGTTTTTTCAGTCCGTCGTGGCGCGCACCGCCGGCTTCAACACGGTAAACGTAGCCGCATTGAGCGAGGCGACACTGCTGGTATACATGGCGCTTATGTTCATCGGCGGCGCGCCCGGCTCGTGCGCCGGCGGCATCAATGTGGTGACCTTCCGCGTGCTGGCGGGATACATCGCGGCGCAGTTTCGCGGCGACAGGGAAATCGTGCTGGAGGAACGCAGCGTGCCCAGAAGCAACGTGACGCGCGCCCTGACGCTGTTTTTTCTCTATACCACGCTGATATCGCTCTCCGTATTCCTGCTGAGCATCACGGAAAACGGCATCCTGCGCGGCGCCGAACGCGACAGGGTTTCCCTGATGTCCATTCTTTTTGAGGAAATTTCCGCACTCGGCACGGTGGGGCTTTCCGTCGGGCTAACGCCCCTGTTGAGCAGTGAAGGAAAAGCCGTTATCATTCTCAATATGTTCGCCGGACGCGTTGGTCTGATCAGTCTGCTCATGGCTGTGCAGAGTCTGCGTCCCAAAAAGTTCTATACGCACGCTGAGGCGCAACTTCCCATAGGTTAGCGGAGGCAAAAACATGTCTGAAAAAAAATTGGAAATCGGCGTTATTGGCCTCGGCAAATTCGGCCTGTGCATGGCCACCACGCTTGTCTCGCTGGGGCATACGGTGATCGGCATCGACATGAGCGATGCGCGGGTGCAACTGGCTGAAGAAAGCCTGACCTCGGTGTACAAGGCAGATGCTACCAACATCAGCGTGCTGCGCTCCCTGCGCGTGCAGGACATGGAATGGGCGGTGGTCAGTGTCGGCAGCAGCGTGGAGCAGTCTTTGAGCATCACGCTCAATATTCAGGAGCTGAACGGCCCAAAAATATGGGTCAAGGCTTCCAATGAGGAGCACCGCAAAATCCTGCACCGCCTGCGCGTGCACCGCACGGTGCTGCCGGAAATGGAAGCTGCGGTCATGGCCGCCCACCAGCTCGCCAATCCGGGGATGCTTGACCTGATTCCCAAATACGGCGATATCGTCATTCAGGAGCTGGCAGTGAACGAATGGCACGGCAAAACCTTGGTGGAACTCAATCTCATGTACGCTCACAGCGTCATCGTCATGGGCATACGCAAAAAAGGCGAGCGCACCTTCACCTTCATCCCGCCGCCCCGCGACGCGCTGCGCGCCGGAGACACCCTGGTTGTGGCAGGCATGGCCGACGCCATACACAACCTGCGCTCATAACAGAGTGTATTACTTGCCAAAGCGTCCGCTTGCGTCTATTCTGTACCGTACAGGAGACACTATGCCCACACCGATTTTACACAAGGAAAGCTTGATCCCCGGAAAAACCAGCAAACTGCTGCTCCACGCGCCGAATATCGCCCAAAAAGCGCGCCCCGGGCATTTTGTCATGCTGCGCATGCACGCGAAGGGCGAACGAATCCCCCTGACCATCGCGGACGCCGACCCAAAAAACGGGACGCTCACCATTGTCTATCTGGTGATGGGTAAAAGTACGACGTTGCTGGAAGCCCTCAAGGTCGGCGATGAAATTCAGGATGTCTGCGGCCCACTCGGTCAGCCGACGCGCATTGAAAAAGAGGGCAACGTCGTCTGTGTGGGCGGAGGCACGGGCATAGCCGCCATGCACCACATCGCCAAGGGGCACGCCCGCGCCGGCAACTGCGTTGTCTCCATAATCGGCGCGCGCAGCAGGGAGCTGCTGCTCTTTGAAAAAGAGCTTTCCGCCTTTGTCCACGAGCTGCTCGTCACCACGGACGACGGCAGTTATGGCCGCAAGGGCATTGTGACAGAGGTGCTGCGCGACCGCCTGGCAAACGACCCCGGCATATCCGAGGTCGTGGCCGTTGGGCCTGTGCCCATGATGGCCGCCGTGGCCGAAACCACGCGCCCCTTCGACGTGCGGACAACCGTCAGCCTCAATCCGGTTATGGTGGACGGCATCGGCATGTGCGGCGCATGCCGCGTGACCGTTGACGGAAAAACAAAATTCGCCTGTGTGGACGGGCCGGAATTTGACGGACACGCGGTGGATTTCACAGAGCTGTGCCGCCGCCTGACCGCCTACCGCGAACAGGAAAAACATTCTCTGGAACTGCACGAAAAGACGCGCTCATGAATACGAACAAAAAGAACTCAAAAACAGCCCCCAGAGTGGACATGCCCTGTCAGCCGCCGGACAGGCGGCGTACGAATTTTGAAGAAGTCGCCCTTGGCTACACGCAAGAGATGTCCATGCGAGAGGCCGCGCGCTGCCTGCGCTGCAAAAAGCCGCTCTGCTTCACAGGCTGTCCGGTGGAAGTGCCCATCCGCGAATTTATCGGCCACCTTGCAAACGGCGACACAGCCGCTGCCTACGCCATCATAAAATCCGCCAACAGCCTGCCGGCCGTGTGCGGCCGCGTTTGCCCGCAGGAAAACCAGTGCGAGGGCAAATGCGTGCTGAAGGCCAAAGGCCGCCCCGTCGCCATCGGCCACCTGGAGCGTTTCGCTGCGGACGCTTGCTTGTCAACCGCGCCCGAGCCGCGCCCGGCAAAAACCGGCGGCAAAAAAGTGGCCTGTATCGGCGCAGGCCCTGCCTCTCTGACCTGCGCGGGCATTTGCGCGAACGCCGGTCTTGAAACAGATGTTTTTGAAGCCCTGCACGAGCCGGGCGGGGTGCTTGTGTACGGCATTCCGGCGTTCAGGCTGCCGAAGACCGTTGTGGCTGCGGAGATCGACGGCCTGCGCAGGGCCGGCGTGCGTTTTCACCTCAACTATGTGGGCGGCGCAACCGTGACCATTGAGGAACTGCGCAAAAGCCACGACGCCGTCTTTATCGGCGCCGGCGCGGGACTGCCGAATTTCGCGAATGTACCCGGCGAAAACCTGCTGGGCGTCTGTTCCGCGAACGAATACCTGACGCGCGCCAACCTGGGACACGCCCACGACTTCCCCAACCACGACACCCCGATCTGGCCGGGCAAACACGTCACGGTGTTCGGCGCGGGCAATGTGGCAATGGACGCCGCGCGCACGGCGTTGCGCATGGGGGCGGAAAGCGTGCGCGTTGTCTACAGGCGCACCCGTGATGAAATGCCCGCCCGCCATGAGGAAATCGAACACGCCGAGGAAGAGGGGGTACGCTTCACCCTGCTGTCCGCGCCGCTGCGCTTTGACGGCGACGACGATTTCCGCCTTGTTTCCGTGACGCTTCAGGCAATGAAACTTGGGGAACCCGACAGTTCGGGACGCCGCGCGTCTGTTCCCGTCAGCGGTAAAACTAGCGTCCTGCCGACCGATCTGGCCATTATCGCTCTGGGTACACGCGCAAATCCCCTGCTGCTCGCGGCAACACCCGACCTCACGCTCACGCGGCGCGGCTATATCAAAATCAACGAAGAAACCGGCGAAACGTCGCTGCCCAACGTGTTTGCCGGCGGCGACATTGTGACCGGGGCGGCGACTGTGATTCTGGCGATGGGGGCGGGGCGTCTGGCCGGGCAGGAAATCCGCGCCCGCTTCGCCCGCTGAGACCAAAAATATGATTCGCGCTGATATTCACACCCACACCCTTTACTCACACGGACTTTCCACGCCGCGCGCTCTGTACGTTGCGGCGCTGGAAAAGGGTCTTGAATTTCTGGGCTTTGCAGAGCATTCGCCGCGTCCGGCAGGCTTTGACTACACCAACGAGTACAGGGAGCATCTCACAGCCCATCTGCCGGACTACGCGCGCGAAGTCGCCCGGCTCAAGGCCGCGCCGCAAACCGGAAAAAATGGCCCCTGCCGCGTGCTGTTCGGCATGGAAATGGACTGGCTGGACGGGCAGGAGGACTTTACCCGCGCCGCCTGCCGCGCCTTTGATTTTGACTATCTGCTGGGCAGCGTGCATTTTATCGGGCGCTGGGGCTACGACGACAACACGCAAAAAACATGGGGCGACTTTTCCCAGGAGGAGTGCGAACACTACTACCTGGCCTATTTCACGGCCTGGGAGGCGATGCTGCGCTCACAGCTCTTCAACGTGGCCGCACATCCGGACCTGATCAAGATATATTCCGTTGAACAGTTTCATACATGGCTTCTCAAACCGCAAAGCCGCGCTGTGGTCAAACACGCCCTGACCGCCCTGCGCGATTCCGGCATGAGCATGGAACTGTCTTCAGCCGGCCTGCGCAAAGCCTGCCGCGAGATATATCCGGCCCCGCCCGTCATGGCGCTAGCAGCGGAACTTGCCCTGCCCATTTCCTTCGCCTCGGACGCGCACTGCGACAAGGATGTGGCTGCGGGCTTTGCCCGGCTTGCTTCCTACGCTTTGTCCTTCGGCTTCCGGGAATACGTTGTCTTTGAAAAAGGGCGTGGCGTTCCCTACCCCCTGAATACACTATAACATACTGGTATAAATAATTTTGTCAGAAATTTCTCTGGTCACTGTCGATAACGTCAGCCTGTGTTTGCCGGGCGTTGCGTTGCCCGTTTTGCGCGACATCGCCTGGCGGATCGAACGCGGACGGCACTGCGCGCTCACCGGGGGCAACGGCGCAGGCAAATCCACGCTGCTGCGCCTTTTGCGCGGCGACGTATGGCCGGCGACCGGAACCGTTTGCTGGCACACCGAAGAAGGCGCGGAAACTTCCCGCTTGGCAGGCCGCACCATGACTGCCCTGGTTTCTCCGGCACAGCAGGAACAGTACCAGCGGCAGGCATGGGACATCACAGGCCGGGAACTGCTACTTACAGCTTTTGACGACACCCCCCTGCTGTCGCCGCAATCCTGCCGCAGATCTGCGAAATCCGCGCAACACGCCACTGTGGAAGAGATGGCCGCGCGGCTGCGCGGCGTCCCTCTGCTTGAGCGCAGGCTTTCCACATTTTCCCAGGGACAGTTGCGCCTTTTGCTGCTGGGACGCGCGCTTTTGCGCAAACCGCCCCTGCTGTTGCTGGACGAATGCGCCGAGGGGCTGGACGCGGCGAACGCCCGCCGCTTTTTCACCGCGCTGGAAGACTGTTCCACAAGCTGCACTGTGGTGATGACGACACACCGGCAAAAAGGCATCCCCGCCTGGTGCGCGCGGCGGCTGCATATCAACAAGGGGCGGCTTTCAGAACAGGCCGCCCCGGCGCACGCCCTCCCCCGCGACAGACGGCAACAACCCTTGCCGCCGTCACCGCCGGCGCGACAACCGGCCGCCGGCGCGCTGTTTGCACTGGAACACGTGACCGTGTTTGTCAACAGGAAAAAAGTGTTGCGCGATATCTGCTGGAGCATGCACGAAGGCGAAAACTGGCAGATAACCGGCGCAAACGGCTCCGGCAAATCCACCCTGCTGCGCCTGCTGGCCGGGGACGAATTTGCAGCCGACGGCGGCAAATTCACCCGCGCGTTTCCAAACACGCTTGCCGATATCCGCAAACGCGTGCGTCTGGTATCCGATCTGTCCCAGGCGCTGTATGCTTATCCGCTCAACGCCCTTGAGCTTGTGTGCTCCGGATTTGACAACACTGTGGGAATCTACCGCGAATACACAGCGAGGGAACGGGCGCAGGCGCTGCAAACAATGGATGAGTTGTGCTGCGCAGCGCTTGCCGAACGCTCCATACGCCTGCTCTCAACCGGCCAGATCCGCCGCCTTTTTCTGGCAAGGGCGCTGATAGACGCGCCGCGCGTGCTGCTGCTGGACGAACCTTGCGCCGGTCTGGACAGGGCGGGCCGCGAGCGCTATCTGGACATGCTGGACGAACTTGCCGACCGGGGGATACAGCTTGTCTTTGTATCCCATCACAAGGAAGACGCCCCTCTGTGCATCAACAGGAGAGCGCGCATGAAAAACGGGCGGCTTACCGACGATTCCGATTCCGCGCGCGCGCGCCCTCAATAAGCACCGGCAGCACGGATGCCACGACAATGCCGTACACAATCATCGAAAAATTCTCCCGCACCCAGGGGATGGCGCCCAGAAAATACCCGGCCGAAACAAGCGCGCTCACCCAGAACGCGCAGCCTGTAACGTTGAAAAAAAAGAATGTCGGGGGCAACATAAGGGCAACGCCCGCCACAAAGGGCGCAAACGTGCGCACAATAGGCACGAAACGCGCAAGCACGATGGCCTTGCCGCCATGCAGCGCGTAAAAATCATGCGCCTTGAGCAGATACGCCTTTTTGATGAAACGGTTTTCACGGGCAAAAACAGCAGGGCCGACATGGCGACCGATAGTATAGTTGACGGCGTCTCCCAGAACGCCCGCCGCGAACAGTACCAGCATCACTTCGCCGTAGCCCACAAGCCCGACGCCCGACGCGATGCCCGAGGCGAACAACAGCGAATCCCCTGGCAAAAACGGGGTGACGACAAGGCCGGTTTCACAAAATACCACAACAAACAGAATAGCGTAAACCCAGATACCGTATTTTTCCGCCATTTCAAACAGGTACACATCAACGTGCAGGATAAAATCCGCCATCTGTCCCAAAATTTCCATTCACGCCCCTCTTTGCGCTTACGAAAATACACTGTAACACCTTGTACCGCAAGCCCGCTTGTGGCACACTGCCGGACATGCGATTCCACTATTCCGGCATCAGCCTTACTCTGATTTGCGCCCTTGCCACGCTCTGCACCACCCAGGTGCTCGCCGCCCACAATGTGGGATTCCGCACGCTGGGACAGTGGACAGAGTCAACCGATCGGCAGCTCACTGTCAATGTCTGGTATCCCAGCACGTCCGCGACCTGCAAACTCAATTACGCGCCGTGGACGATCCCGGCGGCGCAGGAGGGAAATCCCGCACAGGGGCGTTTTCCGCTACTACTGCTTTCCCATGCCTCCACTGCGACGCGCTTTTCCTACCACGACACGGCGGCATTTCTCGCGTCCAGCGGGTTTGTCGTAGCCGCCCCCAACCATGATGCCGACAACCTGAACAATATGGACGATCTGTTCACCGACCGGCAACTGGAATCGCGCGTGGCGACGCTTTCCTCCACAATAACCCTGCTTCTGGAAAATGCGGACACAGCGCCCAGCATTGACGCAAACCGCATCGGAGTTTTCGGTTTCGGATCAGGCGCGGCAGCCGTCCTGCTTTTGGGCGGCGCGCTGCCGGACTGCGGGTCATGGAAAACTTACTGCGCAAAGGCCGGAGAACAGGACATACACTGCACCGGGTGGGTAAAATCCAGATTGAACTCGCTCTGCATGGGCCTGCCGCTCACAAAAAGCCTTGCCGACAACCGCGTGGGGGCAATCGCCGCTGTGGCGCCGGGCTTCGGGATGCTGTTCGGCCCTGATTCCTTCCGCTATTTTTACCCGCCCCTCCTGCTGATCGCGGCGGGAAACGATCACGTGAACACCCCTGCGATGCACGCGGAAGCCATCTACCGCCTTATGGGAAAAAACCCTTCCTGGATCGTCTTGGACAAGGCCGATCCTGGTGCCCTGACAGCGCCCTGCCCCGAACCCCTGAACACGGATCTGCCGGAACTCTGCCGTTCTGTCACCGACAGAGAACGCCACGCCATCCACCAAGACCTACGGACAGCCCTGAACAATTTTTTTCTGCAATACCTGGGCAGGGCTGACAACCCGCCCGTTATTCCGCCGCCACCCAAACCTGACGCCGCTACACCGGCCGTCCCCGCCCCGCAGCAACAACGAAAACAACTCAGTAGCGAACGCTGAAAAACAGCTTGACAGGAAACGCGGAACGCCTTAACTGACGTTACATGAAATATTGTTGTCTGCTCTATCTTCTGCTGCTCGCTCTGCCCGTTCAGACGGCGACTGGCGCAAGCCTCGGCGCTGAAGCCGACGCCGGCGGATGGACGATTATGCCCACCGGCGCGCGCCCCGCCTATATGGGCATACAGGGCGGCACCATGCCCGTCAGCCTTCTGGTAAACGGCGACGGGTCTTCTCTGGTGACCTTTGTCGGACGCACGGGCAACGATTTTCTTGAGGAAGTGTGTAAAACGCCTCTGCCCTCGGCGCTCAATGCAACAATACAGCATTCGGCCCCTGTTGACGGAATTCCGCAGGCCTCAGGCGACGCAACGCTCCTGGCGGGCGACGGCGCGGGCAGCCTGCCGGTCATCCGTCCGCGTATCTCCGCGCTTGCCGAACACCTCCAGCCTTTCGGCTTTTCGGACAAACCTCTGTCCATTGAGGGCAATGTGTCAAAACCGGCAAGTCTTTCTCCGACAAAACAGTTTCTGCAATTTTTTCAGCCGCAGTATCTGCAGCCGCGCGGAAGCACCAACTAGAACAGTTTATGTTAAAGAAATACTGCCAAAGCGCAGTTGGCGAACATCTTTGAGCTTGTCGCCAGAGAGTGGCGCGAAAAACAGGCTCTCTAGTCTGAGGCTGGAGTGAAAACTCTCAAGGCTTGGCGAAGCTGTCGCTTTTCGCCAAGCCTTGAGAGTTTTTTCAGGCACCACGGCTACTTGATTTCGACGGTAGCACCGGCTTCGGCAAGTTGCTTTTTGGCCTCTTCGGCTTCTTCCCTGGAGACAGCTTCCTTAAGAGTGGAAGGGGCGCTGTCAACCTTTTCCTTGGCTTCTTTAAGCCCAAGATTTGTCAGCGCGCGCACAACCTTGATGACGCCGATTTTATTGGCGCCGGTTTCCTTCAGGATGACGTCAAATTCAGTTTTTTCTTCTTCCTGGGCTGCGGCGTCCGCAACAGGCGCGGCCATTACCGCGGCGGCAGGCGCGGCGGCTGACACGCCGAATTTTTCTTCAAGTTCTTTGATAAATTCTGAAAGTTCCAACACTGTCATGCTGGAAATAAAGGCGACAACATCTTCTTTGGTTACGGCCATGATACACTCCTGATCTTTAGGCGGTTAAAAATACTGCTTTTTGCGTCACAGACTACGCGGCAGCTCTGCTTTTTTGTTCTTCAATGCCTTTAAGGGCATAAAGCAGGCCGCGCAGCATATTGGCAAACAGCGACACAAAACTTGTGGGCACGGCGTTCATTGTGCCAAGCAACTGACCGAGCAGTTGTTCCCTGCCGGGCAGTCTTGCCAAAGCCTCTATCTGGGCGGCTGTCAGAGCCTTGCCGTCGAGGCTTGCACAGCGAAGCTTAAACAGCTTGCTCTGCTTGACAAAATCATTGAGCGCCTTGGCCACTGCCACCGGATCATCGAATCCAAGGGCCACGCCGCAATTCTCATGGAACTTGTCCTTGAGCGCGTCGTGTGAACCGCCGGTCAGAGCGATACGAGCCAAGGTATTTTTGACGACATGATATTCGCCGCCCACTGTGCGCAGGCCTACCCTGAGGTTCGTCAGCTCTTCCACCGTCATCCCCTTGAAATCCGTCAACACCGCAAAGGAAGCTTTTTCGGCGTTTGCCTTGATCGCTTCGATAAGCGCGGTTTTTTCAGATCGGTTCACGTGATACCTCTCACGTTCGGGGTTGCCAAGTGGAATGCCGAGCCAAAGAAGAAACGTCTGGACAGGAAATTAAGAGCGTGCGCCACACCTGTCGTCTTCGACCCGAATTCCGTATTTCCCTAGCCAAAGGTTGCTCGCGCAACCGTCTTGAGGGCTAGCCCTCAAGAAATTTTTTCAACTGCGGCATGTCAACTTTAAACCCAGGCCCCATAGTGGTGGAAACCGCCATGGAGAGCATATACGCTCCTTTTGCGGCAGTGGGCTTGAGGCGGTTAACGGTTTCCAGCAGCGCCTTGAGATTGCCCAAAATTTTTCCGGAACCGAACGAAACCTTGCCGAGCGGCGCGTGCAACACGCCGGCTTTATCCACCTTGAACTCCACGCGTCCGGCCTTAAGCTCACTCACAACCTTTGCCACGTCAAACGTGACAGAGCCTGTCTTGGCGTTGGGCATCAGCCCGCGCGGTCCGAGCATACGCCCTATCTGCCCCACAAGGGCCATAACATCCGGCGTTGCGACAGCCGCGTCAAATTCAAGCCAGCCTTCTTTGATTTTTGCGACAAGATCTTCAGCCCCAACCACATCTGCTCCCGCATCTCTGGCCTCGGCCTGTTTTTCGCCTTTACAGAACACAGCCACTCGCACAGTTTTGCCAAGGCCGTTAGGCAGAGTAACGGCGCCGCGCACCATCTGGTCGGAGTATTTGGGGTCTACGCCCAAGCGTATGGCGACATCAACGGTTTCATCAAATTTTGTAAAGGAAGCGCTGATAGATTTTTCCACAACGTCTTCAATGCTGAAACGCGCCTGCGTGTCGTGGGCATCAATGGCTTTTCTAAAATTTTTGCCGTGTCTTGGCATGAGTTTTTCCTTATATAACGTCAATGCCCATGCTGCGGGCAGTGCCGGAAATGGATTTTACAGCGGATTCCAGCGTGGCGGCATTGAGATCGGGCAATTTAATCTTGGCAATCTCTTCTACCTGAGCAAGGGAAAGACTTCCCACTTTGTTACGGTTGGGTTCGCCGGAACCTTTTTCAATTTTTGCCGCCTTCATGATCAAGATCGACGCCGGGGGCGTTTTTGTGATGAAGGTGAACGACCGGTCAGCATAGACCGTAATGACCACAGGAATGATCATGCCCTTTTGATCCTGCGTGCGGGCGTTGAATTCTTTGCAAAAACCCATAATATTCAAACCGTGCTGCCCTAGCGCCGGCCCTACCGGGGGCGACGGGTTTGCTACGCCGGCGGGAATCTGCAATTTAATTTTGGCGAGTTCTTTTTTTGCCATGAGTGTTATCCTTTAGAAACCTGTACAAAGTCCAGTTCCACAGGCGTTTGACGGCCAAAAATGGAAACGGAAACGCGCAGCTTGCCTTTATCATGATTGACATCTTCCACCACACCGTTAAAACCGCCAAAAGGCCCGTCAATCACGCGCACTTCATCACCCCTGTTGAAGTTGAACTTGGGCCTGGGGACTTCCTGGCGAGTCTCCATAAGTTCCAGAATACGCTTCGCCTCACTGTTGAGCATTGGCGTCGGACGGTTTTTGCTGCCCACAAAACCGGTAACTTTTGGGATGGATTGCACCAGATACCATGACATGTCAGTCATGACCATGCGCACCATTACGTAACCGGGATACATTTTGTTGGTTGTCGTGCGTTTTTCCCCGCCTTTTGCAAGTTCAATAACTTTTTCCGTGGGCACGACAACTTCTTTGATCAGGCCGTTGTCCTGGCCTGTGCGGCTCATTTCCGCAATAGTTTTTTGCACCCGCTGCTCAAAGCCGGAGTAGGTATGCACTATATACCAGCACCCGGGATTGGCATCAGCAACGACATCGGTGACCTCAGCGGCGTCCGGTTTTTTATCACTACCTGAATCGTTCATAACAGCCTTTTATGACAGTATGGTCTTTATAAGGGACGAGAGGCCCAAATCCACAAGCCCCAAAATAACTGCCATCACAGCCACAAATCCCAGCACGGCAAGGGTTGCCTTGCGCGTTTCCTTGAGCGTGGGCCATGTGATTTTGCGCAGTTCGCCTTTGGCGTCCTCCAAGTAACGCACAAGGCGCACCAGAGGATTTATCCCTTTTTCAGAGCCTGCTTCAGCGGATTGAAACTGTTTTTTTGCCATAGTGTTGTCCCGCGTTTTCCGGGTATCCTCAAAATGGCAGGGCAGGAGGGATTCGAACCCCCAACTTGCGGTTTTGGAGACCGCCGCTCTAGCCGTTAGAGCTACTGCCCTGCGTTGTCTTTAACGGGAAGTCAGTTTACAAAAAAACCGCGCGCCCGTCAGAAATAAGGTTATCTGGTTTCCCGGTGCAGGGTATGTTTTTTTTCCCAAGGGCAATATTTCTTCAATTCCAGCCGGCCGATGGTGTTCCTTTTATTTTTCCGCGTGCTGTAATTGCGCCGTTTGCACTCGGTGCAAGCAAGAATAACATTGACTCGCATACGCTACTCGACGATTTCTGTAACAACGCCGGAACCTACAGTGCGACTGCCTTCACGAATGGCGAAACGCAGACCGTTTTCCATGGCGATGGGGGCGATAAGCTCGACAATAAACTGGGAGTTATCGCCCGGCATGACCATTTCCACACCTTCCGGCAGATTGATGACGCCCGTAATGTCCGTTGTGCGGAAATAGAACTGCGGGCGGTAGCCGGAGAAAAAGGGTGTGTGACGGCCGCCCTCTTCCTTGGAAAGCACGTAGACTTCAGCCTTGAATTTCTTGTGCGGCATGATGGACTTGGGCGCGGCAAGCACCTGTCCGCGCTCCACATCGTCACGCTTTGTGCCACGCAGAAGCGCGCCAATATTATCGCCTGCCTGTCCCTGATCAAGCAGCTTGCGGAACATTTCCACGCCGGTGCAGGTGGTTTTCTGGGTGGCCTTGATGCCCACAATTTCCACTTCGTCGCCCACTTTCAGGATTCCGCGCTCAACACGGCCGGTCACCACTGTGCCGCGGCCGGAAATGGAAAACACGTCTTCAATGGGCATAAGGTAGGGCTTGTCAATGTCGCGCTGCGGCTCGGGGATAAAATCGTCGCATGCCTGCAAAAGATCAAGGATGCACTTGGCTTCGGGCGCGTTGGGGTCATCGCATTCCAGGGCTTTCAGGGCGGATCCGCGAATAACCGGCACGTCGTCGCCGGGGAAATCGTACTTGGAGAGCAGTTCACGCACTTCCAGCTCCACAAGTTCAAGCAGCTCTTCATCATCAACAAGATCGCACTTGTTCAGGAAGACAACAAGCTGGGGCACGCCGACCTGCCGCGCCAGCAGTATATGCTCACGGGTCTGCGGCATGGGGCCGTCCGTGGCGGCCACCACAATAATACCACCGTCCATCTGGGCCGCGCCGGTGATCATGTTTTTGATGTAGTCTGCATGACCGGGGCAGTCCACATGGGCGTAGTGACGCTTTTCTGTTTCGTATTCCACATGCGCCGTGGCGATAGTGATGCCGCGCTCCCTTTCTTCGGGGGCTTTGTCGATTTCATCAAAAGAAACGAACTTGCCCTGTCCCTTAAGACCGGCAATCTTGGTAATTGAGGCTGTCAAAGTGGTTTTGCCGTGGTCAATATGACCGATAGTGCCGATGTTGACATGGGGCTTTTTGCGCTCGTATTTTTCCTTGCCCATTGTACGTCTCCCTGAAAAAAAAGTTATTTGCGGTTGTATGTCTGCCGCACAGTTCCTTGCTGTCGCGTATGCGGCGCCTGTTTCTCGCGTAACCCGCCGTAGCGGCGCTTTGCCGCGCATCGCCCCGGGCCTGGCCCCTACGCCAGAGGATTTGCCCTGACTTCTGATTGTGCAACTGGTAGGGGAGCGGAAATGGAGCGGGAAACGGGATTCGAACCCGCAACCCTCAGCTTGGAAGGCTGATGCTCTAGCCGTTGAGCTATTCCCGCATGCTGCCGATGCCGGACGCCGGGAACAAAACCCCGACGTATACCACACTGTGGCGTCTCACACTGTAGTATGCCGCACCGTACTATCCCGACAGTTCCCCCTGTCTCCTACAGTCAAGGCAGTTCTATAAACCATTCCCCTGCCGTATGCAAATGCTTTTTTACGACAGTGCTGGTGGAGGGGGGAGGATTTGAACCTCCGAAGTCGTACGACGACAGATTTACAGTCTGTTCCCTTTGGCCACTCGGGAACCCCTCCACACTATAACGCAAAGGCGGGCGCGGATTCCCCCCGCGGCAGACCTTTGTTCGGCTCTGGAGCCGGCGATGGGACTCGAACCCGCAACCTGCTGATTACAAATCAGCTGCTCTGCCAGTTGAGCTACGCCGGCGGCAAAAAAAATGCATACCCCGTTTCCTGTATCTTGGCAAGTGGATAGCGCTCACATAAAGAACAGCCATGTCATGATGCCGAACAGCGGCACAAGAAATCCGCATGACCAGGCCATATAACCGAAAAAGCTCGGCATGGGCACGCCCTGCTCCTCAGCAATGGAGCGCACCATAAAATTCGGCGCGTTCCCGATATAGCTGTTTGCTCCCATAAAGACCGCGCCGGCTGAAATAGCCCCCAGCGTGCCCGCCATTTCGCCCATAAGTTTTGCGGCGTCTCCGCCGGCCGTATTAAAAAAGACAAGATATGTCGGCGCATTGTCAAGAAAACTTGAGAGAATGCCGGCCATCCAGAAATACATGGCGTTGACCGGTTCGCCGTTGTGGGAAACTAAGCGGATAAGGGAGGCAAGCACGCCGTCCGTGCCGGAGCGCAAAATGGCAATGGCCGGAATCATGCTGATAAAAATACCCAGAAACAATTTGCCCACTTCCAGAATGGGCGCCCAGGAAAAACCGTTGAGTTCGCGGCAGCGCTTGTCCGTGAGTTTGAGAGAAATGGCGGCAAACCCAAGCAACAGCAGGTCGCGCAGCAGGTTTTGTCCCTCCATGCCCACGCCGTAAATCGTGATCGTCTCACCAAGCTGGAAAGGCGGCAGGCCGGAGCACAGAACGGCAAAAACAATGCCCAGCAGGATCAAGAGGTTGACTTTGCCGTCCAAGCCGAGTTTTTCCGCGCTGTCAGACTGCGGCGGCGCGGGGCGGCCTTCGCGGGCAAAGAGTGCTGTGTCCATAAAATAAAAAATGCCCAGTAGCGCCACTGCCATAAAAAGGGTTTTGGTAAACAGGTTGGTGGCTGTCCAGAAAAAACTGACGCCTTTCAGAAAACCCAGAAAAAGCGGGGGATCGCCCAGCGGCGTCAACGAGCCGCCGATATTGGCCACCAGAAAAATGAAAAAAACAACGGAATGCGCGCGGTATCTTCTGTGGGCGTTTGCGCGCAGCAGGGGGCGAATCAACAGCATCGCCGCACCCGTTGTCCCCATCCAGCTTGCCAGCAGCGTGCCGACAGCCAGGAGTCCTGTATTGACCAGGGGCGTGCCCACCAGAGTGCCGGTAAGGCGCACTCCGCCGGCTACAGTGAAGAGTGAAAATATGAGAATGAGAAAAGGCACGTATTCCAGAAGGATGGTATGCAAAAATACATAGGTCGCCGTGTGCGCGCCAAAGGCAAAAACGCAGGGCACAAGAAAGGTCAGCCCCCAGAATACGGCTATTTTTCCGAAATGGTGTTCCCAGAAATGCGGGCATGCCAGCGGCATAATGGCGATGGAGAGCAGCATGCAGGCAAAAGGGACGACCCAGACGATTGAAAGCTGTGCGCCGGGCAGTGAGGGGTGGTGGCCGTCGGCGGCAAGTGCAAGGTCGGGGAGCGCAAGCGTTGCGAGCGCAAGCGTTGCACAGAACGTCAGCAGGGACACGGGGGAGAAGGATCGGTGCAAAGACGGCATGGCGTTTTTCCTAAATATACGGCGATGTTCTGCGGTATGTGCAGAAACGGGAACTGCTTTTTATGTAATATTTGAACTTTTGGCAAGTCCGATTCCGACAGATACCGGTAAATTCGTGTTCTGTTTTCGCGCTTGCGCACACTGTTTTTTTCTGCCATTTTTTACACCGTATGTCAGAGACAACACAGCCCGATGTTTCGTCAAAACCCCGGACTCTCCGCCGCAGGGAACGCCTTGCCGATGTGTTGGCGCGCCGTCAGCCGGACATGACGCTTGTGCTCGCCAATATTCATGATCCGCATAATGTTTCGGCAATTTACCGTTCCTGTGACGCCTTTGGCGTGGGGCGCGTCTACCTGTATTATACCCACGTGCCCTTTCCGCAGCTTGGGCGAAAAAGCTCCGCTTCGGCGCAGGAATGGGTGGAAAGCGCCCGCTTCAGCGACAGCGATGCATTATTTCAGACATTGCGCGACAAGGGGATGCAAGTGCTTGCCACGTCCTGTTCTAGCCGCGCAGTACCCCTGCGCGTCTGGGATTTTACACGACCAACGGTCGTGATTATGGGCAACGAGCACGGAGGCGTGGACAAAGAGCTTCTCAAGCGCGCGGACGGAGAGTTGTATATCCCCATGTACGGTATGATTCAGAGTTTTAACGTGTCTGTCGCCGCCGCCGTTATTCTCGCGGAGATGGCACGGCAACGCGATGCTGCAGGCATGTACGCCGCGCCACGTATGCGCGATGAAGAAATCGCGGCAAAGCTGGACGAATGGCTGAAGAAATAATACCCTGTTCCCATGTCAACGCCAACGCTGGCGCCGGTTTCCCTTGCCCGCCGCTATCTTTTCAAGCTGTTTGCCAATATGGCGTCCGTGCCGGTGTATCTGGTTATGGAGGCCATACTGCCGCGCGTTCTCGGGCCTGTCATGTACGGCAATTACAGTTTTGCCACAAATTTTTTTCAACAGCTTTCCGGATTTCTGGATATGGGCACCTCGCTATGTTTTTACAATGCGCTTTCCCGACGGCAGAGCGAAACGGAACTTGCGGGATTTTATACAGGCGTCGGCCTGCTGGTAGCCTGCGTCACGCTGCTTGCCTCGGTATGTATGCTTGCTCCGCATGTGGGGGGAGTGCTGATGCCCGGGATTCCGCTGTGGCTTACGCCGCCAGCGGCGCTCTGGGCGTTTCTGACGTGGTGGGGACGGGTGCTGCGCTCCATGAACGATGCGCTGGGAGCCACAGTAGCTTCAGAAACAGCGCGAACCGGCATTTCCCTGTTGTCCGTCAGCGTGTTGTCGGCGCTTTTTTTCAGCGACATGCTGAACATATATTCATTGTTTGCACAGCAATATCTTATGCTTGGCGTCACGGCGCTGGCGTTTTGGCATGTTTCGCGCGCCCACTGGCGGCGGCGCGGCGTCCCCTTGCGCTTTACCCCGACCAGAGAGCGGCGCAGGGCCTACTGTCGTGAGTTTTTCAGCTACAGTCATCCACTTTTTGTGCAGGCGCTTCTGTCCTTTGTGATGATTGCGGCGGAGCGCTGGCTCTTGCAGTGGTTTGAAGGCAGCGCGGAACAGGGCTTTTTTGCCCTTTCCCAAAAAGTCAGCATAGCGTGTTTTCTGTTTGTTTCCGCGATGACGCCGCTTGTCATGCGGGAACTTTCCATTGCCTGGGGGCATAATGACCGTGAGGAAATGGGACGTCTGCTGACGCGCCTTGCGCCGCCGCTTTATGTTATTGCCGCGTATTTTTCCTGTTTTACCCTGATCGAAGGGGAGGCATTGGTGGCTTTTTTCGGCGGTGCGCAGTTTGCAGCGGCCATTGTGCCCGTGCAGATCATGGCCATGTATCCCCTGCACCAGACCTACGGGCAACTGGCCGGCTCTGTGTTTCACGCCGCCGGCCGTACAAATGTGACGCGCAATGTGACGACGCTGGAATGCGTGTACGGCTTTGCGACGACCTGGTTTCTGCTTGCGCCGTCTGAACTTTGGGGGATTCATCTGGGCGCTGTGGGCCTTGCGCTGAAAACCGTGTGTGTGCAGTTTGTGACGGTCAATTTGTATTTCTGGCTGGCTTCGCGTTTTATTCCACTGTGTTATTGGCGCAATCTTTTTCACCAGATATGGAGTTTTACCCTGCTTGTCGGACTTGCCTTTGCCTGCCGTGAATGCTCAATGTTTCTTGATATCGGCGATGACGAGTCTTTTGTGCGATTTCTGGTTTCCGGCGTTTTGTACAGCGTGTGTGTGCTGGGATGTTGCGCGGCCTTGCCCGCGTTGCTGGGTTTCAGCCGGCAGGAGCAGCGCGAACTTTTTATCCGGTTTATTGCGTCGCGTGGGCGCGGCGCTCCCTAACCGCGTTTCACGCGGCTAAGAAGGGCTTGTTCAGCGACGGTTTTTCGCGTAGGCTGCCTCTGTGGCAAAAATACGTGAAATATATGTCTGCTCTTCATGCAACGCGCAAACGCCGCAGTGGCGCGGGCAGTGCCCGATGTGCAGGGAATGGAACACCCTGCGGACGACGACTCAGCCACGCAATTCCGTTGCCCGCGCGACATCGGGCGCCGCCCCCATCCCCCTGCGCAAGGTATCCGACGACGGGCAAAAGCCGTATCACAGCGGCATTGAAGCCCTGGACAGGGTGCTCGGCAACGGCCTGATTCCCGGATCAGCCCTGCTGGTGGGGGGAGAACCAGGAATCGGTAAATCCACCCTGCTGTTGCAGGTAGCCGGTTGTGTGGCCTTGCAGGGCCGGAGTGCGCTGTACGTCACCGGCGAGGAATCCCTGCCTCAAATCAGAGCAAGGGCCGAGCGTCTCGGCATGTTGTCCCCCAATCTGCTTGCGCTGGCAACCTCACGTGTGGAAGACGCGCTGGACGCCATGACATCCGCCCCACCCGCGCTCATCATTGTCGATTCTGTGCAGACCATGACAGCTACCGGAGCGGAAGGTTTGCCGGGCAATGTCACCCAGGTGCGCGCTGTCGCCACGTCTCTTGTTGAGGCGGCTCGTCTGTCCGGGGCCACGCTTGTTCTGGTCGGGCATGTGACAAAGGACGGCGTTCTGGCAGGACCGCGGCTTCTGGAGCACATGGTGGACACGGTGATTTCGCTGGAGGGGGACCGCCGTCAGATGTTCCGTTTGCTGCGCGTTTTCAAAAACCGCTTCGGCCCCAATGAGGAGCTGTTGGTCTTTCATATGGAGTCCGGCGGTATGCGCGTGGTGGACGATCCTTCCACATTTTTTCTCGGCGCGCGCGACGCCTCCCTGTCCGGCACTGCCGTTGTCATGGCTGTGGACGGGCGGCGCCCCCTGGCGGTTGAGGTACAGGCCCTTGTGACGCGCACTTTTTTGAGCATTCCGCGCCGCACGGCGCTGGGCTTTGATGTCAACCGCCTGCATCTGCTGCTGGCGGTGCTGGAAAAACGTCTCAAAATAAATTTCGCCCAAGTGGACATATACGCCAAGGTCGGCGGCGGCATACGCCTGCAGGAGCCGGGGCTTGATCTGGCGCTGGTAGCCGCCCTGCTTTCCTCGTATTATGACGTCCCCTTACCGGAGAAATGCGTTCTCTGGGGAGAAGTAGATCTGAACGGACAGGTGCGGCCTGTCGCGGCCCAGGAACAGCGCCTGATGCAGGCAAAACGTCTGGGCTTTGATCCTGTCGTCCACCCCGACAAGATGCGCGGCGGCATCCCCGCCGTAGCGGCCCTGCTGCAACCATTCTTTAAGCGGTACAGTGAGACAACAAAAAAGCCCCCAGGCCGTTAGCTAAAACTCGTATTTCATCTGAAGACTACCCTGCCAGCCTTTTCCCTCACACCAGTGAAACCCTGAATACCGATGTTAAGCGAGAATGCCCTATCTTCAGTAGGTATAGTCTTCAAACAAAACTCTCCCATGACTGTATCACCACAAAGAATGGGTGAAGCTATTTCATTATTCCATACTGTTGAGGTTTACCTGACCATCAAACTCGTGTTCATATGCAACACCTAAATAGTGGAAACATACTTGTTCATTGCATAAGTTAAACGAGTTCCAGCTTTCAAACGCCTTGAAGTAATTGCATCAACTTGCTAGCTTCATATCATTGCTATCTTGCTGTGATAAAAATTAGTGAAGTATGTATCCAGAGAGAAATCATTAATATTGAACAGCACAAACTGTACTTTCTTTTGCAATATACCTTTCACAAATCACAAAAGTTTTAATCTTTAATATTCTGTCTCTAATTGCAACTGTAGTCGAAATAGTAAATTTAAAATTTAGAAATTTTACAAATTTTATTTTTTCCTGTATAAATATTATCGTGCAATATATTACAAGTAAAAGTATCATTTTCAATAACTGAACTTTATGAACCATACAATTCACTTGTACCATCATGATTAAATGATACGTTATCTTCCAATTTAATAACATTTTTAGTAGAACTACCTGTAAGACTATCAATATAACCGCCATAAACATTACCAGTTACTGAACTGTCTGTCAGGTACACTTTACCTATAGCATTAGCTGTTGTACCAGATTCTGCGATAGCGCCATAAATCAAATTAGCTTCACTATCCGTTAGTATAACTGTTCCTGTTGCAGTAGCAATGCCTTTTGCGGTAACAGCAACGGAGACGCGATTCAAGGCAATGGCAGCAGAAGCGGACATTCCAGCAGCGTTGGCCGTACTTGACCGTCTGGATAGACAGGCACAGCCCTCATAACGACTCATGTATCCCATCCAAAATCGAAAGCCCTCCCTCAGAGGTGATGGTCAGGCTGCGTCGGCATATCTCCCACCAGACCTTGCGCTGATCGCTCCACTTGAAACCTGCTTTTGCCAGAATCTGCTTTTTGTCTCTGGTGTTGCCGCTGGCGCGGTTCTGAAGGTAGCGCGGGAGGTGCTGCCGATTTTGGGGTGGTATCAGCATCCGGCATTTGCTTCTTGCGTCTGGTATGGGCAGGTCTATCCATCCCTGCCATCATCTGCCATTGTCCGCTGTCAGCATGAGTTAGCTTGGTCAAGACCCATGTGGCCGGATTCCACCGGCACAGGGTATTACGAAAACCAAATGCTGTTGGCAATCAGAGCTTCACGGCAGGAGTCCATGACGGAATTGAGGGTTGCATAGCGTGAATGGGAGAAAGTGTTCTCCCTGTCCTTGAAAGCGGGTTGCAGTTCAGATTTTAAGGTCTGAAAAAAATTAAGCTCCCTTAATTTTTGAACGTCACATTATTTATGGTGATTGTTCCTAACTTCTACAAACTATTTTTTGAAAGGCTAACCGGTTTGACTTTATTTGAAAAATTAGGTAAAAGGGAGAAGATTACGGCAGATGTGTTGCTGAAAACTTGCAAAGCGTTGAACTGTGGAATTACTAACATTATGGACACAGAGAAAACGATGATGCCAAATGGGGGAGGCCTCGGAATGGATATTGAAATTGGAAAATTTACGCTTGAATCGCTAACAACTGGTATGTACAGCGAACCAGAGTCGTGTTTTCGCGAGTACATTCAGAACGCAGTCGATTCGCTCGACACTGCGCTTGCAACTCGCTTAGTACAGGCGGATGACCTCCGCATTGAGATTATCGTTAACGGGGCAAGGCAAGAAATCAGCATCCGTGACAACGGAACAGGCATTAAGAAAGAATTGGTACGGAAAACCCTCCTTGACATCGGCAATTCTACCAAATTGCATACAACCAATCGTGGCTTCCGTGGCATCGGTCGACTCGGTGGTCTTTCCTATTGCAAAAAGCTCAGTTTTTGCACCACGGCGCTGGGAGACAACGAGAAAACGCTTATTACTTTCGATTGCGAAAAGCTGAAAGCCTTATTAGTGCCAGGGCAAAGCACGGAACACAATTTGCTAAGCGTTATCGAAGCTGTTACCGATGTCAAAGTTATGCAGGAACAGGCTTCTGCACATTACTTCATCGTAAAAATGGATGATGTTGATGACATCTCATCGCTCTTGGATTTGGAAACGGTTAAGGACTACATCTCGCAGGTCGCGCCGATTCCGTTCAGAGATAGGTTTTACTGGGGACGAGAGATTAAAAGCAAGCTGACAGAGAATGGGATCCCCGTTGCAGAGTATCCAGTATTTATTGGTGAGTCGTTTGATTTATTGTCACAGGTGTACAAGCCTTATAAGAATTCCTTCGTAGCAAACTCTCGTGCTGGCACATCTAAGGACGAAGTTCTCAGACTATCTTTCTTTCGCATCAAAGATGGCAGCCAACAGATGGTTGCCTATGGTTGGTATGCTGACACTGATTTTTCAGGGACTTTAGTAGATGAGCGCATATCGGGTGTCCGAGTGAGGCAAGGCAATATACTAATAGGCAACAACAGCACTCTTGCACCGTACTACAAAGAGCGCCGTTTCAATGGATGGGCAATTGGTGAGGTTTATGTAGTATCTCAAAAATTGATACCAAACGCTAGGCGTGATGATTTCGAGAAGAATGACACTTTTTCCGATTTTACTATTGGTTTAAGGGATACAATCGGCACGGAAATAGCCGATAAGATTCGTGCAGCATCTAAGGTCAGAAACAACCCAATACAGAAGACCCTAAAAAAGGTCGAGCGAGATATCGCTAAGGTCGAGGAAGTTCTGACTACGGGCTTTCACTCATCTACTGAAAAAGAACAGGTGGCAGTTGGTATTGCTGCCACAAGAAAAGACCTTTACGCCATTCCAAAAAGTGCACCATTAGAAGTCGTGGAACAAAAAATGGCTCTGATGGAACGTCTCGCGACGCTTGCTGGTGACGTTGACGAGTCAACGAACTTCAGGGTGAAGAAGGATATTCCATCAAACTTCTCAAAAGCGGAGAAAAAGGTTATCCAAGCAGTGATGGAAGTCCTGACACGCAACTTTGAACGAACTACAGTTGATAGCCTTTATCGTGAATTCATCGCGGAACTGACAGCGGGAGGGAAAAAGCAATGATACAAATCTATCCCGAAAAATACGACCAGTTGGAACTGTCGGTTGACGAGAAGTCATTCCTGCGGACAATCGAGCGGGCTTTCTCTGGTGAGGATGCGTATTACGTGTTGCATATAAACCCGCGCAAGAGGGACGCAGGTAAGGGGAAACCCGAACTGTTTAATCTGCTGCTTATTAACAAAGGGATACTCTTGCTTCGCTTTTTGGAGGTTGCTGGTTCGGTAGCTCAAAAGACTATTAAGGCACTCGGAAACCCGATTGTCTACTATACGCTTGTAAAGGACATCGTCAGGCGGCTTGAAGAGAGTCGTTATCTTACTGACGAATCGGGCAAGCTACGTTTTTCAGTGAATGTTTGCTTTGTATTGCCGAAAGTTGAATTGTCACAGATTTCAGGCTGTCTGGATGAAAGTGAGTGCGCATTCTGCTCTGACCACGTCATATTTAAAGACACAATAACTCAAATACGCAAGGACGGTGCAGAGGTAGCAACCCGTTATCTTGCCAGCGGCGAAATACTCACGGAAGACCTTATCAATAACGTATTTCATCGGCTGTGTCCTGAAATCACGATTCCACGTAAATACATACTTGACGAGCATGGCACGGTATCAGGAGTGGACGGGGCGTTAGATGCAACAGATAGAGCCGTGCAATCCTATCGCTTGGACAGCAAGCAGATAGATATCATCAATAAGATTGCAAAGGGAAATCAGCTTATTTTGGCTTGTGCGGGAAGCGGTAAAAGCGTTCTTCTAATTTCAAAATGCTTTAAGCTGGCAAGTCTTAATCCGTGCGAAGATTTCCTCATTACTTGTTATAATAGGAACTTGAACAATTATTATCAATGGGCAATAGCCCAAGCGGGATTCTCAGATAAAAATGTGCGTTGCTCAACTTTTTTTGCTCTATGCCGCTCGTTATTAGAGAGTAATGGCATTCCTATTCCATCAAAAAACCATCACGACCAGAATGATACTTATAATAGATTGTTCGAAGCTACAAATAACGCATTGGCTCAAAGAAGAATTAAGGAACGTTTCTATGGCATTTTTATCGACGAAGTGCAAATTTTTAGACCTGAGTGGTACAAATTCTGTTTTAACTTGCTTAAAAACAAAAGTGCTGATGACCATTATTTTGTTATTGCTGGGGATAAATCACAGGATGTAAAAAATAACATCAAACATGGTAAAGCACCTTGGCAAGGCGGAGGCTATGCATATCCCGAATACAGAGGGAAAACACTTCCTATCGAAACGAACTATCGTAATTCGAAGCCTATAAACGATGCTATTGATTGCTATATTGCCGCTGCAAAAAAAATGGGAGCAAATTTGGGAGTTGACCTTACATCAGACCCAGAACTGTTCCTGCGAGGGACTGCATATAGAGAAGGAAATTTACCTACGTTGGTAGAACTCTCTGACATGAGTAACGAAGGCGAGGCAAAAGCCATCGGTGATGCTGTCAAGAGCCTCATTGATGAAAAGGAACTCAGTGAAGTTGATATAGCTGTCATTCTTTTTAATGTAAACGCCAAGTACACAACCAAGGGTTGGCAGACCCATTATTATAATTTGCAAGCAAACATCACTCAATATTTCAATAAACAAGGCTGGGAAACACCCGCGTTCTTATATCAAGGCAAATCTGAGGGCGTAACATATGGATCTCGACGTGGTGTTTCGGTTGTTTCGATTGAAGGTTCTCTGGGACTTGATTTTAAAGCAGTTGTACTGGCTGGGCTACGTCCTCTTGGGACGCACGAAAAGACAAGATTACTGGCTGAGTTTACGGCGGCAATGCCTGAACAGTTGCCAAATAAATGGGAAGCATTCAAGAAAAACATCAATCTTATTTACACGGGTTGCACAAGAGCAAAAGACGAATTGACCATTATCTTATCAGCTCCGAAGGGTGAATCAATATATATGGATTTGTTGCGACAGTCAATGCTGGAGGTGGGCAAAAAATGATTACGTATGATGATAAAACGAAAGGAATTATTGAGTCGGTTAGAAGATTTGTTTTGCCCACCTTCGAACCCTGCGATGCTGCGACGTTTAAAGCGAGTTATATCGTTGCATCTGATGTTAAATGCGAAGGTAAGATAACAGCTCTCTTTGATTTGATTGTTTTAGGAAGCATAGAAGCATCCGAACTTGATATCAATGGTAGATTTGTTTGCCTTGGAAATTGCAATGTCAATGGCTCGATTATAGTTCATAATAATATTTGGGTAAATGACATTCGGGCAAAAACAATTGAAGTTCACGATAGAATAGTTGCACAAGAAATAAATTGTACAACTATTTTCGCATATGGTAGCATTGTAGTAGGAAAAATTCTGGCTGTCGGAGAACTCGCACTTAGCAGTAAAAATGTAATTTGCGGAGAAACAGCATACGGTGCAGGCAAGGTTTCCGCTAATACAGTCATTACTGGTGAGCCAATTGACCTTGACGACGGAGTGGATGCAGTAGTTTCTCCTAGCGTATATAATTCAAGTGTCATACAACAGAAATCACCAGCCACAACCAGAACCAAACCCGCTGAATCAACCGATCTGATTTTACATGGTGAAACAGAATATGCGCCCCTTGAAAACTTCAGAGGGTACTTAGACTTTTTGGTTTCTGTTGCTCATGACGATGAAAATAAAGCCAGATTTACTCATTGGAAAAACGTTTTGTGTGAAGCAGAAACAACTGTGCAGAGTGGCATCGGCTCATACACAAATGTGGCAATCCTATTATGGCTGTCTGAAATAGTGAGTTCGGTCTATTTCAAAAGTTGGAACAAGATATATAAACTATTCGACACTTTAGAAATCCACTTTAAGGATCTGGTTCAAAGGGATAGAAACGCTGTTGAGTGTGCCATAGAAAATTATAGCGAGTGGTTGTGTGCCCTTTCAATTCTTAATCGCTTTGGTGCTTTGATTGATAGTACCGTCTACAACGTTGCATATGAACTGGTTATTTCAAATCTCGGATTGAAAGCTAGGTTCGTTTCAGGGAGATTAAGTGAAAAGGGGTGGCAAGCTCATGCCGAATAACAGAGAGGTTTTGGCAAACAAGATAATCGGCAGGTTTGTTGCTGCGATTTCTGGAACAGATAAAGAACAATGGCTGTTCAATAGTCCAGAAGACCGCATCTTTGTTGGAAAACTGTCTCCGCAAAGTGCCGAGGACAGCTTTTCGTCAAGCGTTTTGATTAAGCAAATTAGCGTTGCTTTTCGAATCCCAAAAAAGGACGTCGGAACCGCAGAGTTGCAAATCTATCCGCAAGGCAACTTCTTTTTTAGGGTTTTACCAAGTCTTAAACAGCAACGTGAGTTTTTTTTGAAAAACTTCATCTCCACATTCAAACCTGACAGGCAGTTTGCTGATTTTGACGCACTTAGCGATGCATTCAAAGAAGGTACATTGGCTCAAGAGAGGCAAGCCCATAAGGTTCAGCTTCTACCTGTCTATGAAAAGATAGCAATTGACAGGAATGAAGTCTATATTGGAGTAAAAATTGCGGACATATATAATCCAACTTTCGATTGTGGTAGCATTCCATCCGATTCTCCTTTTTATAAGGAAGTCAAGAGACAAGTCGAGGCTCTTTGCACTGAGGCAAAAGGGCGTCCAAACATTATGCCTTGCCAATTTAGAGACAAACTTAAGATTGACAACCTGCTTTCCAACGAGACTTGGCAGGCGTATATCAATAAACAGAGAACTCGCGAGGAATTCGATATGTTCCTCCACTTCGACTATTCGCTAAGCGTGGATTTGAAAGGTAGTGGCAACCACATCAATTTAACTGTTGCCCTCAGCAATGAAACACCTTTTGGGGACGAAAGCGCAGGCTTTGGACAGTTGGCCGCCAAGACAGACAAATACAGAATAAGCACCATCTTCAATTCGGGTATCAAGGTCAAATGCCTGAATACTGAGTTTATTCCGATTGAACTGGACTATTTCTCCGACGACTATAAGTATGATAGGTTCGTTTTTGCACTTGGAAACAACTGCAACGTGAAATACGACAAGGATAAGGTCGAGATACAGACCATCCATGTTCCGTTTTTCATTCAGAACCGCCTGAAGACAAATGATAAAATGGCAATAAAATTTGATGACCTCATTGCCGATCCAATTAAAACCTTGAAGAAGATACACGCTCAGATGCAAAACGAACTTGAGCGATGGAAAGAGGACTTCGAGCAACGACGCAGTACCCTGACACCGAAAGGCATGAGGCAGTTTTGCAGTGAAATTGCTGCCTTTAATTTGGAATTAGCTCGCTTTGCTACCGGCATTGTCCTACTCAGTAAACACAATATGATTTGCGATGCTTTTCTTTATATGAATCAAGCTGTTAAGGAAGCCGCAAAAGGAAAAGGCTATGACAGTTGGCGTCTGTTTCAGATTGTCTTTATAACCTCGCTGATTCTCGATGTCGTGGCACACGAGCAAGACTTGGTGCTTGATGACGATATCAGGGGTAAAGCAAAGACCGATGATGTGGATATACTCTATTTCCCCACTGGCGGTGGTAAAACTGAGGCATTCTTGGGAATTCTCGTTTTCAACCTATTCTTTGACCGACTACGTGGTAAAAACTATGGGGGCACAGCTATTTTGAAATACCCGCTTCGCTTGCTGTCAGTGCAGCAGGTTCAGCGTGTTGCAAATGTTCTCGCAACAGCAGAAGTGATTCGTCGTGAAAAAATCGATGGTGGAAGCTCATTTAGTCTCGGATATTACGTTGGCGAAAGTAACACGCCTAACAAAATAGACAAAGACCTTCAGCAGACATTACAAGCATTGTCACCTGACGAGATGGACGATAAGTACCGTCTGGTTGATATATGCCCGTTTTGCAGCAAGGAAACCGTCCACGTAGTTTATACCGCAGATACCAATTCTTTGAGGCATATATGCAGTAATACCCAATGCTGCTCGCAGGGCATCATTCCGCTGTATATGGTAGACAACGACATCTATAGGTATTTGCCGTCTGTCATTATTTCTACGGTCGATAAGATGACAGCAATTGGGTTTAACTCGAACTTCCACAACATTTTATACGGTGCTGAGTACGAATGCCCGAAGCACGGTTTCACAGCAAAAACAAAATGTCTGGCTGATGGCTGTCAATATGACCCTGACGATTTCAAAAAAATGTCTATGAAAGACCCTGCTCCAACCTTGATAATTCAGGATGAATTACACCTTATCAGAGAGTCGTTAGGGGCTTATGACGCCCATTACGAAACGCTGATTGAGTATTTCATAAGAAATCTTTCGGGTTGTAACAGAGGTGTCAAGGTTATAGGGGCAACTGCCACAATTTCCGCTTATGCTGAACAAGCAAAGCATCTGTACTGGAAAAGTGCAATTCGTTTCCCTGCAACGTCGCCATACCTTGACCACAACTTCTACTCATTCATCGACAAGGACGACATTGCTAGAATTATCGTCGGGTATGCACCGTTCGGTAAAACAATTGTGAATAGCGTTGCATACTCTCTCCAATATCTAAAGCGGGTGGTTTGGAATCTTTATGCCAACTCGCATGAGGTTCTTACGTTTGATGGTATAGATATTGCCGGAACCGAAGACGAGCGTATTGCCGAAGTAAAAAAGCTGTTGGAGGAATACTGGATAATCCTTGAATACAATAATGTCAAACTTGAGAGCAATAGAGTCCTCCAAGCATTAGAAGACCCTATCAACACAGAATTGAACGAAGATGGTGTTCAACCGTTGACCGCTAAAAAGATGACAGGCGACGACTCCTTTCAAGATGTCAGGACTACGCTTTCAACCATTGAACACGCCGAAAGCGTGATTGATGACATAGACTTCAATATGATTGCAGCCACCAGTATGATTTCGCACGGCGTAGATGCGGATAGGTTCAATCTTATGCTGTTTTACGGAATCCCTGGAAATACGGCTGAATATATCCAAGCTTACTCCCGTGTTGGCAGAAAGCATACAGGCGTGGTCATCGATATTATGCGCCCATCACGAGAAAAAGACCAAAGCTACCTCAAGAACTTTATCAAGTTCCACGAATACAAGGATATCCTTGTGGATTCGGTTTCGATAAACCGTTGGGCAACGAAAGCGGTTGAGAACACCTTGCCGGGCGTTATCGCAAGCCTGATTCTAAACCATTACTTGTATGTCCTGAAGCATACTACAGGAATGAATGATGTCAGCAAATACTCGAACCTCAAAGCCGCCTTGCTTGCGGACAAGATTACAGCGGCGGAACTAAAAACACACGCCTATGGGGTCTACAAGTGTTCCGATAACGATAGTGCAGTTGGAAAACTCTACAGGCAGACTATCGACCGATTGATTAACGAACTTATTGACAACCTGAAAAATGGTTCGTTTGATGCGAATGCCTACCTAACCGAAGTTTTTAAGCATTGCTACTTCAAAGTAATGTTAAGCCTTCGGGATACCGACAATCAACTTCTCGTCGAGATGGAATAGAAGGGAAACGGAATGGCATCTACCAAGAATACCAAGTACACTATGCTCAGAGGGGTACATCAAGCCTTATATAAGTATCTGCCTGGTAGTTGGGTTGACTTTACCCAAAGCGGTGGGGGGAGCCCTTATGCCGTTCATGTTGACCGATGGAACAGTGTTTATCTGACGGGCATCAACAACAAACGCTTGTTGCGCATTGTGAATCAGAGGGTGAGTGAGTTCAAAAATGGGAGTCCTGATGGAGCGGCATCTGTTGTGAACTTTTCCTCTATTATCAATGAGGATAACTACTATGTGCTTACCCCAAAGGTCAGCGAACAGGAACGAGCAATAGTTACCTCCGTAGAGCCGAGGGTGTTTGTTTGTAATTCCTGCGGGAGAGTTCGTCAATACTACAGCTACGATGAGTTTAAGCGCCGCGAACACGAAAAATGCGATGTGTGTGGAAAACATATGGCCCAGCTACGGATGATTCGTTTCTGTAAGTGTGGCTATGCAGAGGGTGTCTTTATTCCCAAATGCCACAACAAAGAACACGGGACAAAGTACATGACTCGCCGTGGTAGTGGACTGGACTTCGTATGTAAAAGATGCGGGCAAAAAACAAATTTGCCTTTTTATTGCCCTGACTGTAAGCAGAAACTTGATATCAAACCAGCGTTGGATTCATCACACTACTATCCATTCACCCTTTCGCTAATTGACCTTCTTGATAAGCGAAAAGATGTATTCTTGGATAACGGAGAAGAAAGTCGCGGAGAGAAAGTTGTCATCGCACAATACTTGGGTTTAATTCCCCAAGAAAAATACGATAGTATTATCGCCAAGGGAAACGTTACTCAAGAGGACGAATTTGAAGCTGTTCTTCAGAAAGAAGCGGAGGATTTGCGACTTGGCGGACTTGACGATGCAACTATTGCAATGGTACTTGACGCTAAAAGGCGAACAAATCCAAATGGAAATATATTCGAGTCCATGGAAAAAGTCGTACATGGTCTCTCTATTATAAGTATCGACGACATCAAACCGATTGCAGAGGAGATTCTTGAATATGACGAACTTATTCATGCGAAGATAGTTCTCTCTCTTAAAGAGGCAGAAAGTGACGCAGAAATCGTCAATGATGGCATAAAACCAGACTATGTCGGCATTGCTAAGTCTCTGGGATTTTCAAATGTTCAGATCTGCTCTGGTGTCCCCATCGTTTTTGCCGCATACGGATACACTCGTAAAGAGCGAGAATCTCTAGAAGGCGTTAAGCTACATGGATTTCCGCAAGAGATGGGAAAGAAAAACGTCTATGCTACCCGTCTTGAAACAGAGGGGGTACTGTTCGAACTCGACCGACGCAGAGTCCTGACATGGCTTCTGGACAACCAGTTGATTCAAAAAGATGACTTGCCGCAGGATATGAGCGACTACGGTATAAAAATGTGGTTCTTAGACTGCATTCAACTTGACCGCATTACTCAGTTTACACCTATAGACGAAATCGACACCTTCGGAGTAATTACCAAAAAGGTTTATACCTTGATGCATAGCATTTCTCACGCTTTGATTAACGAAGCGTCCGAGATATGCGGTTTGGATAAGAGTTCCCTATCGGAATACATCCTACCGAATATCCCTGCTGTATTCGTTTATTGCTCGAACTCACAGGGATTCAATATGGGGGCACTATACAGTGCGTTCCAGTCTCATTTTGACCATTGGTTGAAGCATGCCAAGGAGCGGTCTAAGAAGTGTATCTTCGACCCGATTTGCATTGACAAAGAGAAGGCTTGTGCGGGGTGCTTGTTCTTGAACGAGGTTTCGTGCCAGCACTTCAACAAGGACTTAGACCGAGGCTATCTCTGCGGATACTTCGATAAGCAAAAGCAAGTGAAGTTAACTGGCTTCTGGGAGGATTGATTGTGGCTATCATGCACCCTGCTCAAATACCAGAAGTTTACCACGCCTACTCCGAAGTGAAATTTTTCAATGCCTGTAAAGATCAGTTGTCCGATAAGTACCACGTTTTTTATTCAGTGCGTTGGTACTCTACGAACAATGGCGTTAGGGAGGACAGCGAATGTGACTTCCTGATTTTTAACCCGGACTATGGGTTTCTTTGCGTCGAGGTTAAGGGTGGAACGGGAATACGGGTTGAGGACGGTGTGTGGCATCTAATTGATCACGGTGGCGAAAGAAAGCTAAAACGTTCCCCTTATGACCAAGCCGAACAGAGTATGCGTTTTTTTAAGAAATATTACGAAGATGAGATGGAGGCACAGTTTCTCGGTGTATACGGGTGTGCGGTCGCTTACCCCAATTACTCCATCAACTCGCCAATAACCATCAGCTCGCCAATGGAAATGACCATCGACCTTTCGGCGATGAATGAACTTCAAAAGAGAATGACTGAGCTATTCCGCTACTTTCGTAACCAACGACGAGTTGGTGCCTCATCGTTCCTCTCGCCTGATAGCCAGAAGAAGTTCATAGGAGTGGTCAATAAGCGTATTGCCTTGTCCATCTCTGCCGGTGCGCTGATTCAGGACAAAGAACGCGAATTGTTCGAGATAAACCGAACACAAGACACTGTCATTGATTTGCTGGCGCACTACCCAAAAGCATTTATTGTCGGCGGAGCTGGTACGGGCAAGACTTGGATTGGAATTAAAAAGATAATCCGTTGTGTGCAAGATGGTGGTAGAGGCTTATATCTTTGCTACAACAAGGCGTTAGCAGAACATGTAACAGCCATTATTGCCGACAACCGTGCCGACAGCCACCACATTGACTCGTTTGCATATTCACTTCTCAGGGATAAAGTTGTGTCTGCCCCTGAACAGAACGGGTGCAAAGAATACAGTGATCTTATCGCTAATTTACCAAACTTGAAAAGATATGACTTAGTGGTAGTTGATGAAGGGCAGGACTTCAGCGAGGACTGGGCTTTTTGTGCCAACCTGATGCTAAAAGATGGAGGCTCGCTCTATGTGTTCTATGACGAGAGCCAAAATATCTTCAAGAGGGATTTCGGAGAGAAGTTTTATATTGACGCTCCACCCTTTGTGCTAAGGTACAATATCAGGAACACCGCCAACATTTATAGGTATGCCCAAGAGCAAACAAGCTTGGGATTGGACACTATCGCCAATCAGATTGAGGGAGTTGAACCTGATTGCCGGAGGTTCACCCGAAAGGCGCAAATCGTATCGTTTATTGACTCCGTCATAAATAAGCTGGTTAACAAAGAAGGTGTTGCGCCACAAAAGATTGTCATTTTGAGCAACTGCAAAAAGGAAAACTCGATCCTGAGCAAAACTGTTGTGGTTGGCGGACACAATCTTAGTGATGAACTGGTATTGTCGGATGTCGATTCAATAGCCTATCGAACAGTACAAGGGTTCAAAGGACTTGAATCGGATGTCATCATCTATATAAATCATACATACAAGAACGAACAGAAAACTGATAGGGTACGAGCCACCCTCTATACGGCTCATACGAGGGCAAGATTCTATTTATATGTATTGGACTTTGAAGAAAGCGAGAGGATTTAATTTGATGGAGGATATACTACTAATAGAACCAAATTACGCAAATAAATACCCCCCTTTAGGGTTGATGAAAATATCAACCTTCCATAAGATGTTGGACGATTGTGTTGTTTTTGCAAAAGGAACTTTGCCGGAGCAACTGGAAGGAAAAAAATGGGACAGGGTCTATCTATCGACACTGTTTACTTTCGAGTGGGAGGAAACCAAGAAGAGTATTCAATACGCACTCACCGTTGTCAAAGACGAGCGGATGGTCTTTGTTGGTGGTATAATGGCCACATTGATGTCTGAACTGTTTATAGAGACTTTCCCTACCATTACCCTTATCAAAGGACTGCTTAATCGAGATGGCACTCTGGGCTTGCGCGGCGAGAAATGCATCGACCGTCTGACCCTAGATTATGACATCCTTGACGACATCGACTATAAGTATCCGGCGACCGATGCCTACTTTCTCTATATGACGCGCGGCTGTGGTATGAAGTGCCAGTTCTGTGCCGTGCAGACGCTTGAACCCGAGTATGTACCTTACATCTCCATCAGAGATCAAATTGCTGAAGTTGATAAGCGGTTCGGTCCAAAACGAAACTTGCTTCTGATGGATAACAATGTACTGCGATCAAATCAGTTCGACAAAATAGTCGATGAACTGATTGAATTGGGGTTTGGTAAGGGAAGTACTTATCCAAGTCCACGTACAGGCAAACCACTGCATCGCCATATTGACTTTAACCAAGGACTGGATGCCAAACTGATGACGGAGCATAAAGCGAAGCGGCTTGGCGAATTGGCGATTACTCCCGCTCGTATAGCGTTTGACCATATCGAGGATGCTAAGCAATATAAAAAAGCCTTAGAACTCTGCGCCAAGAACGGGATCAAATCTCTGTCGAACTACATCCTTTATAACGGCGAGGATTTCACAGGTAAAGGTCAGTACTATCACGCGGATACGCCGCAGGACTTGTTTGTCCGTATGAAAATTTCAATGGACTTTTGCGACGCACTTAATGATAAATACGGAAATGATGGGAGAGTACATATTTTTTCTTTTCCGATGAAATATATGCCCCTGAACGCCACAGACAGGTCTTTTGTTGGTACGAATTGGAACAAAAAATATCTTAGGGCAATCCAGAGAATGCTTATCCCAACACAGGGCAAGGGTGTATCCAGCCGCTCTTTTTTTAAAGCGGACTTTGGAACAACGGTCGAGGAGTTCATTGAGAACCTTGCTATGCCTGAAGACCTTCTCGGACTTCGCGGGCATTTCGTAGAGCGAAGCACCGAAACAAAGGAAGACAGAGAAAAACGCTATGCGAAGTGGAAAGTAAACCACGCAAGAATTGACGAATGGACACGGCTCTACCGCTCATTGGGTGATGACTATACAAGTTATGTGGAACTCGTCAAGGACAATGATTTCTCTATTGATACCTACTGGCAAGCAAGCACTCCTACGCTCCGAAAGATGCTTATTCATAATCTGTCTTACCTGTGCATTTTAAGGAACATAGAAGTGCTAGGGACAGAGATACTCACTTACATAAAAGTGGAGTTCCCGTCACTATATAGCGAGCTCTTAAGGTATGTCATTCATTCAGAGCATACCCAGTTCTCTTGTCTCAAAGGAATGCTGATTCTCCAAGGGACGATATTTATAAGTGATATTATCCGAGCCTTCATTGAAGAGCCCTATCTGACCACCAACGTTTTTGACGCATTGTATAAGGCTCAAAAAGAACTGAAGAAGGTCGTTTTTGATACACGCTGCTTAAGCACCGCGATAAGGTATAAAGTAACAAACGCAATCTCGGACTCCGAATTTAGAAACATAATGCGCTTAGGGCTTGAAGCCGATGAGAAGAAAATAGAAATGCGCCTTTATAAAAAATATAAACAAATTAGAGAAACCTTGCGAGAGCAGAATCAAGACGAGATACAAGAAGGCATTAAATCTCCAATCGAACATAACGGGTTCATCCCGCTAGAGAGTACTTTACCTCACATCATGAATGGCTAGGAAGCTGTTCATCTCACGCCCAAAAAGAACCGCAAGATGCAACGAGAATATGACGAATATCTCTATAAATTTAGACAAGTTGTATGTAAATGCATTTTTAGCATTAAAGCGATGGCGAAGCACCGTAACAAGATATGCCAAAAATACAGCTTCATTTTTAGCTGCTGTACAAAATTTGGGCGAATATCTCGTGACGACACTATCTAGGGTTTCCCCGGACTTTATCAGTTAAATGAAAAAGGAGGGAGTATGACTGAATGTCCAAAATGCGGGTTGGTCAAGAACGGTTGCCATCTCGGGAGGCAAAGACATCGTTGCAAAGATTGTGGTTTTCAATTCACGCGCGCCACACCAAAAGGGCGTCCGGCGAATGAAAAAGCTACTGCGGTTCTGTTGTACACACTGGGGCTTTCACTGAACAGCATCGCTCGAACACTCAAAGTTTCGACACCGGCCGTAGTGCGTTGGGTAAGGCTTTTCGCGGAAAAGATTTATGAAAAACCGGAACCTCGTCAGGTGGTTGTCGTCGAATTGGACGAGATGTGGCAGTATTTGCGTTCAAAAAAACAAACTCTGGAAAGCTTATTGTCGAGATACTGGTCAGCTCATTGACTGGGAATGTGGGGATCGTGATCAGGGAACCCTCGCCAAACTGAAGAATCATCTCAAAAAATGGAAAATTTAGTGCTAATGCGCGGACAAGAAGATTTCCCCGCCTCACACCAGCACCGCAACATAAGTTGGCATTGTATCTCTATCCTAGTTTTGCATTGTCTAGGGATACGGTATCTGATTTTTCAACCTGCAAGATGCTGTTAAAAATACCATCTTTTTATGGTATATGTCAATAGATTTTTATAGACGGTGTTAGATAAAGAAAAAGGCAGGAACCCTTAATTTTCAATGGATTTCGGCCTTTCTGGATTTATTTAGACTTCAAAATGGTGGAGGTGAGGGGAATCGAACCCCTGTCCGAAAACACTCTGCACAAAGCATCTACAGGCTTAGATCAGGTTTGTTTCACGCCGTGTGGGCGCCCCTGA
>BLLL01000013.1 GCA_013374015.1 Candidatus Desulfovibrio kirbyi
AGAGTAGCCCTGAAAAAGGTATACGGCAACAAAACCCTGCAAGACCTGCTGGACGCAGACGCCGCGCGATGTATGCACAATTACAGCATATAGTCGACCCTAAAACGCGGATTGCACGCAAGCCGATTGTAGTTCGCCATGTTCATCACGCTTGCGCGGTTGCTTCATTATTTATACCCTGAAAACAGGTAAAAGAAGAGGGGCTATGTGCCTTTTTACACATAACCCATAAAAAATCAGTATATGTGCAATAATGCTTTTATAACTGATTGAAATTGCCCAATCTAATCTTCTTTTGGTTGATGGCCCATCTATTGAGAACAAAACATGGCACAGCTAGAAAAAATTACCATCGGGAGCAATATTCTCGGCATAGCCAGCAAAGATCCGGTGACGGTCGTTGCCGTCAAATGGTATGGCATGGCTGTTCTGGAGATCACGTTCAAAGACAGCAAAGGGCAGTTGGGCAGCCAGCTTCTTTATAGAGAAAATGAGTCATCCATAGAAGTTTTAGACAATAGCCTGCCCTGGAGTTTTGACGCGGACGCGAATTTGCTTAAGCTGACCTCAGAAGCCTGTCGTATCCATCTAGCCCATATTTTCGACCCATATCTTGCCGTGCATACATCGGACATTGAGCCGCTTCCGCACCAAATTTCGGCTGTATATCAGGAAATGCTGGGCCATTTGCCATTACGATATATCCTTGCTGATGACCCTGGAGCCGGAAAGACCATTATGACCGGCTTATTTATTAAGGAACTGATCGCGCGTGGTGATTTGAAACGCTGCCTGATCGTTTCTCCGGGCAATCTGGCGGAACAGTGGCAAGATGAACTCTACCGCAAATTTCATCTGCGTTTTGAAATACTCACCCATGACCGCATTGAATCCGCTGTGTCCGGCAATGTCTTTGTGGAAACTAATCTCGTTATTGCACGTATGGATAAGCTATCAAGAAATGAGGAAATTCAGGAAAAGCTACGTGTCTCGGATTGGGATCTGATTGTCTGCGATGAAGCGCATAAGATGTCCGCCACAGTCTGGGGCGGTGAGATCAAAACTACAAAGCGCTTTCAGTTGGGGCGTTTGCTTTCGGAAGTCACCCGTCATTTTCTATTGCTGACGGCCACCCCTCACAATGGCAAGGAAGAAGACTTTCAGCTTTTCATGTCCCTGATTGATCAGGATCGTTTCGGCGGCGTTGCCTGTACCGGAGCGCAGACGGTGGATGTGTCTGACGTTATGCGTAGACTGGTCAAAGAGGAATTGCTTAAATTTGATGGCACACCGCTTTTTCCTGAGCGCCGAGCCTATACCGTAAATTATGATCTTTCGGATGGTGAAGCGGCGCTATACGCCGCTGTTACCAACTATGTGCAGGCAGAATTTAACCGCGCCGATAACCTGAACAATGAAAGAAAAAACACTGTCGGCTTTGCGTTGACCGTTTTGCAACGTAGGCTCGCTTCTTCGCCGGAGGCGATTTACCAGTCGTTGCATCGCCGTCGTGAACGCCTTGAAAACAGGCTGGCGGAAGAAAAAATAGGCAAGCGGGGTGATGAATACCGCGCCGCCGCAATTCTGTCGGATGACTACGACGAAGATGATCTGCCGTCTGATGAATTGGAATCCACAGAAGAAAATGTAGCGGATCAGGCTTCCGCCGCCTCTACCATCCATGAACTTGAGGCCGAAATATCCACTCTGAAACAGCTTGAAGGCATGGCAAATGCGGTTCGCGTGAGCGGCGAAGACCGTAAATGGGAGGAACTTTCCGGACTGTTGCAGGACGACAAGACCATGTTTGACGGCGGAGGTTTGCGCGAAAAACTTATTATTTTTACAGAACACCGGGATACCCTGCGCTACCTCACCGATAAAATCCGCTCTTTATTTGGGCGTGATGAATCAGTAGTTGTTATCCACGGCGGGATGCTGCGGGATGAACGCCGCAAGGTGGAGGAATTGTTCAAACAGGACAAGGACACGCGCATCCTCATTGCCACGGACGCGGCGGGTGAAGGTATCAACCTTCAGCGGGCGCATTTGATGGTCAACTATGATCTGCCTTGGAATCCCAACCGTCTTGAGCAGCGCTTTGGCAGAATCCACCGCATCGGCCAAACCGAAGTCTGTCACCTCTGGAATCTTGTTTCCAAAGAAACTCGTGAAGGCATGGTCTTTCAGCGTCTGTTCGACAAATTGGAGCAGGAGCGGGTAGCCCTTGGCGGCAGAGTTTTTGATATTCTCGGCAACGTCATCTTCAACAACAGCTCGTTGCGGGAATTGCTGATTGAAGCGATACGGTACGGCAACGACCCGGACATTCGCGCCCGTCTTTCCCAGGTGGTGGACCGCGCTCTTGACCGTGATGCTTTGAAACAACTGCTGGAAGATCGCGCACTTACCGAAGATTTTATGGATATTCATGCGGTTATGGCTATCCGTGAAGATATGGAGCGGCTTGAAGTGCACAAGTTGCAACCGCATTTTATTGAGGCGTTTTTCATCGAAGCCTTCCGCAGCGTGGGCGGCAAAATTCGACCGCGTGAGAACGGGCGCTATGAAATCACCGCAGTTCCCTTTGCCGTGCGCAACAGGGATATGCAGATCGGTTTCGGCGAGCCTGTGTTGCAACGCTATGAGCGGGTTTGTTTTGATAAAACCTTTCGCAACATACCGGGTACTCCACTCGCAGCGCTGATCTGCCCCGGCCATCCACTTCTGGAAGCGACTATAGACCTAATCCGTGAACGTAATGGAGGCGTACTTAAACGCGGAGCTATCTTTATTGACGATAACGATTTGGGCATGGAGCCGCGCTTGCTGTTCTCTATTGAGGACGCAATTCAGGACGGCGTGATTTTGCCAAACGGCGGCAAGCGCGTCATTTCCAAGCATATTCATTTTGTGGAAATCAAGGAAGACGGCACACCGCGTAACGCCGGATATGCCCCGTATCTGGATTACAGGGCGGCAACGGCTGAAGAGCAGGCATTCATTCAAGGCTTCATAGGCCAGCAGACCTGGCTACACAAAGATGTGGAAGACTTGGCACACGGCTATGCCATCGCCAATATTATCCCTGCCCATTTTTCCGAGGTGAGGACGCGCAAGGAACGTCTGATTGAAAAGACAGTCAAGGCGGTCAAGGAACGTCTGACAGCGGAAATACAGTATTGGGATTTCCGTGCCGCTGACTTGAAGCAAAAAGAAGCTGCCGGAAAAACAAATGCCCGGCTCAATTCACAGCTTGCGGCAAGACGTGCTGAGGAACTGGCGGCGCGGTTGCAGAAACGACTTGCTGAGCTAGATACCGAAAAGCTGATTTCCGCTATGCCTCCTGTGGTGGTTGGCGGTGCGCTGGTCATTCCGCGTGGTCTGTTGTGCAGTCTTGTCGAAACAACTCCAGCCAATACGCCTGACGCATTAGCCAGACGAGTGGTGGAGCTTGCCGCCATGCGCGCCGTTATGGATATTGAAACATCATTAGGCTTCATTCCGCGCGATGTCAGCGCCGAGAAGTGCGGTTATGATGTGGAGTCGGTTATTCCAAATGAGCGGCGTGAGGAAGCTGGCGCTTGTCTGCGCTTTATTGAGGTGAAAGGCAGAGCCAAGGGTGCGAATACCGTTACTGTGACAAAAAATGAAATTTTGACCGCCCTGAACAAGCCGGAAGAATTTATTCTGGCTCTGGTTGAAGTGGACGGTAGTCATACATCTGCTGTATATTTGAAAAAATCTTTTCACAACGCGCCGGATTTTACCGCTACCGGCGTTATTTTTGACATGGCGGAATTGATGGACAATGCGAAAATTATTTACACTGAGGTAACAACATGAAGATACAGTCACTGCATCTTGAAAATTATCGCTGCTTTGAGAATTTTGATATAGATTTCGATAAAAACCTAACAGTTCTTGTTGGCGTTAATGGAGCTGGAAAGACAAACATTCTTGATGCACTAACTGTCTTTTGCAAATATATTATGGAAAGCCAACGTGGCAATTATAGTGCAATTTTGTGTAAAAGTTCTGATTTATCAATAAAATACACAAAAGATGAAATACACATTAATATAAAAATATTTAGCCATGATAAACCACTCCAATGGACATTTATCGAAAGCCAAACCGATCCTGATACCTTCCCTATAAAAGAGCATCCGCATAGTCTTATTTACGATTTTCTTCCAAAAAAAGCACAGGAGAAATCGCTTCTGTGCTTACTATACAGCGCACAACGTTGTCTTCCTAAAGACTTGCGAGGTTCACCACAAGGAGGAAGACCAAGTGCATTTACACAGGCATTTGACGCAAATATCAATTTTCAAACTTCTTTGAAATGGTTTAATGATAAGGATGCCGCAGAACTACGCCAACGCAGAGACATGAAGCAAAATGGAGATAGAAACGCCGAAACATACGAAGATCCAGAGTTGAAGGCTGTTCGCCATGCTGTCGCTGAGGCACTGTCAGATGGTGACTATGCCTATGAGGCTCCGCGCATGGTAGGAAGTCCGCCAGCATTGGTCATCAGGAATAAAGATACAGACACAGACTATGAAGTAACCATGCTCAGTGACGGATATAGAACTATGCTGGCTCTAGTGATGGATTTGGCCCGGCGCATGGCGATTGCTAATGAGCATATAGTATGGCCGGAAGGACAATCCGTGTTGTATTCTCAAGGTATTGTGTTGATTGATGAAATAGAGTTACATTTACATCCTTCATGGCAGCAGACAGTTTTACCCACGCTTACGCGAATATTCCCCAATGTCCAGTTTATAGTAACCACTCACAGCCCACAGGTGCTGACAAGCATAGCTGCAAAGTATATCCGTGTATTAAAAAAAGGACAGGCTTTTCCCCTGCCTGAAAATGACGAAACTGAAGGTGCGGATTCAGCCCGGCTACTACAGGATGTTTTGGGTGTTGATCCGAGACCTGGCAATGACATCGCCAAAAAGCTCAAAGAATACTCCGCTCTGGTATATGGAGAACAGTGGGATAGCCCGCAGGCCGAATCTCTTCGCGCTGAACTTGATGCTCATTACCATGACGCTGAACCCATGCTGAAAGAACTAGAACTTCACATAGAAAACAGCAAGTGGGAGCGCGAGTTGTGAAATTGGTACAAAAAAGTCCAACACCGCAGGAGCTGCTTGCGTTTCAACAGGCGAATTCGTCTGCAACTTGGGACGAAATGCGGAATATCAATTGGAATGCCGCTTGTACATGCATGAAACAAGCTATTATAGATCAAAGCGGCCTATGTGCGTATTGTGAATGTAAAATTTCTGCGGATCAACCTCACAGATGCAGAATAGAACATTTTCACCCTAAAGCTGATTCTTCTCAAAATAAAAATTGGCATTTGGACTGGCAAAACATGCTGGCTACCTGTAATGGGGGCGAAAGTGAAGGGAGTACAGCAGAGCCTTTGCCTGCCAATTTGTCTTGTGATGCGTATAAAAACCACATGATAACGATAACCAAGGGAGCATTACAAATCCAGGTTGAACAATGTATTTTCTCTCCCCTGCATCTACCGTCTTTTCCAAACATTTTTGCCTTTGATAAAGGCACAGGGCATCTTGAGCCTGATCAGAGTGCATGTTCGCAAACTGCGATTGATGCAGATAAATTAAATAATACTTCCAGATGCTCAATCTTAACTGTGAAAGGTTGGCACGGTTGCGCCGTGAGATAGTAGTTAATATTGAACGCAACAAGAAAAAATTGAGACAAAAAAATATAGCGCCGCAAGACGCCCCAGCCTTGCTGGTAAAACGATATTTTGGCGAAAAATGGCCTGAGTTTTTTACCACCATTCGTTGCTGTCTGGGGCAGTCGGCGGAAGACTATTTGCAATCTATCAACTATCAGGGATAACACATGGCCGCGCACGGAACATACAAAAAGAAACTGATCGAAGTTGCCCTCCCCTTGGAAGCCATCAACGCGGAATCCGTGCGTGAAAAATCCATCCGTCATGGTCATCCTTCCACGTTGCATTTATGGTGGGCGCGGCGACCACTTGCTGCTACTCGTGCAGTTATTTTCTCTTCATTGGTAGACGACCCCTCTTCTCATCCAGAACAATTCCCTTCTGAAGAAGCACAGGCTGTTGAGCGTAACATGTTGTTTGCATTGATTGAAGAATTGGTAAAATGGGAAAATTCCAACAATCAGGATGTGCTGGACAAAGCCAAAGCTGAAATCCTGAAATCAACTGACGGCAATCCACCCGCCCTGCTTGATCCCTTTGCAGGGGGCGGCGCGATTCCGCTGGAGGCGCAACGCCTTGGATTGGAAGCTCATGCCAGCAACTTGAACCCTGTGGCCGTTATGATCAACAAGGCCATGATTGAAATTCCACCCAAGTTCGCAGGATTGTCTCCGGTCAACCCAGAAGCCCGTAAGAATAAGAGAATGGACAAAAACTGGACAGGTGCATCTGGTCTTGCCGAAGATGTGCGTTATTACGGTGAATGGATGAAGCAGGAAGCTTTTAAGCGTATTGGGCATCTTTATCCCAAGGTACAACTGACCCAAGAAAAGGCCAGAATACATGGCGGAAGTGAATCCACTGTCATTGCCTGGATTTGGGCAAGAACGGTCAAATGCCCGAACCCTGCTTGCGGTTGCGAAATGCCGTTGGCAAGTTCTTTTGTATTGTCTAAAAAAACAGGGAAAGAAGCGTATATCCAGCCAGAAATTGATATGGCGGACAAAAAAATTCGCTACACCGTCAAAACCGGCAAAGGAAATGTTCCAGAACCGCCAAAGACATCTCGTGGGGCAAAATTTAAATGCATAATGTGCGGTGAATCAACAACACCAGATTATATAAAAGATGAAGCCATGTCAGGGCGAATGGGCGCACAGCTAATGGCTGTCGTTGCAGAAGGGCATAACGGACGATTGTATGTGTCGCCAGATGATATTCACTTTGCTGTAGCGAATATACCCAAACCTCAAGGCTATCCAACAGCAACTCTGCCTGATGATCCACGAAATTTTTGTACTGTAAATTATGGATTGAATACCTACGACAAACTTTTCACCCACCGCCAGCTCACCGCTCTCACCACATTCAGCTCACTGGTACAAGAGGCACAGAAAAAAGCACAAGCGGACGCCCTCGCCGCCGGAATGAGCAACAATCCTACCCCACTGGCTAACGGCGGTACAGGTGCTAGCGCCTATGGGCAGGCTGTGGGGGTGTATTTGGCGTTTGTTGTAGATAAACTCGCTGATCTGGGTAATTCCTTAAATGTGTGGGAACCAATAGCGCAATGCCCTCGTCATCTTTTTTCAAGACAAGCAATTCCAATGGTTTGGGATTTTGCCGAAGGTAACCCATTAGGCAAAAGTTCAGGTTCTTGGCATGTGTTGCTAAATAACTTGATGCATAGTTTCTCCTCTGGATTATTTGAATTTACCAGAGAACAAGCGGGGATTGTCCGTCAATTCGACGCTCAAAGCGACAACGGCTTACGCAATATTATGATTTCCACTGATCCTCCATATTACGACAATATCAGCTATGCGGATTTATCCGACTTTTTCTACGTCTGGTTGCGCCAGTCCTTGAAAAACACCTATCCTGACATATTCCGCACCATGCTTGTCCCCAAAGTAGAAGAATTGGTGGCGACGCCATCCCGTTTCGATGGAAGCGTAGAAAAAGCGCGGGATTTTTTTGAATCCGGTATGCTATCAACTTTCCGTCAGGTTTTCACTTATGCGCGGGAAGATATACCGGTAACGATTTACTATGCTTTCAAGCAGAGCGAATCTGAGGAAGACGGTGACCAGCAACGGACAGCTTCTACTGGTTGGGAAACCATGCTTTCGGCCATTACCCAGGCTGGATTTTCCATAACTGGCACATGGCCAATGAGGACAGAAATGGGTTCACGGGCAATCGCTCAAGGCACCAATGCCCTTGCATCCTCCATTGTCTTGGTCTGTCGCAAGCGTCCCGTTGATGCTCCCACCTGCACTCGCCGTGAGTTCATCAACACCCTCAAACGTGACTTGAGGCCCGCATTGAAAAACCTGCAACGCTCCAACATCGCACCGGTGGACTTGGCTCAATCAGCCATCGGGCCGGGCATGGGCGTATACTCCCGCTTTGCCAAAGTGCTGGAAGCCGACGGCGCGCCCATGAGTGTGCGTAGCGCATTGCAAATCATAAATCAGGAGCTTGACCTCTACTTTACGGAACAGGACGGTGAGCTTGACCGCGACAGCCGCTTCTGCGTTGACCTTTATTCACAGTATGCCTTTAATGACCTAAAGTTTGGCGAGGCTGATGTGCTGGCCCGCGCCAAAAATACCTCGGTGGAAAAACTTGTCGGGCGCGGTATCCTTTACGCTCAAAAGGGCGTGGTGCGTCTTTTGGAGCGCAGTGAATTGCCGGAAAAAATGCCCCCCGGTGAGGACTGCATCTGGCTTTTGGCTCAACAACTCACTAAGGCGATGGAAATCGGTGGCGTGGTCGCCAGCGCTAAAATCGCTGTTTTCCTGTTCGGCTCCGGCGCGGAACATGCCAAGGCTCTGGCCTACCGGCTGTTCACGATTGCAGAACGCAAGGGCTGGGCGGCAGAAGCCTACGCTTACAATTCGCTGGTTATCGCTTGGCCTGAAATACAGGCAAAGGTTAATGAACTACATCGTGCCCAGCCTGTGCAAGGGAAGTTGGTGTAAAACAATATGGAGGTATTCTTCCCATGTTAACTAAAATTTCACTTCAGAATCTACGTTGCTTCAAGGACTTTACGCTTGAGAATATGACTCCGCTGACCTTGATTTCAGGCAGGAACAATGTCGGGAAAACAACGCTGCTGGAAGGTATATTGTTGTTGTTCGTCTATAGATCTGCTGAACTGTTTTTTAATATAAACGCCATCCGAGGTATTCCAGCAGTAATCCCATCGCCGCAAGGCTATCTTCTTGGTTTGGAACCTCCATCACTATGGGAAACTTTATTCCCTGATATGGATATGACGTTAGGCTTACGCATTTCGGCAGAAGACGATGCAGGGAATGCCAGTGTCGTTTGCCTCGAAAAAGACGCTCAAGTTTCCGTGGCACAAGTTGGGAACAAAAACAACGCGCAAAATATGCTTCAACTTTCCGTGGCACAAGTTGGGAACAAAAACAACGCGCAAAATATGCTTCAACCTGTTCCCGGAAGTTATGTATTAAATCTGTCGTATGAGAATAATGGAGACAGGGAAACGGGGCGTTTTATCCTGACGGCAAATGGTTTGGCGCTCAATTTTGATGCTCCCCCGCATCTGCCTACGCCGCCGTTTGCGTTATATATTGGGCCGAATGTGCTTTTTTCGCAGCCACAAATCGTTGATTGGCTTAGCAAAGTGGATTTAGACGATAAAAAACAGCAAATTGTGGAAGCTTTGCGTCTGTTGGACAAGGAAATTATTGATGTTTTTGCCGTAACAAAACACGGTGTCGCCGATAGTTACATAAGGAGGAACACGAGTAAACCTCGTTCTGTTCGGACACTGGGAGACGGTATCAACAAGCTTTTGTCCTATTTGTTGGCAATGATAGCCAATCCTGATGGGATATTTCTCTTGGACGAAATTGAAACAGGTTTCCATTATTCATTCTATCCTCAGCTATGGGAACTCATCTCCACCGTTGCCAAGGAAACTAATAGTCAGGTTGTCGCCACGACACACAGTTACGAGTGCATCAGCGCCGCAGTCGAAGGAACAAAAAAAGTTGATTCTTCGTTGCTGACCTACGTCAGGTTAGGAGGAGAAGATTCAATAGTGCCCTACTATTTCTCTGGGGATAACCTTGCCTTTGCACTTCAAAATGAAATGGAGGTAAGGTGAATGGCACGGGAAAATGAAAACTTGGTAAAGTCACACCTGATACTTAGTGAAGGACGTGATGCTCAAGAATTTCTCATATATCTGTTACAATCTCTTACCTCCGAGAACTTACTATTTGATGATTTTCAAGTCCTCAATTTCGGAGGAAATGAGCAACTTAATCAATATCTTAATATTCTGCCAAATAGACCTGGTTATGAACATGTCAAATCAATTGCTGTAATAAGGGATGCAGAGAAAGACGCCGATTGTGCGATAGCCGCTATTAAGAGTGCATTTTCTAGCAATAAATTTGCTGTACCTGCAAAACCATTTAATCCAGCTAAAACAAGTGTGCCCGCCACGGGGTTTGTGATTTTTCCGAACTGTTGTGAGAACCCTGAAAACGGGACACTTGAAGATTTATGTCTTAAAATACTGTCAAAAGAAGATGCGCAACTCATATTGAACACCACTGACAGCACCTTGGAAAATTATAAAAAACAGTTAAAACAACTAAATAAAAACCGTCTGCATACCTATTTTTCTCTGACTAATGAGTATGTCACGTTAAAAATTGGCGAGGCGGCCAATGCTAAAGCATTTAAGTTTAGTGGCCCGGAAATTGATTCCCTAAAATCATTCCTTCTTCAAATGCATGGTGATGGGTGATGGAAAACAATCATGAGCTGGTAGCAAAAGGCTTCCGCTCCCTTCTGGCGGCATTCGCCCCGTATGTGGCTGCTAAGCTGCACAATGAGTACGGCACAAACTGGTGGGATATGGCTGTTATGGGCAAATTGCGCGACGAACAAAAGCGCGATCTGCCGATAGCCGGAAACAACGAAAAACTGATCAATTCGCTGGATATTCAACGCTGTCTCACACTGTTTGACCTGCATTGGAATGACGTGTTCCGCAAGCGCCTTTCCATTGACCACCGTACCTGGGCCAAAGAACTCATGGGCGTCCGTAACAGGCTGGCACATATTGGGGGACAGGATTTCAGTGATAACGACACATGGCGTGCGCTGGACACCATGTCCCGGCTCTGCGAACAGCTTGATGCTGAAAAAACAGAAGAAATTCGTACTCTACTCCGCGCATCCCGCTACGGTACAACTGAAGGTTCAACCACAGTTGTGGAAGTAAAAACGTCGCAGGAAGCTGGGCAAGTAGCGGTGAAGAACGGCAAAAAACTTGGCATCCTCAGTGAAACGCCGCTAAGTGGTTTGCCGAACTGGCGCGAGGTGGTTGAGCCGCACCCCGATGTGGCGCAAGGACGTTACAAAAACGCCGAATTTGCGGCGGATTTGGCCCAGGTGGCTCGTGGTGAAGGCGCGTATGAATACCGTGACCCCGTAGAATTTTTTGCCCGAACCTATGTAACAGAAGGCATGTCCGGCCTGCTTGTTCAGGCGCTCAAGCGCGTTGGCGGTATGGATGGTGAGCCGGTCATTCAGTTGAAAACAGCTTTCGGCGGCGGCAAAACGCACAGTATGCTGGCTCTTTACCATCTGTTGCGTGGCGCTGTTGCCGTAGATAAAATTCCGGGCATCAAGTCGGTGCTTGCGGCAGCTAATATTTCAAGCTTACCCAAAGCGAATGTAGCGGTATTGGTGGGTACAGCCCTTGACCCGGCCAGAAACAAACGCCCGCAAAACCTGCCGGGCGTCACGGTGAATACCCTGTGGGGCGAAATGGCGGCACAGCTTGCGCTTGCGGCAATTAACCCAAAAATATACGACTTCGTAAAGGAAGCAGATAAAAAAGGGGTTTCCCCCGGCTCTGTAGCCCTCAAAAATCTTTTTGACGCCTGCGGTTCCTGTCTTGTACTGATGGATGAACTCGTGGCCTATGCCAAGCGCATCTACGGTGCGAGTGGATTACCCGCTGGAACGTTCGATAATTTCATCTCTTTTATTCAGGAAATCACTGAAGCGGCGCGGGCGAGCAAAAACAGTCTAGTCGTTGCCAGCATACCGGAATCCGATATCGAAATCGGCGGTGAGGCTGGCAAAAACGCTCTGGAAACCATTGAGCATACCTTTGGGCGTATGGAATCCATCTGGAAGCCGGTTGCAGCCAATGAAGGATTTGAGGTGGTGCGCCGCCGCTTGTTTCTCGACTGCAAAAATGTGGATGTCCGCGACCGTGTGTGTGGGCAATTCAGCAAGATGTATGCCGAAAACACCGCTGACTTCCCGCTGGAAGCCAAAGAGCTTGAGTATAAAGAACGTCTGATTTCCTGTTACCCGATCCATCCGGAGATTTTCGACCGCTTGTATGAAGATTGGGCAACCCTGGAACGCTTTCAGCGTACTCGCGGCGTCTTACGCCTGATGGCTACTGTTATTCATGAGTTATGGATGGGCAATGACGCCGGATTGATGATTATGCCCGGCTCCATTCCGTTAGATGTGCCCAATGTGCGCGACGAACTGACCCGGCATCTGCCGGAAGGCTGGAATGCCCTTGTGGATCGCGAAGTGGACGGCAAACGCTCTGTGCCCTATCAGAAAGATCAGGCCAATACCCGCTACGGGAAAAAGCTGGCTTCCCGCCGCGTTGCGCGGACAGTTATGCTGGGCAGTGCGCCTACAGTTCGCGAACAAACGGTGCGCGGCATTGAGTCTTCACGCATTCGTCTTGGCGTTGTCCAGCCGGGTGAAAATATCGCAGATTTTAACGATGCTCTGAATACCTTACAGACTTTTTTGGCCACCTCTACACCAATCCGTCAGGAGATCGCTTCTGGTATGACACAAGGCCAACCTTGCGCAAAACCGTGGAAGATCGCGCAAGGCAACTGGCCGCTTCCGATGTGGAATATGAAATTGAGACAAGACTTCGGAAGCTGCGTAAAGAACTACCTTTTGCAGGTGTCCATATCTGCCCCGCTTCTTCTCTGGACGTAGCGGACGATCAGGCTACTCGCCTTGTCGTTCTGCGGCCCACGGACGGGTATGCTGCTTCTGGAAAAACCAGTCCAGCTACCCAGACTGTTGAGGATATTCTGAATAACCGAGGAACTGCCCCACGCATCTATAGGAACATGCTGGCCTTTGTCGTGCCGGATCAGGATTTATTGGGTGCGCTTGAGCAGGAGACACGCCGCTATCTTGCCTGGAAGTCTATCAAAGAGGACAGTCAGGACTTAAATCTGGATGTAGCGCAAAACAGGGAAACAGAAAACAGTCTTAAACGCAGTGATGAGACGGTAGAGCTTCGCATTAAGGAAACTTGGTGCTGGCTGCTGGTTCCATATATTGACCGTAATGTTGATATGAAAACTGTTGTGTGGGAGAAAATACGCATCAGCGGCGGAAATGACGGTATTGTTGCAGCTGCTGCTAAGAAAATGACGCAGAACGAGTCGCTTATCACCAAATGGGCACCAGCGCTCCTACTTATGGAACTGGATACTGTTTTATGGCGTGAGAGCAGTAGTATCGGGATTAAAAAATTGTGGGAATACCTCAGCACTTATTGCTACCTGCCAAGGCTTGCGAATTACGAAGTTTTGGAAGACGCTATCCGCGCCGGTTTACCTTCGCCGGAATATTTTGCGTATGCCGCAGCCATTGGCGAAAATCGCTTTATTGATCTCAAGTACAATCAGCCTGGAACCATTGACCGTTCCGGTTTTCTGGTAAAGATTACCGCCGCGCAAAAGCAAATTGCGGAGGCACAACCTGTGCAGCCTCCATTGCCAGAGGGAAGTAGCGGGCTGACAGCGGGTGGATCCGCATCAGTATATCATCCCGCGCCGGAATCTTTACCATCGCAGTTAAATGAATCAGCCTTTCCCAAGAATACGCATTTCTATATGTCCGCCCTACTGGACAGCACGCGGATTAACCGCGACGTGCAGCGCCTTGTAGAAGAAGTCATTGGCCACCTCACTTCCGCCCCAGGCTCCCATCTGGAAGTCACACTGGAAGTCAACATAAAGGCTCCAGATGGATTGCCGCAACAAATAATTAGAACTGTATCCGAGAACTGCCGGACGCTGAAGGTGAAAGATTTTGGGTTTGATGAGTAAGTATTGAAGCGCAATTTAACAATGGTACATAACAGTTTCCATAACTATATATATGGTGACTTTTTTCCCTGTATGACTTGCATCAGCTCCGCCCAAAGAGCAAATAATCCGATAAATTGGCTTCATTCCTTCATGCTTTTTTATTTTTTTGTCTTTTGATTTTATGCGCGACACCTAGAGGGCAACCATGCGACACTTATTTTTCAGGCAACAGTAAAAATATCCGGCCCGGCGATCTTATGTGCGCGTGGTCGTCACGGTGAATGTGGTTTTTCATGGGAGATAACAGGCGAGAAATGCCCGTAAAATGAAAAAAGCCCAATAGAAAGGCGCTGCATGGACTTTTTGTCTATGCGCGTCTGCCGGGGCTGTAATCGGCGGGCAAACCAAGCTCTGCATTGGTTCGCCTTCGGTACTCTTCCGATGCAGCCCGGCCTGCATGTATTTTGCGCAAAGCATATTCCAGCGCAGAGAATCGGCTTCGCGCCGCTCCCGGTCAGACTGTGAGAGCGGCAATGGTAGCGTGAACATTTCCGAAAGTTTTTTGTTCATCTGCATGGCCTTTCGACGCAATCTTTCAGTTGCCCTGGCTCTTTCCCGCTGAAGCATGGGGGCAAAGGCCAAGAAATTCAAAAAAGCGCACGGTTACAACGCGGATCGCCCGCAATCCTATATAATCGCCATGTTCATTATTGTTACCCTGGAAAAAGGGCAAAAAAGAAGGGTTTATGTGCAATTTTAACACATAACCATTTGTAATTATGGAGCCGACTGTCAGAATTGAACTGACGACCTGCTGATTACGAATAAGCTGCTCTCACTTTCACCACAAATCACTACAAATCTCTGCACCTCATTTTCGTTGGTATCATTGACATTTTCTCTTACCTGTGGTTCACTATACATCACGTCAGAGGGTATCAATAGGGTAAATTTTCCGCCGTAGGGTAGCAATAGGGTAGCAGAAAAATGAGCATAAAAAAAGCTGAAAACGTAAGAGTTCCAACGAAATTCGTGGGTGTCTATCAACTCGAAAGTACGCAGAAGAGGTATGACGGCAAGCCGGATATCTGCTTTTACATCACTTACAAATCGACCAATGGCAAAAAAGTATGGGAAAAGATCGGCTGGCGTAGCGAAAAAATGTCGGCTTCCTTGGCTGCGGATACTCGTGCTGACCGGATGCAGCAGATACGCCTGGGTGAAGCGGCTATCCCCCTCCAGCAGAAACGTAAAGAAACCAGCATGACTTTTGGGGATGCATGGGCGATCTTCGATGAAAAATGGCTGCCTAATTTGAAAAGGCCAGAATCCGAGAGAATGACCTACAATATTTACCTTAAGCCAGTTTTGGGGGGTAAGTTGTTGAAAGACATTACTCCGCTGGAAATGGAAGGCATGAAAACAAACCTCTTGGCGAAAGGGCTTGCTCCTGCCAGTGTGAAACTGATCATAGGCAATGTCCGCCGTGTCTATAATAAATTGACAGAATGGGATTTGTACTCTGGCCCAAAACCGATGGACAAAGTGAAAATGCCCAAAGTGGATAATGCCCGTGATCGTTTCCTGACCGCTGATGAAGCGCAGACGCTTCTTGCCGCTGTGAATAAACGTAGCCCCCTTTGGTATGACATAAGCCTGACTTCTTTGCACACAGGGATGCGCCTTTCCGAAGTTTTGGGGCTTCGCCCGCAAGATGTGGACTTGAAAAACAAGCTGCTCCATCCTGACGGAAAAACAGGCAAGCGTTCCATCCCCATGAATGACGTTCTTTTTCAAACACTGGAAAGGGTTGTTGCCGAAAGACAGGATTCCGAACTTCTTTTTCCAAGCCGAAAAGGAACGCAACTTCCATCCGATTCCGCCACAAAAAGTTTTGCGAGGGCTGTTGTTGATGCGAAGCTGAACCCTGCCAATGTTGACCGCAGACATAAAGTTGTTTTCCATACTTTAAGGCATACCTATTGCAGTTGGCTGGCAATGGAAGGTGTACCGCTTTATGTCATTGGAGAAATGGTCGGCCATAGCAGTACGGAAATGACAAAACGCTATTCTCATTTGTGCCCTGACAAAAGAGTACAAACTGTGAATGTTGTGCAAGCTATCTTCTCACAGGGCAAGGCCGAAGCAACGGACAAGTTGCCGCTCAAGAGAAGAAAAAAATCAAAAGAGCAAGTCATTCGGCAGTCCGCACAGATTTAGCGTCCAGATATTTCCTGACGGCCTGTTGTTTATACAAAATTTTTTCACCGTCCTTAATATATTCCGGCCCATGCGCTCTTGAACGCTTGTTTGCAAGTGTCGTGGCTTTTAGGCCGTAGACGATTTCTACCTCTTCCGGCGTCAGATATTCCCGCCTTTTAAGTTTTTCTACCAGGACAACCGGCGCAAGCAAGCGCTCCAGCACGTTTTCTATGTTGCTGGCTATTGCTTGTTCAATGTCGGAGTGGCCTGTCACCATAGCCGTACTAACTCCCGCTTAATTTATTTATATTTTAAGGTATTAAATTATACCGTCTGGTAACGGCCAGCATATTTCACAAGAAATTCCTGTGAAGATCGACAAAAAATATATTCAATCATTCAGTCTGTCTCTTCGGGAATATTGGTGACGGCTAAAAATGTTTTTACCGATTCCTGAACGGACAAGGCTGCCGCCGCCAAGGCTTTTTGCGGCGGCGTAGGCTGCGTTTTAACTGCGGAAAGTTCCTGTTCACATATAGCAAGGGTCAGCGAGATGAATTCTCGCGCCTTTTCTTCAAAGATATGCACATCCTTTTTCATAATACCTCCCTGATTTGCACTAAGGTATGCCGGAAAGTTACTTTCTGGCGTTTTCTTTTGCCACGGCCAACAAATAACTCAGATCTTCACCAAGCACTGCAGCCATGCTCTCCGCATCGGAAATCAACACTCCCTGCGGCTTACCAGTATTGGTGGCTTTGCCGCGTATGGCAGACCATCGTGACGCGGCGGCTTTGGCAGGCACGTCCGGCCACACTTGAGCTGCAAACTCCCCTTTGCCGAAATTTCTTCTTTCCGCCCGGCTGTCCACCAGTTCAACAAAAGCCCGTTCAAGTTTTTGGGCAAAGGTCATTTGTGTTTCCATTGTCATTCTCCGGCATTATGTTTCGCACTGCCCTTGGAAGTCAGGCGATATTTTTGTAAACGGCTGTTGGGTTTGTCCGGCAAAGACATTTCTATGACCCCCCACTGTAATGCCGGCCTTAGATAGCCTTGGCGAAATGACTTCCTGTCTTTCAGGTTAAGCGCACCTTGCAACTCTTCCCGCGTCATTCCGGTATTTGTGCTTTTTGCCAGCACTGCCAAGATCCTCTCGACTTGGGGGGTAACTTGAGGGGTGACTTGGGGGGTGTCCATTGCCGCTATAGCATCACGAATCATGGAAAGCATGAAATCAATGAACGGTGAACACTGCCCTTGAGAGGTGCTTACTTGAATTGCCTGATAATATTCCTGCTGGTGCTCGTACACCAAACTTTCCACTGGAATGCGGGTAAAGACCTGGTTCCAGGCAGACAGGATAAGCGTCTGCCACAATCGCCCCATGCGTCCGTTGCCGTCAGCGAAGGGATGGATGAATGCAAATTCATAGTGGAACACTGAACCGGCGATCAGTGGGTGTTGTTCCGTATTCTCAAGCCAAAGCAGCAAATCCTGCATCAGCAGGGGAATTCGCTTGGCAGGCGGGGCCATGTGCATCACCCGATCTCCAGCCATCACCCCAACTCCGCCTGAACGATAGCGCCCACTTTCATCTATCAGCCCCGACATCATTAAAGAGTGTGCGGCCAAGAGGTCGATCTCCTTGTAAGCTACCCACAAATCCAAGTGGTCATAAGCGGTGACGGCATTACGCACTTCCTGAATTTCACGGGATGGAGCAAGTACGCGCTTTCCATCCAGAATAGCCGTGATCTGTTCTTCGCTGAGGCTATTGCCTTCAATGGCCAGCGAACCCTGAATCGTGCGTATGCGGTTGGCACGTCGCAGGCGTAACAAGGTGGCGCTCTCCTCCCGCACAGAGATACGTCCGACAGCTTCACTGATTTCTCCCACCATGCGCAGCAATGCCGGAGTGATAGTGAACGGCGGGTCATATGCAATGTTAGCGGGCATCCTGGCTCTCCATTTTTTCTGAACAGAAAAATTTATCCCCAGTTTCAGCATTATTTTAATAAAATTATTATACCGGAATTTCTTTCCTTGTCTATAGGAATTTTTCTGCTATGTAAAGAAGGAAATTCCGGTTAAAAGGAAAAAAGGAAATTTCTATGATAGAAGCGGTAAATATCCTGATTGACCTCTTGGGGACACATGAAAAGGTAGCTTTATTCTTAGGATATACAGACAGAAATTACAGGAATATCCGACGAAAAATTGAGCGTGGTGAGGAGATTCCACCTAGAATTTCCTCTCTTATTCAAATGAAATTATATGAACTTCAGACCCATAAGGTGAACAATGGCTATGCCCACAAAACCCATACGCCGTAACATGGGCCGGGTAGAATATCTGGCCTGCAAGGAAACGGTGGATACCATGCTGGCGCAAGGTTTCAGCAAAAAGCTGATCCATGAGCGCTTGACCGAAGAAGGCCGTTTTTCCATGGCCTATATCTCGTTCTGCCAGATACTTCTCAAGGCCGGTAAAAAGTCCGCTCCCAAGCCAAGTCCGCAAACCTTACCCGTTCCAGTCCATCCCCAACGCCAGCCCTGCATCATCAAGGCGGGGCCGGAACCTATGCAAGACCCAAGAACAGTTGACCCAAAAAGTATTTTTTAAGGAGAAAACATGGCAAAATTCATTTTCTGCAACAAGGCAAAGGCGGGGTAGGCAAATCCGTTGTCGCCTCTATTCTGGTACAGACACTCCGGCATTCCCGGCCTGAATGCTGTTAATTCCAGCGGCATCAGTGATTCCCTATATGAACCGCGCCCAAATGAATGGTAACTACTATGCCCTGCCGAAGGCGCACTATAGTATTTGCCAGTCAAGCTATTTTTATTTATTATTTTATGGCGATATGTAAATAAAAAGAGTCATGCCTAGCAGAGAGGCCAAAAACAGGCTAAACTCCAGCAATGGCAACAAAAAATAAGTATTCAAAAAACGCAAAAATTTCTGAGGCTAAAATCAGGCAAATTGTACGATTCTTTTCAACGGAAATCGTCCCGGATTGTTCAAAGTCAACCCTGCAAGGGATCATCAGAGGCCGTGTTTCCCTTGAAAGTGTTATCCATTCTGATGGTTGGAGAGGCTACGATGGACTTGTAGACCTGGGCTACCAAAAACACTTTCGTGTAGAACATGGCAAAAACGAATTTGCCACCGAACAGTCACATATTAACGGTATAGAAAGCTTCTGAGGGTTCGCCAAAGCCCGGCTTGTTCGTTTCAGAGGCTTGCAGAAACATACTTTCTATTTTCATTTGAAAGAATGCGAATTTAGGTTTAATCATAGAGGCAAAAACATCTACAAGGCTGTCCTTAAAATGCTCAGACAATTTCCTCTCTGCTAGGCATGACCCAATAAAAATAATTCCGCCCGTCGAGTGAAGAGGGCCAATGCAAAAAATCATATCTACCTAAGGATTCTCAATTGCGCGAAATAGCTTGGTTGCAAGTTTCAGACTTCCATATGAGGCAATGCGACGAATGGTCGCAAAACGTTGTATTACGCGCTATGGTGGATTCGGTACGACAACAATGCCGCCAAGGTTTAGTGCTCGACTTCATGCTCGCAACGGGTGACCTTGCATTCTCCGGTAAGAAGGAAGAATATGAGTTTGTCGAACGTTTCTTTGACAAACTTATTAGTGCCTCTGGGGTGCCGAAGGAGCGCATCTTCTGTGTCCCAGGAAATCACGATGTAGATCGAAATCGGCAGAAGCTATGCTTCCATGGTGCGCGATCTACATTAACAAGCCCGACTGCCGTTGATCCAATACTCGCGGCTGATAGTGATGACCTTACTACGCTGTCCCAACGGCAAGAAGAATACCAAAATTTTCAGAATCTTTTTTTTAGTGGTCAGGAACGCATAGCTACACCTGACCGCCTAGCTTATACGTCCTCCCTTATGATCGAAGATATCGTCATTGCGATAGTTGGACTAAACTCCGCGTGGCTAGCTGATGGCGGAAACGGTGACCATGGAAACCTGCTGATCGGAGAACGACAGATTATCAATGCGCTCGACGCGGTAGACAATATGAATGCGCATATCGTCATCGGGATGGCACATCACCCACTCCACATACTTCGGGACTTCGACCGTCTCGCAGTCACAAAACGTATCAATGATTGTTGTCATTTTTATCATTACGGCCATTTGCACCAGCCTGAAGCTCACGGTTCAGGCTTCGACGCGTCAGCCTGTTTATTTGTTGCAGTTGGCGCGTCTTTCGAGACGCGCCAATCGCATAATGCTTACTCTCTCGTCAAACTTGACCTTCTTGCAGGAACCAGAACTATAACGACAGTGCAGTACAACCCTGGGCGGAGCGAATTTGTGTTCGGCAACGAGGAGTCGTTCCCCATTCGCCTAACCCCTGCCTCTTCATGCACGGTCGACGAACTTGCCGATGCTATCGTAGAGTTCGACAAAACTCTCGCCCCGCATTCATACTACCTCGCTGCGCTTCTCTTGGAGCAGAAGGCAGAAGTGCCCATTCCCAAACAATGCGGACATATCTTTGGCGCTATCGCTGCCCTACAAAGCACATCGAACGCCGAATACCGTTACAAGGTAGAAGCATTTTTATATTTTCGGAACGTACTCACCATCTTGTACGGACAAAGCACACTAAAAAGCTTACTTAATCAATATGGAAAAGCCATAAAAGATTACGGTACAGACTTACTTGTACGTTGTAAGTCCGATACTGCGCTATCAGATCGCCTTGCCCAGCAAGATATGGATATACGCACACTCTCTTCAACGCGACCAACAATCTCTTTTACTGCCGACTTGCTTTTTGATCTTGTCCAGTCGCAGGAATGGGATATCTTGGCCGCACAGGCCAGACGGCATCTTGAAAGTCAGGACACAGCGACGCAGATTTATGCACGCCGGATGCTGGCATTTGCGCTGGCTCACAGTACAGAGGAGAGAGATAGAGATAAGGCCATCCGTGAGTATGAGACCCTGATCCATGATGGGCAAGCGGCCCCCGAGGATCATAGTAGCTTAGCCACCTTGCTGCTCGGTTTGGGTCGATACAATGAAGCGCAGACCGTTGTCCTAGATGCCATCGCTACTATCCCCCTTGATAGTTTGAAAAATTTATATGATATCGGCCAAGTTATTGTCGGTCAAACGGGTGATCGAGGCTTTAGGAAGAATTTGGAGACAGCAATAGCAGAAAGGATGGATCATGAGTGAAGATCAGACATCATTTGAGGCCGGAATCGACTTCGAGAGTGTATTGCGAATCATCTCGAAACAAATATATGAAACCCCGCTCGCCTTCCTGCGAGAGAATGTGCAAAACGCGGTTGATGCCGTGCTCATTCAAGCGCATAGAGAACAAGCCGATCCTGCTGATAGCCGGTATCGTATAGATGTCACGATAAACGGGCATAAAGTATGCATACGTGACAACGGCATCGGCATGACGAAGGCCGAACTACAATCTCTTTTCTGGACAATTGGTGCAAGCGGTAAGCGAACGCTGGAGGCCGTTACGGCTGGTTGTGTTGGCACGTTTGGCATAGGTGGCTTTGCGAATTTTGGTATCTGCAGCAAATTGGAGGTGATCTCAAAGACAAAGGCAGACACGCACGGAACTCTTACGCACCTGTCGCAAGATGATATCCAAAGCGCAGGGGCGCGTATCCCGACTGTCACGGTAGAAATTTCGGATGACTCCGCCCCTAGAGGTACTATCGTGGTGGGACACCTTCGAAACGATCCAAACCTTGAGGAGATGCGTCGTTACCTGCGTGATTTTGTTCGCTTTGTCCCCATCGCTGTCTTCTTCAATGAAGAAAAATTGTCACAATCGAAGTTCACGGATCTTGATGACAAGGAAAATTTGAAAGAAGTATCTGTCAGTACTCAGCAATGGAGTAACGGCGACCTTTCAGTTTTCGGGCGTCTTTATGAAGATCGTGGTCACACACTGGTTGCAGCCGTCGAAGGACTCAAAGTTGGTGGGCAAGAGTTCGTCTTGTCTGGTCAGATCAGGTTTGAAGCCGGCCCCCTTGATGTCTTTAAGCGTGGATTCAAGCTATGTGCGACACAGGTACCCTCGATCATCGGAGTCACTGGCCGCTTGGATTCTGATCGTTTTGTTCCCACTGCGGGGCGTGACTCACTCGATAATACAACTACGGCCTTCCTTGGAAAAATCGCACAGACCCTCGAACTCGTGGCGGTCCTCGCCGCACTTGATAGTTCTGAACGGATTGCGCAGCACACCAGAATTTTTCGCTATGTCATCAAACATGGCCTCATTGACAAACTTGGGAAGGTTCGCGTTGCCCTTGCGGATGGATCGGACTCCACGCTCGCAAACATCAAGCGTCGCTCTGAGGCTGGCGGGGCCAGTGTATTCTTTGGTTCCGCTCAAAAGCAGGCTCTCAACCAGATCATGCAGACACGAGGGCACATTGTTGTGATTCCTTCTGGCGATAGTAACCGCAGGTCAGCCGAACAACAGTATCTACAGCAATACTGCTCTGCCAAGCAGCTCGATGGGATGATCGACATTATCGAACCTTATGCCGAGTTAACTCGCTTTCATAAATTATTCCTGAGTGAACTGGAATCCAATATTAGCAAGTCCTACGAGGTGCATTCGGTTAATTTTCTTCTCGGTAAACTCACAGAAGACATCCCTATATTTGTACGCGAACACGGAAAAGAAAAGGCACTTGACATCCTTGTTGATGTTAAACATCCAGAGATTGCCAAACTAGAATCACTTGGCTTCACTTCAATATTCTATTCACTCGTTTCCACTTTCTGCCATGAATACCTAGGGCCATCCTTGAAAAAGTGGAGTCCACGCTTTTTTGGTAACGGCGCGTTGAACCTTGAACTGTTGTCAAAGCGCCGTTCCGAACTCTGGATTCTTGTCAAAGATGATATTGGTGTTGTTCATAAGGGCGGACAAAAGCAAGTCGTCACACGCTCCGATATTCATGTTGTGGATGTTCGTCCTGCCCCTGATCATGATACTTCTGCTCAACCTGTTTCTGCTCACCCCAGTCAGCCCAAGGCCAAGCCACGTATTCTAAAACTTGTCGATGACGTTGGAGCTACTAGCATTGGCGGTTACTACATACGCATGCCGGACTCGGCATTCAATGCCTATGGTGACTTACTTCCTGACTGTGAGAGTCGTGGCGTTGTATGGGCAGGCAATAAAATTGAGTATGTGGTCTCGGATGCCATAAGTGCAGCCTTCAAATACGAGATACGGCTTGACCAAGTCGTTGTGGCAACTACCAACGGTGGTGAAGCTCGGGCAGAAGGGGCGATTCCATTTGACCGCCCTCTGCAACAAATGTTTGAGGGGCTCTACTTTCCGATTCCGTCACCCTTGGAACCGTTTCTTGTGCCCGACACCAACAGCGAAATCCGTTTAGAACTATTCACTGATTGGTTCGACACTAGAACGGCGAAGCGCTGGACATCAAAGGAAGATGGTGACAACTAGAGCACCTATGACTTGGGGCAGAAAATATTTGTGGCTCTTCTGTTATCGCCCTAACCTTCGATTTCTTCCCAAAGCTATGCCCATTTCCCCGGTGATGGATACGTTGGATATGGTTCATGGCTTCCTGTGCTAGAGTCATTTATTGTAAACCTGTGCCGCTAAAGCGCCGGAGCCTTGCGGAAAGTTCCCGGCTCATTTCTTTCAGCCGTGGTGCTTCGGTGGTCATATCCACTGACCCTACCCCGTTTGGTATACCATTTTTAAGTTTTTCCACCAGAGCAACCGGCGCAAGCAAGCGCTCCAGCACGTTTTCTATGTTGCTGGCTATTGCTTGTTCAATGTCGGGGTCTGTCGCCATAGTTGTTTCCACTCCAGCCTCTCCGTTCTCGGCATAAGATTATCTGGTATATATTCACAAGAATTTCTTGTGCTATAAGACAAAAAAATATAGCACCTATTTTTCCGCCCCCGGCTGATCCGGGATATGGGTCACGGCCAGAAAGGTTTCCACTGACTGCTGAACGGACATAGCCGCCGCCGAAAGCGCAATCTGCGGCATAGTAGGGGCTTTGAGAGCGGAAGCAAGTCGCTTCTCGCACACTTCAAAAGTCAAAGCCACAAGTTCCTCCGCCTTGTTTTCCACTTCGCGCAAATCTTCATTACCGCTTCGCTGTATCATTGATCGCTCCTTTGGCATTTTCTTTTGCCACTGCAAGAAGATAACTCAATTCCTCGCCCAAGGCGTCCGCCATACGTTGTGCGTCCGCCATAGTAACATTCTGCGGCTTGCCCGTATGGGCCGATTTTGCGCGTATGGCGCTCCATCGGGTAGCCGCGATTTTTGGAGGCATCCAGGGCCAAAGTTTGGCCGCAAACTCTCCCTTGCCATAACCTCTTTGTTCCGCCCGGCTCACGATAAGGGTCACAAAAGCCCGTTCCAATTTCTGCGGGTAGTCGTCACGTTCCATTTGCATCTCCTTTCAAAAGCGCCGGGAAAGTATTTTGTAAAAATTTTTCTGCCCTGTTTTTCTGCCCTTGTCAACAAGAAAATACATGGTTAATAAAGAAAGAAATTACATGGCATAACACAACAAGGACTAACATTATGGATTATAACGTAAATTTCCTGTGTTTCGTGTTTGGTTCCCACGAGAAAGCGGCGGAATCATTAGGGTACACCGCAAGACATTACAGGAAAATTAGGAAAAAGATTGAAGATGGGGAAGAGATCCCGCAACGCATTGAAAAGCTGCTCCAGACAAAAGTTCGGGAACTCCAGCTTGGCGGGGCAGATCATGCCTGCCGGTAAACGTCTGCGGCGGCACATGGGCCGGGTGGAATATCTGGCCTGTAAGGAAACGGTGGATACCATGCTGGCGCAAGGTTTCAGCAAAAAGCTGATCCATGAGCGCTTGACCGAAGAAGGCCGTTTTTCCATGGCCTATATCTCGTTCTGCCAGATACTTCTCAAGGCCGGTAAAAAGTCCGCTCCCAAGCCAAGTCCGCAAACCTTACCCGTTCCAGTCCATCCCCAACGCCAGCCCTGCATCATCAAGGCGGGGCCGGAACCTATGCAAGACCCAAGAACGGTTGACCCAAAAAGTATTTTTTAAGGAGAAAACATGGCGACAATTCATTTTCTGCAACAAGGCAAAGGCGGGGTAGGCAAATCCGTTGTCGCCTCTATTCTGGTACAGGCATTAAGGTATTTGGGCAAAGAAGTGACTGCCTTTGATACTGATCCTGTAAATGCCTCTCTGGCAAGTTATGAAGATTTTCATGCCGTCCGCATTGATATTGTCAATGAAGGCACAGTGGATACCTCGGCTTTTGATGCGCTGCTGGAAGGCATCTACGCTTTGCCGCAAGGCGCTCACGCTGTTGTGGACAACGGCGCTTCCTCTTTCCTGGCCCTGAATAATTATTTTCGGGAAATCAATCTGATCAAAGAACTGAAAGACAGGGGGGATACGGTCTATTTTCATTCGGTGATTATGGGCGGGGAAAGTCTTGTGCATACTGTTTCTGGCCTTCAAGTGCTGGCAAACGGTTTCCCTGAAACGCCTATTGTGGTCTGGCTCAATCCGCATGACGGGCCGATCCGCATGGGAGAACTGCGCTTTGAGCAATTCAAGATTTATCAGGAGTACGCCAGCCGCTTTCACGCCATTTTGCAGCTTCCCACAGCCAATCAGGACACTTTGGGCCGTGATCTGCGGGATTTATTCGGCAGGCACCAGACCCTTGAAAGCGCCCTGGCTTCCCCTGACTTGCGTATCGCCACGCGCCTGCGCCTGAAACAGTATTGGGAAACCATCCTCGGCGTTGTACGCATGGCAAATATTGAGGAATAAGCCATGACACAAGAAATTGAACCTTCTGAAAACACCATGCCGAAAGCTCCTGAAGACAAGCCGATCCTGCCTGACGGCATCGGTCTTTCTCTGGAACAGGCCAAGGCGCTGATTGCCAAAGATAACGGCGTAGTGCTTTCCAGTGATGAACCGGCGCTTATGGGCATCACCATTTGCAACGCCTATCTTATTGAAGTGCAAAAACTCCATGAACGGCACAGCAAGGGGCTGGCAAAGCTCATGGCGGAAAAAACGGACGCCTATGTATCCGGTGTCAATACAGCCATAGCGCAACTTTCAGAAAGCCTTTCCGCCGCGTCTGTGGAAGGCATACGCAAGATTTTTGACGATCACGCGGCCCGGCTCCATGCCTTCAAAAATACTGCCACCTGGGCAACGGCAATCATAGCTGTGTCCGCGCTCTTTAATGTGGCTGTTTTTATCCTGCGGGGGCTGCGCTGATGTACCGCGCCTGTGATGATCCCCGCCTTTTGGACAGTCTGCGGCATAACTGCGGGGCGCTCTTTATGGATGCCCTTAACGACAAAGCTGTAATCGAGATCATGCTGAACCCTGACGGCTCCCTGTGGATTGAACGCTACGGGCAGGATCATGAGCATATCGGGGACATTTCCCCGGCACAGGGCAGGCTTGTTCTCTCTCTGGTCGCCAGCGGACTTGTTCTGACCGTCAATGAACACAATCCCATTGTGGAAGGGGAATTTCCCCTGGACGGCTCCCGCTTTGAAGGAACCTTTCCGCCCATAGTCGGGCCGGGGCCGTCATTCTCCCTTCGCAAAAAAGCCAGCCGGGTTTTTACCCTGGCGGAAGTGGTGAGGATTATCCGCGCTGCCGTGCAGCAACGCAAAAACATTGTGGTGGTCGGCGGCACATCCTCCGGCAAGACAACCTTTGTCAACGCCGTCATTGACGCCATAGCCGATCTCACGCCTTCGCACAGGCTGATCATTCTGGAAGATACAGCGGAACTCCAGTCAAAAAGCGCGAATACCGTATTTTTTCATACTTCCATTCTGGCCCATGTAGATATGCGTACCCTGGCAAAAGTCAGTATGCGCTACGCTCCTAAGCGTATTTTAGTGGGCGAAGTGCGGGACGCCGCCGCGCTGGAAATGCTCAAGCTCTGGAATACCGGGCATCCGGGCGGCGTTTCGACCTTCCATGCGGACAGCGCAGAAGAAGCCCTGCCGCGTCTGGAAGAACTGGTAGAGGAAGCGGGCCTCGGCCCCAAGCAAAAGCTCATTGGCCGGGCTGTTGATCTGGTGGTCTATATGGAGAAGCCCCCGGACAATCAGCGCCGCATTTCCAGCATTATCAAGGTAACGGGGTTTGACCCCAAAAAGGAGAGCTATGAAACAGAAAATCTTTATGCCTTTCCCGTAGTGAGGAACGTATGACCAGCAAGGCTTACAGGAACGATTTATACGGCGTGTCGAAAAGCTGCCCCAATTTGACGGCCATGTTTTTGGATATGGGACGTTTTCCGCTTTCCATGTCTGATACACGGTTTTGCGTAGTGCCCAGCTTTTCGGCCAATTCTTTTTGCGTCAAGTCCAGTTTGACGCGATACCCGCGCAAAAGCATGGCGGCATTGCCTTCGGGGAATACTTCCCTGGCGCTGAACAGTTCTTCGCCTTCCGCGTTGATTTTACGCACCTTGTGCCCGGCCAGAGTGAGCATACCGCGTATGGCCTCAAGCACAACCAATGCGTTTGCAGCCGGAACAGACAGGGCTATTTCCGCGCGACCTTCATGGCTCGGCATGAGTCTGATTTCCGTATCCATAATTTCTATTCTATTTGAACCGTTTGTAGTTCTCACTTTCATAAGGAGTGCGTTCCAAGTCGTTCATGAAGAAAGTCTAACAGAGATAGGTATATCGTCAAGAAAAAATTCCTTTTTTGCTATATTTCCATTTTTCCCGCAGAACAATCAGCGCCATATTTCCAGCAGCATCAAGGTAACGGGGTTTGACCCCAAAAAGGAGAGCTATGAAACAGAAAACCTTTATGTATTTCCCGTAGTGAGGCCGCAATGAACCAAAACGACAATTTCTTTCGCTGCGGACATTGTGGCCGATTATTGGCAAAGGGGCATCTGGAGGCCGGAGAAATAGAAATTCTGTGCCACCGTTGTAAAACCAGACACATTCTGCGGGCCTCGCGCCCCAAACCAGCGCCGCATGACGGCCTCAATGGAGATCATCATGCGTACCCTTCCCACACTTCAAAAAAATAGTTTTCGGCTTTTCCTCGGCCTTGCGGCCTGCCTTCTGGTTTTCCCCGACATAGCCGCAGCATCGGGCGGCATTACGGAATTTTCCTCGCCCCTGGAAAGTGTTGTGAACACCATCACCGGGCCTGCGGGCAAATGGATTTCCATTGTGGCAATGGCCCTCTGCGGCGTGATATTTATAATGAATAAAGACGACATCAGTGGCGGTTTTAAGCTACTCCTGTCTGTTGTTTTCGGCATTTCCTTCATCGCTTTTGCCGCGTCCATCGTCAATTCCGTCTTCTCTTTCTCCGGGGCGGTTATATGAACCGCGCCCTGCCTGTGCATCAATGTGCATCAATCCCTGCACCGTCACGCCCATGTGCTTGGCGCGGAACGGGAACCGGTTATGACTGCCGCGCTCATCGCCCTGCTGGTGGGCGTGGGCGGTCTGACCATTGTATCGGCCATAAGCGCCGCCGCCTTCTGGCTTATTGCGGTCTTTGCCCTGCGCCACATGGCAAAGGCTGATCCGATCATGAGCCGGGTCTGGCTGCGCCATGTCAAGCAACAGGATTTCTACCCGGCCAAGGCAAGCTGCTGGCGGCTCACAGGGGGTTTCACATGCTGAAACTCGCTGATTACCGCTCCAGGGCCAAAGGGCTGCCCGATTTGCTACCCTATGCCGCCCTTATTGCTCCCGGCGTGAGCCTTAACAAAGACGGCTCTCTGCTGGCGGCCTGGGGAGCGGGGGCAGGATACGGAATCCAGTACACCGGATGAACGCGCCTATGTATCCGCACAGGTCAATAATGCGATCAAGCTCCTTGGCTCCGGCTGGATGCTACATTTTGACGCCATACGCGCCTCGCACCGAGCCTATCCGGCACCAGGGAAAAACCATTTTCCCGATCCGGTGACGCAGTTCATAGATGATGAGCGCCGGGAATACTTCAATGGTGAAGGCGGGCGCTGCTACAGCACAAACTCGGTGCTGTCCCTCACCTGGAAGCCGGATTTCAACGCCGCAAGAATGGCTGGAAAAACGCAATCCGGCGTTTCCACGGCCCCCGGTCTGGAAAAATCCCTGCTCCAGTTCCAGAATACGCTGGAACTGCTGGAAGATTCTCTGTCCTCCGCGCTGCACATGCAAAGGCTTTCCGAAAGGACGGCCCACTATGCAGACGGTGAAGATTACACACAATCCGATCTGCTCTCGCATCTCCAGCATTGCCTGTCCGGTGAACTGCATCCCCTGCGTGTGCCGGAACGGCCCATGTATCTGGACGCGCTGCTCGGCAGTCAGGATTTGCTCGGCGGCATAGCTCCGCGCCTGGGGCAAAAGTATCTGGCCGTCATTTCCATAGACGGGCTGCCACAAGAATCCTTCCCGGCCATGCTGGCGGATTTGGACGCCCTGGCGCTGGAGTACAGGTTTTCTTCCCGCTTCATCTGCCTGGATCAATATGACGCCATTAAAGAGATCAATGCCTACCGCAAGGGCTGGCGGCAACAGGTCTATAAGTTCATGGATCAGTTTTTCAATAACCCGAACGCCCGCGCTAACCGTGACGCGCTGCTCATGGCTGAAGACGCCGAAGCGGCGCTTACGGAAGTACAGGGGGGATATGTAGGCGCGGGCTACCTGACCTCGTGTGTCGTCCTGATGCACGAGGATCAGGAACAGTTGCGGGACTGGTCGCGGGAGCTGCGCCGGGTAATCCAGACGCTCGGCTTCGGCTGCCGGATAGAAACGATAAACGCCCTGGAAGCCTGGCTCGGCACTCATCCCGGCAACGGCTACGCCAATTTGCGGCGTCCTATGGTCAATACCCTGAACCTTGCCGATCTGCTGCCTCTGGCCTCGGTCTGGCCCGGTTCTCCGCATTGCCCCTGCCCCTTTTATCCGCCTGATTCCCGGCCCCTGGCCGTGCTGACAACGGATAAAAGCACCCCGTTCTGGCTGAACATCCATGTGGGCGATTTGGGCCATACGCTGATCTTCGGGCCTACAGGCGCAGGAAAGTCCACCTTCCTGGCCTTTCTGGCCGCGCAGTTCCGCTGCTATGAAAATGCCCGCATCTTTGCCTTTGACAAGGGCATGAGCCTCTTTCCCCTGTGCCTAGGCGCTGGCGGCGTCCATTATACCATCGGGCAGGGAGATCAGCTTGCCTTCGCACCCTTGCAGCGCATCACTTCGGAAGAGGAACAGTCCTGGGCGGAAGAATGGATCGCTTCCCTCATGGAGTTGCAGCAATTCACGGTCATGCCCGCGCATCGCAACGCCATTCACACGGCCATGCAAAACCTTGCGGCAAACCCGGAACATCTGCGCTCCCTGACCGCCTTTTATCATGTAGTGCAGGATAGGGAGATTAAAGAAGCCATCCAGCATTACACCGCTCAAGGGGCAATGGGACGGCTCTTGGATGCGGATACGGCTTCACGTCCCTTTCCCCATTCATGGTCTTTGAAATAGAAGAGCTGATGAACCTGGGCGACAAAAACCTTGTCCCGGTTCTGACCTACCTGTTTCACCGTATCGAAAAGGCGCTGAACGGCGATCCCACAATCCTGGTGCTGGATGAAGCATGGGTCATGTTGGGGCATCCGGTTTTCCGCGCCAAAATACGCGAATGGCTGAAAGTCATGCGGAAAGCCAACTGCGCGGTGATCCTCGCTACCCAAAGCCTTTCGGACGCCAAGAACTCCGGCATCCTCGATGTATTAACCGAATCCTGCCCGACAAAGATTTTCCTGCCCAACATTGCGGCCAAGCAAGAAGGCCAGCGGGAACTCTATTCCGGCATGGGCCTCAACGAAACGCAACTGAACATCATAAGCAGCGCCTTTCCCAAGCGCGATTACTACATTGTCACGCCTTACGGCAGGCGGCAAACACGGCTGGCTCTCGGCCCCAAAACCCTGGCCTTTGTGGGCGCTTCCGACAAGGAAAGCATTGCCCGCATCCGGGAGCTTGCCGCGCTCCACGGCTGGCAACAGATTTGGCTGAAAGAACGCGGGGCGCTGTGAAGAAGGAAAAGAATGTGGGGCGCTGCCCCTTGACCCTCAATAGGAGTTAATATGAAACGCTACTTTGTCTTATCTCTCATGCTGCTGCTTATCAGCGCGGCCCCGGCCCATGCCCTGACCGTCACCTGCACAAATTGCAGCAACAGCATCATGCAGATTTTGGATCGCATCACCAATGTGGAACAACTGTCCACGCTGGCGAGCGAATATGAGGAATCCCTTACACAAACCGCGCAACAGATTCGCATGGTGCAACTGAATATTGAGCAATATGCCAACATGGTACAGAACACCATGCAGCTTCCGGCCAATTTGGTGAATGAACTCAAGGGCAACCTGACCCGGCTGGCGCATCTCTCCAACAATCTGAAAACTCTGCGCGGCGATATTGTGGGCCTGGGACAGATTTTTACAAACCTGTTTCCCGAGCAAGACCTCTTTGGCGATCTGGCCGGAGCTTCCCCGGCGCAAGTGGCACAGGCCAACGCCCGCTATGAAGCGGAATGGGACAAGTGGGCCAAAACCGTAGTTCAGGCTTCACAAGCCACCTTCCAGCTTTCCGGCCAACAGCTTCAAGACTTGCAGAGCGACCCGGAACGCTTTCAGCAATACATGGATAATCTGCTCTCCACGCCTGACGGCCAGCAACAGGCGCTCATGGCGGGCAATCAGCTTGCCGCGATCCAGGTGCAGGAAGCCCGCCAGCTTCGGGAACTCATTGCCACACAATCGCAATCCTCTCTCGCTTCGCAAATGAAAGCGGAAAAGGAAAGCCAGATGCAGCAAGAGGCATGGAGGGACGCCACAAAAGTGGACGGTCTTCAAAACCTGACTTCAAAACCTGATCCCTTTTAGGCGCGGCCATGAAAAAGCAATTCGTTATTCTGTCCGCGCTCGTTCTTCCGGCTCTTCTGCTGTTGCTGCCGGATCAAGCCCATGCCGCCGCTGATACGGATTTTGTATCCCGGCTGGTGGCGGAATTTTACAACAAGACCTCGGCCTGGGAACCCATTCTGAAAAAATATGCTCTGGTGGTTTTTCGCTGGCTGCTCATTCTGGAAGTGTGTTTTCTCGGCATCAAAGCCGCCCTGAACCGGGATCAGCTTGGCGATATTATAAAACAGTTCGTCATGCTCCTGCTCATGGCAGGGTTTTTTCTGGCCGTCATAAATCATTACCGGGAATGGACGTGGAATATCATTAACGGCCTCAAAACCATCGGCCTGGAACTGAACTCCGGGCAATACGCCTCGGATTCGCCCTTTGTTACCGGCATGAAGCTGGTGAAACTCATTCTGGACAAGCTCTCCATCTGGTCGCCGGGTAACAGTATCGCTCTGCTTATAGCCGCCCTGGTGGTCATTGTCTGCTTTGCGCTGATTTCCGCGCAAGTGGTATTTGTGAAGTGCGAAGCCATGATTGCCATGATGGCGTCATTGATCCTGGTGGGCTTCGGCGGTTCCAATTTCCTTAAAGATTATGCGGTGAACGCCCTGCGCTACGCCCTATCCGTGGCCTTCAAGCTCTTTGTTCTCCAGCTTGTCCTCGGCGTGGGCATTTCCTTCATCACGTCATTTGATACGTCCACAGCGGAATTGCAGGATATTTTTGTGGTTATCGGCGCGTCGGTCGTGCTGCTGGCCCTGGTGAAGTCCCTGCCTGACGCCTGTTCCGGCATCATCAACGGCTCCCATGTGTCCAGCGGTTCCGCTCTGACCTCTGCGGCTTCCGCTGTGGGCGGGGCGGCTCTCGGCGCGGCCATCGGCGCTTCCAACACAACCCGAAATATCCGTGACGCGGCCAATGTGGCCGGTATGGAAGGCAAAAGCGGCCTCGGTAAAGCGGCGCATATGGCTGGCTCCCTGTGGAGCGCAAGACAGGACGCCAAGACAGCCGGGGAAAAAGACCTTAGTACCCGCACCCGTTCTGAAATGAAGGAACGGCTGGAGCGTACAAAAATGAACCAAAACGACAAGGCATAGGTAAAATATGGCTTTCTTTAAAAAGAAAACTCCGGCCAATGCGCCGGTAAAGAGTCCCTACGTCAGCGGCAGGGAAGAATGGTTGGAGCGTTACGGCGATTACATCAGCCGGGCGGCGCAATGGCGCTTTGTGGCCTTTCTCTGCCTGCTTATCGCCGCAGTATCCATCAGCGGCAACGTAATTCAGGCCAGACAGGTGAAAACCGTCCCTTATATCATTGAAGTGGACAAGCTCGGCAATTCTGCCGTGATTGCGCGGGCGGATGTGGCCTCGTCCACGCCCAAAAGGCTGATTCAGTCCTCCATTGCGGCCTGCATGTCAGACTGGCGCACGGTTACGGCGGATGTGGAACTCCAGCGCAAAATGATTGAACGGCTTTCCTTCTTCATGGCCGGAAGCGCCAAGGGTGTGTTGCGTGAATGGTACGAAGCCAACAATCCCTATGAAATAGCCAAAAATAAACTGGTGCATGTGGAGATCAAGGGGCTGCCCCTGCCGGTGTCCCCGGATTCCTACCGGGTGGAATGGCTGGAAACAGTCCGTAGTCACGCCGGAGTGCTGCTTGATTCCCACGTTTATGAGGCCACGGTGACGGTGCAGATTAACCCGCCCACAGCGGATGCGGTTTTGCTCCGCAATCCGGGCGGCGTGTATATCACGGCCCTGTCAGCCGGAAAAGTGGTTGGCGCTCAAACTCCTGCTCCAGAAAAACCCTAATGAGGTATGGTATGAAAACACTTTTGTTTTGCGCTCTCGCGCTGTGTCTTTCCGTAGTTCCCGCCTTCGCGGCAACGCCTGATGTGCCTGCCGGGTGGCCTCCGAGCGTTGGAGACATAAAATCGCCTGTCCTGTCGGAAATAGACTATCTCAGCCCAAAGGCCGTGCCTTTGAATGAGCAGGAAAAGAAAGCCTTGCAACTGTCTTCCGATTGGTCGCGCCGCAACATTGATCCGGTGCTGTCGGACGGCGGAAAAATTCTCTTTGTGCATGGGGCGAGCCTGCCCACGATTGTGGCCGCGCCTATGCAGGTCAGTGATGTGGAACTGCAATCCGGGGAAACGGTGCATGAAATCGTGGTAGGCGATTCGGCCCGCTGGATGGTGGATTCCGGCACAGCCGGTTCCGGGCCGGGCGCTTCCGTGCATCTGTTCATCAAGCCTGTGGACGCGGGGCTGGAAAGCTCCGCTGTGGTCACAACGGATCGCCGGGTCTACCATCTGCGCCTTGTATCACAACGCTCCGGGCATACGCCTTATGTGGGTTTCATGTATTCTGACGATTTGCGCCGGAACTCGGCGGAGCAAAAGGCCAGAGAAGCAAGGGATCGGGAATGGGCATCCACCAGTCTGGACGGCAAGACCGTTGATCTGTCCGCGCTCAATTTCAACTATGAAGTCAAAGGCAAAGCATCCTGGAAACCGGAGCGCATTTATGATGACGGGCGGCAGACTTTCATTCGCCTGCCGGAAAATAGCAAGTCCGGGGAAATGCCGGTTTTACTTGTCCGCAAGGGCAAACAGGATGTGCTGGTCAATTATCGCGTTAAAGACTCGGCCATGATTGTGGATGGTCTTTTTGAGCGAATCGCCCTGGTGATCGGCGTGGGCGGGGATCAGGAAAAAATCGAGATTATAAGGGGGGCCAAGTAATGAAAACATTTATCCTTTGCCTTTGTGTGCTGCTCGCTTCCGGCTGCGCCGCGCACGGCCCGCTCGGCTCTTTTTGCGGCCCTCTGCCGGAGCAGAACGCCACTGCGGCCATTGCCTCTGATGCCGTTTCCATTATTGCCGGGCTGTACCCGCCCGGACACACAACCTTGCATCTGCTGGCCGCTGAAAAAGCGGACAACGCCTTTGCCGTTGCTCTGGAAAAGGGCTTGCGGGCAAAAGGCTTTATCCTGGCCGATTCTCCTGCTGCCGTGACTGTGGGCTACACTCTGGACGCCCTGGAAGAAAAGGCCGTGTGGTATCTCCAGCTTCGCCTGACTGACAAAGCGGGCGTCAAAGTCATAGCGCGGCCCTACACGGTAAGCGGGCTGCCGGAAGCCGGGCAAAGCCGCTCGACATTAAAGGAAAAATTATGAACGACAATACCCCCAACAGTCTGGAGCCGGTCAAAAACGCGGGCGCGGCCCGAATGAGCAAATGGCCCCTGTACGCCTTTGTTGTGGCTGTGCTGCTTTTGCTCTGCGCCCTGATCTACAGCGTCAATTTCGCCCACAACCAGGGAGAGGAACAGGCGGGAACGCCCCATGTGGATATAAAAGAGGAAGAAAAGCCGCTGCTCATGGGTGAAGGCAAGGGGCTAGCCCTGGCTCCGCCGCCCAACTCTCCGGCTGTTACGATGCCGGAAGCAAAGCCCGCGCCTTCGGCGGCGCGTGAACCTTTAATTGTCGTCCAGGGCAAAAAGGCGGAACCGGATCAGTACCAGCGGGAACTGGAAAATATCCGGCGTATGAAAATGCAGGCGCAGCTTAACGCCCTGTCCGCTCCCCTCGGCGTGAAAAAGCCGTCTTCAGCCGCGCAACCCGCCGTTGCGGAACAGGACAAAAGCCGCGCCTCCGCCGCCCTGACCATGCCCGATCCATACGGCATTAGGGAAAGCTCTTATGATCCGGCTGCGGACAAAGACAAGGAAGCCTTTTTTGAACGGGCGGGCAAGGATACAGCCTGGATTTTGCCCCATGCCAGAACAGCCGGGCAAACTCTGGAACTCAAAACCGGCACTGTTCTCCCCGGCGTCATGGTTACGGGCATAAATTCCGATCTGCCCGGAAACATCATTGCACAGGTTTCACAAAACGTCTTTGATACGGCCACCGGGCAACGGCTTCTCGTTCCCCAAGGCGCAAAACTTTTCGGCACCTATGATTCCCGCGTGATTTACGGGCAGGAACGGGTTTTAGTCGCCTGGAACCGGCTGGTCTTTCCTGACGGTTCCGCCGTCACCCTTGGGGCCATGCCGGGCAGCGATATGGGCGGTTATGCCGGGTATGCGGATGAAGTGAACAACCATTATCTGCGGATTTTCGGCTCCGCTGTGCTGATGAGCATGATTACCGGGGGCATGGCCTATACAATGGATTCAATGGACGCTTCGGGCAATTCGGGAACGGACAGCACCCCGTCCATGCAACAGGAAATGGCTTCGGCCCTGGCCGCGCAGTTAGGACAGGCAACTTTGCAGCTATTGCAGAAAAACCTGAATATCAAGCCGACCCTGGAAATCCGGCCCGGCTACCAGTTCAACGTCATTGTCACCAAAGATGTTGTGTTTCAAAAGCCCTATGCGGCATTGAGATAAGGGGATTCAGTGGTGTTCAGCCAATGCTTTCAATTTTTCCACAATCCAGTCGGAAAGATATTCTCCAGCTTCACAAGCTCTACGGGAAAGCTCCTCATGAAGTTCTGGCGGCATGGAGAGCATTATAGGCCCGACAAAAGGCTTTTCCGGGGTTTCCGTTGTATCAAGGTAAAAATCTATGGACTCTTCAAAATCTTTACGGATTTCCTGTTCTGTTTCTCCCTCAAAGGAAATACTGTGATGATAGAGGCCAGCGACTACACCCAAAAAACCGCCATCGTCTTTATCGTGGTACATCAGAGGGCTATAACCGCGATATGGGGACATATCCATAGACTATTTTCCTCCAAAGAAAGATCATGCATGTTGTTCTTCTGTAATGGCCTTTTCCAGTGTTCTGACAATCCAGTTATTAAGGCTGATGCCTTCAACAGCGGCTCTTTGCACGGTCTTTTGGTGCAGTTCCGGCGTGACGCGCACATTGAATCGACCGGAAAACGGCTTTTGGGGTTGTTTTCCAACTTCCATGCAAAGATCAAAGTAATCTTCCACAGAATCCGCCAAAGCCTGTTTCAGTTCATCAATGGAACGACCCTGAAAAGTAACCACATCTGTGAGGTTCAATATCTGGCCGTGAAAAATGTCGGCTTCCTCGTCATATTCAACACGGCCCTGATAGCCTTTATATGTCAGTATGTTCATGGTGTTACTCCTATCTTTTCAAAGAATTGCCGAACGGATTTAATGGCTCCCCTGTCCGTGACCGGACGCGGATGCGGTCTATGGAATGTAGCCACATCCTCTCCCATAATAAACCAGACGCGAGAACCTCTGCCTTCTTTGATAACCCCTCCGCACGCTTCAAACAAACTCTCAATGTCTTTCCATGCAACAGATGGACTGATCGGATTGGCAAAGATGGCGGCAAGCGTCTTGCGGTGGGCGTTGTTCATGCCACAATGGTACTACTTAATGGTTTTTAGTCAAGGGGGGAATCGATGCACATTTTCAATGTGAATCCGCTCCAGCCTGAGTCCATAAAATCTCGTGCGGGCCACGCGCCCCAACTTAGCGCCGCTCGACGGCCTCTACGGAGAATGTCGTGGGCGCTATTTTTTCTTCACAGGATGCCCCAAAGTACGGCCTGGGCGCGGATAAACCGGGCAAATCCTTCCGCTGGCTATATCTGCCTTTCATGCTCCTGCTCGGCCTGGGGAGCATGGTTCTTGCCACACAGCGTATAGCGGCCTTTTGGGGTTATCATGCCGCTTTGGGCAAGCCTCTATTTACGGCCTTCGGCCAGCTTTGGTACATGCCTTGGTCGTTTTACACATGGCAAAGCAGTTTCAGCGCCCATGACGCTTACAGCTTCATGGAGCAAGTGATTACGCAAAGCCAAGCCCTTTTTCTGGTTCCGCAGTTCATCATCCTGGGCGTGTGGCTCGGCTTTATGAAAAAGTTGCGCGGGAGCGCCAGCCTGCACGGTTCGGCCCGTTGGGCGATTGAACCGGAAATCCGCAGTATGGGCTATTTTGGCGGCAAGGGCGTGTATGTGGGCGGCTGGCTCAAAAAATACGCTGGTCTGCCCGCGTTGCTCCGCTCCCTGCGCTCAAAGCCGGGGGAAGTCCAGTTATACCTCCGGCACAACGGCCCGGAGCATATCATGGTCTTTGCCCCTACCCGCAGCGGCAAGGGCGTTGGCCTGATTTTGCCCACGCTCCTGGCCTGGGAAGGCTCTTCCATAGTTCTGGATATAAAGGGCGAAAATTGGGCGCTCACGGCGGGCTATCGAAAGTCCCAAGGGCAAAGCGTCTTGCGTTTTGACCCTTCGGACGCTTCCGGAGCTTCGGCCCGCTTCAATCCTCTGGAAGAGATCCGCCTGGATTCCCTGCTGGCGATCCCGGATGTGCAGAACATGGCCTCTATGCTGGTTGATCCGGCAGGCAAGGGGTTGGAAGATCACTGGTCAAAAGCGGCCTTTGCCATGCTCGGCGGCGCTCTCCTGCATTGCTGCGTCATGATCCGACATGGGCAACAGCGCCCGGCAACCCTCTATGACCTTTCCTGCATGTTGGCTGATGAAAGCCGTACCATCAAACAGCTTTTTGAGGAAATGGTCAAAACGGATCACGCGGCCCTGCTCAAAGAGCTTTTCCCTGACGGTGAGGGTCAAGATTTCGGGGGCAAGGCTCATGTCTTTATCGCCGGTTCGGCGCGGGAAATGCTGAACAAAGCCGAAAACGAGGCAAGCGGCGTTGTTTCCACGGCCCTGACCAATTTGGCCTTATACCGCGATCCTGTTGTTGCCCTCAATACCGCCTCTTGCGATTTCCGCATCCATGATCTGATGAACCATGAAACGTCGGTGAATCTCTATCTGGTGATTTCTCCGGCTGACATTGACCGGATGCGGCCTTTGCTTCGGCTCATGGTGGATATGATTGTCCGCCGCGTTTGTTCCAAAATGGAATTTGCGGACGGTGCCGGCAAGGCGTCTTATAAACACCGGCTCTTACTGCTGCTGGACGAATTTACCAGCCTGGGCAAGCTGCCGGTCATGGAAAAAGCCCTGGCCTATATCGCGGGCTACGGCGGCAAAGTCTATCTCATAGTGCAGGACATTACGCAGTTAAACGGCGTTTACGGCAAGGAAAACGCCATTATGGCGAACTGCCATGTCCGCATTGCCTATGCCCCCAACACCATTGAAACAGCCAAAACTCTTTCGGATATGACCGGCAAGACCACGGTGGTGGAAGAAAAGGTATCCCTTTCCGGCTCCCGCACCGGCCACATGAAAAACGCCTCGGTCAACGTGACGGAAACAGCCCGGCCCCTGCTGACCCCTGATGAATGTATGCGCCTGCCCGGCCCGGAAAAAGACGGGCAAGGCCGGGTAACGAGGCCCGGCGATATGCTCATTTTCACGGCAGGCCAGCCGCCGATTTATGGACGCCAGATTCTCTACTTCTTTGATCCGGTCTTTTCCGCCCGCTCCAAAATGCCGGTTTCCGGCCTGAACGCCGTTTATTCCAGCGGCATCAGCGATTCCCTGTATGAAGCGCGGCCAAAAGAGTGGTACACGCCCCGGCCCGCAGCGGCAAAGCCCGTACCGGAAGCTCCAGCTCAAGAGAAAAATTATGAACGCTATTTTACGGAATAGGCGCTTCGGCTTGCTCATTGCGGCTGCTGTGCTGGCTGTGCTGGCCGGTCTGCTGCTTTGGAACGCCGGGTATCGCGTCAACGTCACCCCGTCTTTACCCAAGGGCATTTATCGGCTTGCCTCCGGCGTTCCGGCCAAGGGCGATTTGGCGAGTTTTTGTCTGGAAGGGGAATTTGCCGATCTGGCGCGGGAGCGCGGCTATCTGCAAGCCGGTTCCTGCTCGTCCGGCCTGCGGCCTTTGCTCAAAACCCTGGCGGGCCTGCCGGGGGATTTTATCAATCCCGCTGCCCTGAATATTCGCGCTGCCGACAGTCAGGGCCGGGCCATGCCCTCCGTTCTGGAGGAAGGCAACATTCCGCAAGGCTACGCCCTGGCGCTGGCGGATCATGAAGGCAGTTTTGATGGTCGTTATTTCGGGCTGGTGCCTCTGGCAAGTCTCCGGAAGGTCAAGGCGGTGTGGCTGTGGCTGCCCTGAAACAAGGAAACCAGCGTTACCTCAAAACAGTGGCTAGCTGGTTTCAATCCATTTTCGCAGGTCACGCACTTCCAGACGGTAGCTGCTCCCCGCGCAATTTTACACTGCCAATTCCGCGCTGTGTCAAACACCTGCTGTCTTACGCCTGTTTCAGCGTACCTTGCGAATTTTCCTGCAAATGGCTGTTCATCACAAATTTGATCAACGCCTGCCGGGAAACTCCCAAGCGTGAGGCTTCATTATCCATTGCACTGACCATCCATGAGGGAAAATCCACATTGACGCGCTGTGCTTCTCTTCCAGGGCGGCGGGCTGATTTCCAGTCCACAAATTCGGAAATATCTTCCCCGGCGTCAAAGCGGCGTTCAAATTCCTCATCCGATATTTCTATCTTTTTCATAGCGTTTTACCTCGTCGTTCTGCGAACGGCGCACAGAAATGATGCGCACCGCTTCACCGCGATATGTGATGATTGCCGTCCAGTGGTGAGAGTCTATCAAACCAACAAGCAGATAACGCTTCTCGCCTGGACGCAAGATAAGCGCTTCCAGCCGGTCAACGTCATTCCAGAGCGCTTTGGCTTCCTCAAAATCAATGCCGTGCTTGGTTTTGTTGCTCAGGCTCTTGGCCGGATCATACTCAAATTTCATTTCCAAATGGTATAAGACTTATACCATTTTGTCAACCAACTAACAATAACAAAGGAGAATTACCATGAAAGACAAGGATTACTTCGCCGCCGCCGCAAGAGCGGTGGCGGAACAACTGGCGGACAACGCCGCCCTGCATGTTCCTCTTGACCCGGACGTTGCCGATTTTATGGGTGCGTTTTGGGAAGAGGCGTTATCCCTGGCGGATGTTATTGAGGACGGTCTACTCACGCTGAACGAGCAGGGGGAGGCGCTGTATGTCTGACACAAAAAAATCCACCGCGTCGAAAAAAGACAAGCCCGATCACAAGCTCTTTTATGTGGAGTTTGCGGAAAAAATCATTGAACGCCTGAAAGCAGGCACCGCGCCCTGGCAGCAACCCTGGCATCCGGGAAGCGTCACCCTGGCTCCGCACAATCCCGTTTCCGGCACGGTCTATAAGGGCATGAACCGGATAAACCTGGGGCTCTGTCCGGGTATGACGATCCGCGCTGGATGACCTACAATCAGGCTCAAAACAACGGCATGGGCGTCCTGCACGGGAGCAAAGCCACAACGGTGGTCTTTTACCAGTTTGCAGAAGAACAGGAGCGAAAGGGAGAGGACGGCAAGCCCATTCTCGACAAAGATGGCAAGCCCCAAAAGCAGACGGTGGAACTGGAGCGGCCCATTATCCGCTTTGCCAAGGTTTTCAACGGGGAACAGATTGACGGTATGCCGCCCTTGCAGCTTACGGACAAAGCCTTTGAATGGGAGCCTGTGGACAAGGCGGAAAGCATCCTCTCCGCCTCCGGCGCGGACATAAGGCACGATCAGAGTGACCGCGCCTTTTACCGCATTGCAACGGATTCCATCCATCTGCCGCCCAAGGAAAACTTTGATGAACCCGGCAAATACTACGGCACGGCCTTACATGAACTCGGCCATTGGACGCGGCATGAAACGCGGCTGAACCGGGAAAACGGGCCTTTCGGCTCGGAGCTTTATGCGCGTGAAGAACTGCGGGCGGAAATCGCTTCATGGATGCTCGGCCAGGATATAGGCATAGCCCACGATCCGGGTCAGCATGTCGCCTATGTGCAGTCCTGGGTAAAAGCTCTGGAAGAAGACCCCCTTGAAATCCAGCGGGCCTGCCGGGATACGGAACAGATCAAGGAATACGTCCTGGGCCTGGAACGCAAACAGGAAGTCACCCTGTCGCCGGAAAAAACGCTCCAGCCGGAACGTGAAGAAGGCATTGCGGCAATGGCGCTTCCCCCGCTTCCGGCCAAGGGCAAAACTTTTCTTACAGTTCCTTATGCGGAAAAAGAGGCGGTCAAAGCTCTTGGCGCGAAGTGGGACAAGCAGGAAAAAAGCTGGTTCGCGCCGGAAGGCACTGACCTTGCGCCCTTGAAAAACTGGCTGCCGGTGGAAAATGTCCGCCTTTTTGTCTGGCCGGAAACAGATTTTCCTGACCAGAAAGAGCGTTTCAGCGTCCAGACGCAACAGGCGGGCCTGTGGGCGCATGTGAAGGGGCCAGATGACAAGCCGCTGCTCTTTGAAAAAGAAGAGGACGCCCTGGTGCTGCAACGGCAGTTCCGGCAAGCGGCTCCGGCTCTCTTGAAGCCTTTATCTCCACAAGAGGAATTTGCCCTGACCCTGCAAAAAGCCGGTCTGGATTTGCAGGGGCAAGCGCCGCTCATGGATGGAGAGATTCAGCGTGTGCCGCTGCTCGGCAAAGGTCTTGAACTTAACGGCGCGTACTGCGGCTATCTTGATGAAAACCCGCCTGCCGGATTGATACAAAATTTTTCCAGCGGCGAAAAAACGCAATGGATCGCCACCGGGCATGTTTTGAGTGAGGAACAGCGCGAGATCATGCGCCGGGAACGGGAGCAGCAAAAGGTTGACCTTGAAGAGCGCTTTGACCGTATTCATAACAATATGGCGGCAGAAGCCTTTGAACTCGTCAGGGAGATGGACGTTGCCTCGCCCGATCATCCTTTCCTGAAAGAGCGGGAGGTGGAACCCTTCGGCGTCCATCAGGAGCAGGATACGCTTTATGTTCCGCTACGGAACAAGGCTGGCTATGTCCGCAATCTCAATATCATTGAATCCAATGGCGACAGCCGCTTCCTGATCGGCGCGGAAAAGGAAGGCTGTTTCCACTTCATCACCGGCCCGGATCAGTATTCGAGCAATATCGACCCGAAAGAAATAGCCCAAGGTGAAATTGTGCTTTCCCAAGGCTACGCCTCCGGGGCTTCCCTGCATATGGCAACCGGCAAACCTGTGGCCGTGGCCTTTACGGCGGATAATCTGGAGCCTGTTGCCAGAGCTTTGCGGGAGCGCTTCCCGCAAGCGGAAATCACCATCTGCGCGGACAATAACCAATACGCCAGAACAGACGGCACAGTTCAAAACCGGGGCGTCATGGAAGCGGAACGCGCTGCCGAAGCCGTAGGCGGCAGGGTCATTGTGCCGGAGTTTACGGACACGGAAAAAACGCGCGGGCTGGTGGATTTTAACGAGCTGCATGTTTCACGCGGCCTTGAGGAAGTCACGCGGCAAGTCGGCCTTGCCCTGGATAACGCCAAGCTGGCGGGAAAAGAGCTTGGCGAAAAATGGGATTCCGGCTGGTCACAGGACAAAAACCCGGACAAAGACCGGGCCAACACTTTGGAAAGAGGTATGGAATTATGAAACTGTTTATTGTTGAATCTCCCGGCAAGGTGGCAAAAATTCAGGGCATACTCGGTTCCGGCTGGAAGGTGGCCGCTTCTGTGGGCCATGTGCGTGATATGCCCGCGAAGCAAATAGGCGTGTCCGCTTGGACAGGTATTCCGAATTGCCCCACAACGTAAAGAACAAACCGGACAGGGCAAAGATGATTTTATTGGCGCTGCGGATCGTTAAACACTCAAAATCCTCTGGAGCAAGGCCATAGGCGCGTTTTAGAAATCCATAAAGATCGCCATCGCGGTAGGCTCGAAATTGAGTGCATCCATCCGCAATAAGGCGGATGCAATCTAACTGCTCTTCCGCCGCCTTCTCTCCCGTATTGACCGGCAAGTGTTGAGCGCGAAACAAAAAGGAGAAAGCTCTGTCGGTATCGCCCAATGTGCAATCTTCCAGCCGCCTGACGTTCAAGTGAAGGCAAAGGGACGTTTCGGCGGTTTCCAGAGGAAGATTGTCAAGATTTGCCCAATGGGCAAGCAGGGCGCGGAAAATTTTAACCATGCGGCCATGACGGATTTCCTCACTCTCCTGCGGCGGAATGTCTGCATGGCACATTTCACCCGCTGCCTGCTGACGCAAGGCGGCCTCCATGCTGTTGAATGCCTCAATGTATTGAAGTTGCCACGCCAGCGCCTTTTTGCCGGTAAATTTCATGGCAAGTAAAGTGAATGCGTCCCGATTGAGCAGATACGTCGGGTCTTGCCGCATGGCATGGCCTAATTCCTTGGAAATATTGATGGGAGTAAAATTGCACACATTCCTTTCTTCCGGCAGGTTTTTGATCAGGCTTCTGATCTTACGCAAAACCTGATTATGATCCTTCTCAAAATGTTTCGCTACCTGGAGAGATGAAGCCATTGCCACTCCATGTTCTACTGTCAGTTCAACGGGTTGTACGTCTTGAAGATTTTTTGTTCCCATGATGTTTCTCCTTTGTTGTGCGTTTTTTTCTTGTACGTTGAGCCTTGGCGAATAAGTTACCCCGTAGGGCAGGACTGTAAACAGCATACGAAGTGGGCCTGTTTACTCTGTCCTGTCCTATAAATGAAACGCATTATAACACGTAAATACAGTCTATGGAACACATAAACATAAATAATGCTTACATTTATTATCGGATGCTAACGAATGTTATAAAGATGCAGACGCTTTTTATGGCGATAATATAGACTGTTTGGGTATGCTTACGACAGAACAACGGATGTTAACGTGGGTTACAGGCAAATTCAGGAAATTTAAGATGAGTTGAGGGCATGGTGAGAAGATATCTGTAACGGGTTTGCCTTGCTTTGGGTGGAGCAATCAATTATAAAAATGATCATGAGTGAAACGAAAGTTTACCCTGTTGACGCGGCTTGCATTCCTAATACGGACATGCGGAATTGATGCTTTCTGGCACATGTAGCACAGCAGACGCCCGCCGCGTTAGATAACCGTATGGACAGAACTACCGGAAGTGAACGCTTCCTGCATCCAGAAGTAATGATGAGCAAAATTTGTATATCTATTTTATGTAGATGAATAAGGGAATTTATATATTATCAATAGAATAAGTAAATTATGGGGATATAATATGCCTATAACATCAGTATCAGGTTCTTGCTTTGTTGCTTTTTTAGATATTTCAGGATTTAAAAAAAAGATAATAAAAAGTCATAACTGTGCTGTAAATATTTTAAAACAATTTTATCAAGCTGGATATGATGCTCTTAAACAATCTATTTCGGAGAGTGCAGAATTATCAATAATAATACACAAGATATTTTTAACGAAAATATTTCTCCATATATCAGAGAAAATAAAGAATATTTTTCTTATTATTGGAATTTAAATAATCATGAAAGGATAGATGAATTTGTCAAGGAGTATAATAAATCTAGAAAACTAAAATGTACTTGCAGTAAAAATGTAAAATGCGACTGCAAATATATTGCGATGCGAGATGCACTAAGAAAATATTCTAACGCACCTTAAACAAACTCTTATACAGCCTGCTAGTCTGTACTTGTGGGGAGATGGATATTTCTCTTTCCCTGCCGATATTTGGGCAATACACTTATTTGCGAACAATTTTCATAAAATTTTTACCGAAAGCGGTAGGTTTTACCATCTTTCGTTTGTAAATATATCGTGTTTGAGTATTTACTTCACGAGATTTACCGAATTGTGCGAGGACTTCTTCAAAGTATTTATCAATTTCAGCTTGTGCTGCGAAAGAGTAAAAACCATCAGATATTTCGATGAGTTTCAATCTCTCTAAATTGTCAATTACAATATCGTCTATTTTTTCTGCGACTTTGTCTTTTTGATATTTTACAAAAAAATCGTGATTAACACTATTTACGCCGTGTTCATAGGCGTAAGGCAATGTGCTTTTCAAGGCGGGGTGTCCTGGCTGAATAATCAAATTTATACATATATCAAACAATTCTATTCCTCCGTTTCCACCTTTGAAATGCGAGTGTATGAATTGAGCGTCAGCAGAGCTTAACTGTTTAATAACCTCGATAAAAGCAGGAACTACTGTGGATTTTGTATCTTTATTTATATCAGCCATAAGAATATCAACAAAGGCATTTTTAATATGCTCTTCATCAAGATTCCATTTTAAGGAATCACAAGCATTTCCCCAAATACTTATATTTGGATCGGTCCGCTTATCCTCTGGAATTTGCTTGATACTGTCTTCCAAAGACTGTTTGAATGCATTGAGTTTATACTCTGCATATATATTATACTTTTGCATTGGATAAAGCAATAGGTTGTGTATAAAATCTATAGCTGTTTTACCCAACGCACCTGTTGATTTAGCTGGTTCCTCGAACGTAGCTATGGCAGTTTTATTAACTGACTCCGTCAAATCTAATTTCACATCCAGCATTCTTGGTTCTCCTTTTTTGCTCAAATTGCTAGAAGATGAATTATCTTTCCCCCTTGCAAGTATAACCTAAATAATGTTCTTGTCTATATATATAGTAACGGAACACGCCATGATTGTGAACTGCAAGTTTGCATTTCCCCTTTACGGCCGCGCCGTATGGCGCGTGTCTTTTTCCCATAGAGGTTAAACGTTGGCTCCGTCCAAAGCGCAAATAATCCTATAAATTGGCTTCATTCCTTCATGCTTATTTTTTGCCTATTGGTTTTATGCGCGACACATAGAGGGCAACTATGCGACACTTATTTTCCAGACAACGACAAAAAAATCCGGCCCAGCGATTTTATGCGCGTGGCGTCATGGTGGATGTAGTTTTTTAGGAGAGAAAACGCGCAGAAAATGCCCGTAGAATAAAGAAAAACCTCACGGCTGGCTTGTCATCGTCTTTTTGCTTATGCGTGGCTGCCGGGGCTGTAATCGGCGGGCAAGCCAAGTTCCGCATTGGCTCGCCGTCGGCAATCTTCCGGCTCCAGCCCGGCCAGCATATATTGAGCGCACAGCCTATTCCAGCGTAGGGAATCAGTTTCGCGCCGCTTCTGGTCAGCCTGGGAGATTGGCATTGATCGTGTAAACATACTGCGTATGCCTTGTGAGGCCCGCCGCATCAAATCCGAAAGTTTTTTGTTCATCTGCATGGCCTTACGGCGCAATCTTTCAGCTGCCTTGGCCCGTTCTTTCTGGAGCATGGGGGCAAGGCCAAGAAATTCAAAAAAACGCACGGTAACAACGCGGATCGCCCGCAATCCCACATAATCACCATGTTCATTGAGCTTGCGCGGTTGCTTCACTTCCATCAGCCCTGCTTCCTTGAGATCGGCAATGGCGCGTTCGCAACGGCGTTGATTTATGCCTACCGCCGCGACAAGGGTTTTCATGTCCACATCCACAAAGCCATTGTCCAGGGTGGGAACGCCAAGGCACAGAGAGGCCAAATCCAGAAAAGACAAGACCGTTTCAATGATAACCTGATAGGCTTCCCGGCGTTCTGATCTGGTTTGCCTGCTGCCTTTATTCAGAACATGGCATTTTTGAGGATGGCTATACCAAGCCTTTGCCCTTTCCGCCGCAAGTGAGAGAATACGCGGCAAACCGCCTTTGCCCTTACGGATGGGAAGGGCAGGGGTTAGCTGTGGCCGTTTTGGGTAATGGCCGCAACGGTTTCCGGTCGCGGCGCTCATTCTGCTACCCTATTGCTACCCTGAAAAAGGGCAAAAGAAGAGGGGCTATGTGCTTTTTTTACACATAACCCATTGATTTTACTGGAGCCGACTGTCAGAATTGAACTGACGACCTGCTGATTACGAATCAGCTGCTCTACCATCTGAGCTAAGTCGGCGTGGGAGAAGGCATATCCCGCGCTAGGGTAGCAATGGGGTAGCAAAAAACATAATTCACCAAGTGCATCTACTCGGCAACATTCTGTTTTTACTGTCTTTAATCTATAAAATGCCTCCGAAGGTATACTTATTACGAATAAGCTGCTCTACCAACTGAGCTAAGTCGGCCTGATGGGCAACGCAACGTATGTATGGGGAGTTCTTGTTACCTTTTGGGCAGGACGGTGTCAAGATTCAGAATCACAAGATGTCGGAGCGCGGAGCATGCGGTCTTTCACAAAGCTCCGTGTTTTTTCTGATGACTGGAACGTAACCGGATGCGCATGGGCGCATAGCGCAGGGCAAAAAGCTTGCGCAGGGCGCGTTCCAGATAGCGGACATAATTTTCCGGCACCCGTTCGGAATCGCTTACAAAAAATACAAAAGTCG
>BLLL01000014.1 GCA_013374015.1 Candidatus Desulfovibrio kirbyi
TGGCCAGCTTGCGGTAAACATCTTTTGGCAAACGCTTGCGCATGGCGGACAAGCCAAAAACATTGCGCCCAAAAACGGCGCACGCTTCGCCGGATTTTTCCTCACAAGAGGCAGGCCGCACCGGGGATGTTGCAATTGCGTTCAGTATTGCTTTCTTGCGCGGGGAACTCATACAGCAGTCTCCTTGGATTATACTGTTTGGTTAAAAAATATGCTGTTAGTTAAATTTTTTGCGCCTGCGCAGAGCGCGGCTGTCTAAAGAGCCACGTCACCATGTTCGCCGGTGCGTATCCGCACAACATCGCACACATCGCTGACAAATATCTTGCCGTCCCCCGCCTGCCCCCCCTGTGCGGGCTGTGGAAAGCACGGCGTTCAGCACCTTGTGCTCGCTCAAATCAAGACCAGTATACTCCGCTTCAGGAGCGACACGCAAGCCAACCATCGCATTGACAACCCAAAGTAGTACACGGCTCATCGTATACACAAAAACCCACGTGCCCACAACAGACACAAACTAAGACTGTTGCAAATTAATTTATATAACATATTGATATATAATTATGGAATATTGCCTCTACCGAACACATATGGAGGCGGACGATGGAACGTGAGATGGGCATGTTAGGCTTGGCAGATTTTTTTGTAGCTCAGAACCGCAGGCGGTTAGCTTCCTTACAAATTCTGTACACAAAACAACGTACAGACCACCATTCTCTCTAGGGGAAGCTTGCCTTGTTTTCGATGTTAGCCCTCAGGCCAGTGCTGCCCTTTGCCGTAGATGTTTGCAGCATATCATTAGAGAAAAAGCCGGAATATCAGAGAGAACGTTAGATCAGGGGATCACTAAATTTTTGGAGTCAAAAGTTCTGCCTACATATTTGGCAAATGATGTTGACGCTGTCAGAAAGATTGGCAACATAGCCGCGCACCCGATGAAAGAATCGGTTACAGGCCAAATTCTCCCTGTGGAACCGGAGGAAGCGGAATGGCTGCTTGATATTCTTGAGGGTCTTTTTGATTTCTATTTTGTTCTACCTGCACGTCAAGCACAAAAACTTGATGCACTTAATGCAAAACTGACGAGTGCTGGGAAAACCGATGAAAACTAATATGACACCTTAATTTGTCGCGTCTAATTTAGTTTACGTAAAATAGATGTGACTTGATGTGAGCCGCCCCCTACACGTTTCCCCGCAATTTTCTATAAATTTGTGTCCGTATCAGATTCATCATAAAGGCCATGAAATCAACATCGTTGAACATACGGACAAAGAAGGCATCATTTTGCTCATAACGCTTTGCAGCCATGTCCATGAAGCCTTTTTCAAATAGGAATTTAAACGTGTTCTCATCGTTGTTGAGGGCGTAATCTCTCCATTTTGTATCAGTGACAAAGTCGTTCTGCATCTGCTCCAGCACCTTGTCCATCTCGGTAAATTCTGTGCCGAAGCGTTCATTTATTTTGGCAATGATTTCAGTTAGACTGTCTTTTTTTGGCTGTTTACCACCTGCTGTGCCTGTTATCGGGAAAAAACCACTATCAGTGCCTTTCAGGGTGATAGAACCCTCAAATTCCTTTTCAAGCCTGTAGTATTCGAGGAGGATTTTATCGTCCACCTGAACATGCTCAACGTCCGGGGCTGGCAAGAATTTTTGCAGAAATTTGGCATATACGCTGTATTTGTGTAAGTCACGGTCAAACATGCGGCACACTTGGGTGATAAAGGTATAGATGCGTGAGAAGTGCCCAAGGGTTTTTCTGAAACTGTCCTTTTCCTCAAGTGTCTTGGCCTTGTAGCGGTCTACAGCAGGGAGAAGCGCCGCTGACAGTTTGCCCAGGCCATCTTTCGATTGTTTGACGGAGCCAAAAAAGATATTGCCGAAATGCTCAACCTCGTTAGTCGTATAAATCTGAAATTCGTCCAAAGTGTTTTTGAGCGTGTACACAACATTCGGGTCGGTTTCCTGTTCCAGCACAGCAGCCTCATAATACGGCTCAAAGGATTTCTGCATATCCTCGGCGCTGTTTACAAAGTCCAGAACAAAGGTGTCTGTCTTCCCCCGTGTGGTACGATTGAGCCGTGAAAGCGTCTGTACGGCTTTAACCCCGGACAGCTTTTTGTCCACAAACATAGTATGCAGATACGGCTCATCAAAGCCGGTCTGGTATTTCTCGGCCACGATAAGCACGTTGAAATCGTCAGTATGAAAAGACGCCGGAAGTTGCCCCTCTTTAATGGTTTTCCCGTCACTGGTTATATTCAGGTGTTCTTCGGTATATTTCATGCCAGCATCGTCCACTTCACCGGAAAAAGCGACCAGCACATCCAGATCAGTATATTTTTTATCTTTGATTTGCCTGCGAAATTCGAGCAGATACCGCACAGCATGGAGCCGTGAAGGTGTCACCACCATAGCTTTGGCCTTACCGCCAATCTGATGCAGGGTCACATTTCTGAACTGCTCCAGCATAACAGCAGATTTTTGCGCAATGTTGTGTGGGTGTAAACTTTGAAAACGGCGGATAGCCCGAACTCCAGCAGCCTCATCAATTTCAGGGTCATCTGGGATATCCTTAACGATTTTGAAGAACATATTGTAAGTCATATAGTTTTTCAGCACGTCAAGGATAAACCCTTCTTCTATGGCCTGACGCATGGAATAGATGTGAAAAGCCCTATAGTTGCCGTCACTGCCTTTTTGCCCGAACATTTGCAGAGTCTTATCTTTCGGGGTAGCTGTAAACGCAAAAAAGGACAGATTGTGGTGTTGCCCTTGTGCCGCAAGTTCGTTCAATAGTGTGTCCTGTCCGTCCGGTGTTTTTTCCTCGGCTTCATTTTCCTGACGGGCGTATTCGGCAAGTACAGCTTCCGTATCTGCCAGAGCCTTTTTCAGGGTCATTGCCGCCTTGCCTGTCTGTGACGAGTGGGCTTCATCTACAATAATGGCAAAATTTTTGTTGCTGTCATTCACTTCTTTGTAGATGTGAGGGAATTTCTGCAAGGTGGTGATAATGATTCCGGCTCCGCTGTTGATGGCGTCCCTTAGTTGGACAGAGTCCTTGTCTATCTTCTGCACCACGCCCTTAACGTGGTCAAACTGAAAAATCGTGTCCTGTAACTGGTTGTCCAGCACCTTACGGTCAGTTACCACAATGACGGACTGAAAAAATTTTCTGTCCTCACCGTCATGCAGGCCGGAGAGCCGATGCGCGAGCCAGGCAATGGAATTTGATTTACCGCTGCCTGCGCTGTGCTGAACAAGGTAGTTTTTACCAGCGCCGTGTTCTTTTACGTCAGCAAGCAGTTTCGTCACTACGTCAAGCTGATGGTAGCGCGGGAAAATCATTGTTTCCCGATGGGTTTTCTTATTCACCTGCAAGTGCATGTACTTGTAGATAATTTCGAGCAGGCTGTCCTTTTTAAGCACTTGTTCCCACAAATATGCTGTCTGGTAGCTTTCATTATTTATCGGGTTACCAGCACAGCCTACGTTGCCAGCACCACCAGTACCTTGATTGAACGGCAGGAAGCTGGTTGCAGCCCCTACAAGGCGGGTTGTCATGTAGGCGTTGCATAAATCCACGGCAAAATGCACAAGCACACGATTCTTGAAGTCAAAAATGGCATCCTTGCCTGCCCTGTCGAATTTGTACTGACCTATGGCGTTGCTGACGTTTTGGTCTGTGAACTGACATTTAAGCTCCATTGTCACTATGGGTATGCCATTCAGGAAAAGGACAATGTCTATGCTGTTTTCGTTGGATAAGGAGTAGTGAAGCTGACGAGTGCAGTGTAAGATGTTTTTGCCATACAGGGCGATAGTAGCATCGTTCAGGGCTGTTTCCGGCTTCCAGTAAACGAAACGGAACTGTATGCCCCGATCAGAAAGACCGTTACGCAGGACGCGCAGTAACCCTACTTGACGGGTTTCCCTACAAAAACGGTCAATAAGTGCCTTTTCGCTGTCAGTGCGGTATATTTTGAAGTATTTTGCCCATTCTTTTGGCTGTGTGGCTTGTACGAATGACAGGAATGTTATTGTATCCAAGGCAACCTTGCGGTCAAAGGCTTGAGGGTTGCCTTTCACATAACCGCCTGTCGTACATAATGAGGCTTCAATATCTTCCTCAAAGCACTTTTCTTTTACATCAAAGTCTGTCATGTCTGTTCCTTATTTGACAACTCTTCATCGTTTTTATTTTTGATTTCATTAAACAATTTACTCCAGTAATCATTATAATTAAGTGCTTTTAACCTAATTTGATTCAAACATGTATTTAGCGTAACAAACATCATTGGGATAGTATCATCAAATGAATTTATGCCAAAAAATTTGTCAAAATCAGTTCCTTTTGGAGTTGGGTAAAATTTTGAACCAGCTTTAATTATCATATATTTTTTCTTACTACAAAAAATGAAGTCTGGTAGTTCAGAACTATCTCTTGCAGACATTTCATCATTAAGCTTGTCCACAAGCGTAGTTAATGATAATCCATCAAAACAAAATATCATACAAATATATGGATTTAATTTATCATTGCTTGCTGTTAAACCTTCCCCAATGTTTAAATGATATGTAGGTGAAATATCCAATATTGTTGAGTCTTGCCTATTCAATTTTTTCAATGAAGCTATATTATCAAGACTTTTTATTAATTCATCTGTAGATAGCATGGATTTAATTTCAATCTCACCATAAACAGATTCGCATGGGAAGAGGTTGTCTTTTCTGTTTTTAAATAACACATTTGAATAAACATTATCATATATTACAATATCAATTTGCTTGCTCGTATTACCGTCACATGAAATTATTTGTCCAGTCCCCATGGCATAGCAATTAGGCAAAAAAGGGCGTAACAATTGAGAGATAATTTCCTCGCGGAATTCACCTTTTTCGGCGGAATGTTCAAATAATTTACTATCTTCAAATTCTGCTGATAACTTACTGCTAACATTACGCAAGGCTTGTAAGAATTTCATAAGTTATACCTCAATTTTCCCGGTCACAGATTCGTAAATGAGGCTCTTCTTGTAGGCAGTCAGCTTGTCTATCAGACTTTCCTTTTTACCGATGGCATTGTCTATTGCGGCGCATTTGGCGTCAAGAAAATCTGCGATAGACTTCTGTTCAGATAAAGGTGGAGCAACTAATGGCACATTGTTAATATTTGACTGTGATAATTTAGGTTGCGCTGAACCTGTAATGTAGTTCGTATAATCAATAATTTCCATCTGATTAGCCATGAAATAAAGGCAATTTTCAATTAGTGGCTTGAGAATGTGCGCATGATTATTAACCCAATATTTACCAGTAGCAATGTAAATTAGTGGCAGATTTCGTAAAAGTAAGTTTGCACCATCTTCAGCAATGAGTAACGAAGTTTCATCAAAAATATAATCGTCAATTTTATCTATTGCACCGGAAGCTCCATAATAATCATATAGCATATCTCCTACTTGAGTTCGTTGACTTGCATTAACTGGTTTTCTAAATGAATCCAGATTTTTAAAACAGTATTTGAGGCGTTTTATATTCCAATGCACCGGGATCTTCCCAATCCACTCAACCCCGCTGTCTTTCATTGGCACATCAGAATTCAGTCCCTTAGTGACAGCTTCACTTATAACAGTCTGCTTGTAGGATTTCAGTTTTTCTATGGAGATTCTTTGAAGTTCTATGATACTTTCTATTTTGGAACATTTGGCGTCAAGAAAATCTGCAATACGTATTTGGTCATCACGACTTGGAATATAAATTTCTTGATTTAACAATCTAAAATTATTTATAGACGGAACCGTTCCCCCATTGTCATACAAAGTCATATCAATGAGTGTCCAAAGATGAAACCCAAAGGCGTTATGAACGGTGTTATCCTTCTTCACTGCGGCTTGCATATTGTTGTCTATTATGCAGTCTACTGTGTTGATTTTTCGATGATTCTTTGCTAAGGCCGCCCCAATTTTTGCCATTAAGATTGATCCTGGAGGAATAATATTCCATCTGTTTTCTCTAGCAATCAAATGGGATACATAATTATTTCCCTTCGCAATATTTCGAACATCGCCGTTAATATCACTAACTTTCAGAAATGGTAATTCGCCAAATTCATTGCCTTGAAGTGTATCTGGAAATCCATTACCGATTATTACACGATAGATATGTTTGATCTTAGTTCTTTCCCACTCCTGCGGAATCTCCCCAATCCACTCAACCCCGCTGTCTTTCATAGCCCTCATTTGCCGAACACCTCGGCAAGCGCACCGTCGAGTTCTTTTTCAATCTCTAAAATTTCAGCCTTGATATCGGCAGACGGTTTCGGGGCTTCGTACTTATAAAAGTAGCGGGTGAAGGGGATTTCATAACCAACCTTGGTCTTGCCCCTGTCAATCCAGGCAGCTGGCGCAAAGGGCAGCACTTCGCGCTTAAAATATTCGTCAACATTTTCCTTGAGAGGCACATTCTCGGTATCTCTTAGCGAAGTGTCAGACTGCGGTTTTCCTTTCTTCAATATGGGGTTGCCGTGCGCATCCAGCATGGGGCGTTCAACAGTAATCTTGGAAAAGCCGAAATCCTCTGTATCAAAAATTTTACTGATTTCATTTTCACGAAAGGCTCCATACACCCGGGTGATTTCTTCAATAGCCGACTGCGGGATGTCATTACGCTTATTGCCAAGAGCTTTGCGGCGTTTCTCGTACATGCCGTTAGCATTAATAAGTTGTACCTTACCTTTACGCAGTGATGGTTTTTTGTTGGACAGCACCCATATATAGGTTGCTATGCCAGTATTGTAAAAAATGTCGTTTGGCAGGGCTATAATGGCCTCCAGTAAGTCGTTTTCCAAAATGTATTTACGGATTTCAGAGGGGCCACTTCCAGCATCACCAGTAAAGAGCGGAGAGCCGTTGTGGATAATAGCAACTCGTGAGCCGCTGGGCTTCATCTTGGCTACAGCAGTTTGTAGAAAGAGCATTTGTCCGTCAGAAGCAGAGGGAAGTCCAGCACCAAAACGTCCTGCAAAACCAAGGCGTGCCTCTTTCTCAATAGCCATTTTTTCGTTTTTCCACTCGCGCCCAAAGGGCGGATTGGACAAAATGTAGTCAAAGCCTTGTTTGGTAAATTGGTCATCGGACAGTGTATTGCCATCCTTGATGTAGTCAGCGTTACTACCCTTGATGAGCATATCAGCCTTACAGATTGCAAAGGTCTGGTCGTTGAGTTCCTGTCCAAAACAGAGAAGTTCAGCCCCTGCGTTTAACCTGTGCAAATAATCTTCCGCTACAGAAAGCATACCACCTGTACCACAGGCAGGATCATAGAGTGTCTTGGCTATATTTGCGGCGGAGAGCATGGCGTTATCATTAAGAAACAGGACATTGACCATCAACTCAATCACTTCACGGGGAGTGTAGTGCTGTCCGGCATCTTCATTATGGGCTTCGGAAAAGCGGCGTATAATCTCCTCAAAAACGTAGCCCATTTCAAGATTGGAAATTTTATTAGGGTGAAAATCAGCCCACGGTTGTGTAAATTCCTTAAGGACAATGTACAGGATGCCCTTCTTCGCCATTGTGCCCATATGAGCATCAAATTTGAACTTTTCAATAATATTCAGTACATTTGACGAAAACCCCGCTAGATAATCACGGAAGTTGGCTTCAATATTGTTAGGGTCATCAAGCAACTTCTCAAAGGTGAACTTGCTTGTGTTGTAAAAGGAGAATCCCGATGCCTTACGCAGCAGCACATCCTTCATGGCTACGGTTTTGACCTCTGTATCCTTGGTGCGTACAGCGTCTCTGGTGTCAGCAAGCACACAGTCAAATCGGCGTATAACCGTAAGCGGCAATATCACCTCACCGTACTCATGGGGTTTGTATACGCCAGTCAGCTTATCGGCGATTGCCCAGATTAGATTGGCTTTTTCATTGATGTTCGCACCAAGACCCACTTTTGTACCCGTTGTTGTTTTTAGGTTATTCAGAAAATATTATTCGCGACAATGTAGTCTGAACCGTCAAAAAAAAGATAGCGGCACAGAATAAAATCATCCAGTGCCACTTTACTAAGGAATAACCAAATAAGCGCAGTAAAATTATCATAAAAGCCTGTATGTAGTCATTTAGGCAGTGTAAGTTTACAGGATCAGCAATAATTGCGATCTCACGCGCACGCCAGTACTCATTCCACCAAACAGTTATGCCCATTATGACGCTAACTCTTGGAGCAAATCATCCTAGAATCTCCTGACTACTCCGACCGGTGCTCGCCTGCAAGCGTTTTGTTCATGCTGCCCGTGCGGTAGCCCTGAAGATCAAGAGCGATGTAGACAAAGCCAAGTTCCTGAAAGCGGGCGCACATCCGTTGTCTGATCTCCGAATCTGACATGAGCGCAAAGCCTTTTTCATCAGCTTCAATACGCGCCAGTCTGCCCTGATCGTGGAAGCGTACCCGCACCTGGCGCATTCCCAAATCCAGCAGAAACTGTTCCGCGGCGTCAACTCGGCGCAGATGCCCGGCGTCGATGCGTTCCCCATAAGGAAAGCGGGACGCCAGACAGGCAAAAGACGGTTTGTCCCATGTTGCAAGACCCATTGCCTTTGAAAGCGCGCGAATGTCGGCCTTTGTCAAACGCGCCTCGCGCAGGGGGCTGACGATGCCCAGTTCCGCGAGAGCCTGGAGACCGGGGCGATAGTCTCCCTCATCGTCCAGATTGGAGGCTTCCACCGTCTGCCCAGCGTTCATTGATTCAGCCAGCGCCGTTATTTTGGCAAACAGACCTTTTTTGCAAAGATAGCACCGATTGGGCGGATTATCGGCAAAACCATCCACCGCAAGCTCCTCGGATTCCACAACAAAATGCCTGATTCCGTGGGCAGATGCAAAGCCGCGGGCGGCGTCAAGCTCACGCCGCGGAAAGCTCAGTGAACTGCCTGTTACAGCAATTACCCTATCCCCCAACGCATCTTGGGCGCTTTTCAGCAAAAATGAGGAATCCACGCCACCGGAAAAGGCCACAGCCACGCTGTCAAGGCTTTGCAGGCGTTCTTTCAGCCTGTTCTGTTTTTCAGTCACCGCGTTCATAGCACCTCCTACGGAAGCATTTTGGGAAAAAGCACAATTTTTCAAAAATCTAAGCCGCTTATCGCGGTGTACTGGCCTTGCAGGCAGTGAGAGCGGATTTAATCCGCTCCAATGATTCCGCCGCCCACAAGTACATTGTCACAATACAGCACAAGGGATTGACCGGGAGCGACGCCGGCTTGCGGCTCGGCAAACGTCACAACACAGCGCTCCCCTGAAGCGTCTCCTGAAAGATCCACCGTAACCGGAACAAAATGCGGCGTTGAGCGCAGGCGCGCCATCAGGACACGGTCTGTCTGTTCCAGAGGAATATGTCGGCGCATATCTCCAATTATACAGGACAGTCGCAGGCTTTCCCCATACTCGCCCACGACAACTTCATTGCGTGATGGGTCTATCCGTAACACATACAGAGGAGTTTTCGCGGCAACGCCAAGTCCTTTTCTCTGCCCTGGCGTAAAACGCCAATATCCCATATGACTCCCAAGCACAGTGCCATCGACGGTGACAATATTTCCCTGTTGCGGGCGTGCATTCACCAGTTCCGCATAGTCGCCGGCATAAAAATTCTGGCTGTCAGGCTTGTCGTGTACGGGCAGCCCACGCGCGGCGGCAAGCCTGCGCACTTCAGCCTTTTTCAGACAACCTAAGGGGAAAAGAGCGCGGTCGATCTGCTCCTGGGTCAGCCTGTACAGGAAATAGGACTGGTCCTTGCGCGTATCGCGCGCACAGAGCAAAACCTGTTTGCCGTAGCGCGCGACATATTCCGCCCGCGCATAGTGTCCTGTCGCGAACAGGTCGAACTCAAGCCCCGCTTCCTTGGCCAGTGCAGGAAGCAGGCCAAATTTTACCAGAGCATTGCAGCGTATGCAGGGGTTTGGGGTTTTACCCTCAAGATACGTCTTTCTGAAATACGCCAGCACCACATTCCTATACTGCTCCGCGCAGCCAAAAATATGATGGGCAATGCCCAGTTGCGCGGCCATATCCGCAGCCAGCGCAATGTCCTCTTCCTCTCCGCAGTCGTAACACCCCCCTGTTCTTCGTCCGGAAGCTTTCGGCCCGTCGTATACGGACATGGTGACGCCGGTTACGCGACAGCCCTGTTCCAGTAGCAGCAGTGCCGCCACAGCGGAATCCACGCCGCCCGAAAGACCTACCAGCGCATGTTTTCGGGAAGACGTCATAAAAACTTCAATCCCGAGCAAAGGCGACGGCGTCGCGTATGAAGGCGTACAAAGAGGTGAATTTGCCCGCGCCTGATGGGCCGGTCAGCCAGAAAACCTTGGCACGAGTCTGCGCGGCTTCGCGCTGGTTGCGCTCCACAAGCCTTTGCGGCGCGACAATATGCATCAACAACCCCTTGTCTGTCAAACAGTTTTGCCGTAGTATTATGGGTAGCGTATGGATACCACAAACCGCGCGTTTGGCAAAGACGCAAAATTCCGACAGTCGCACGGGGGCGATTTGGGCAGAGAGGAGATATTCCGCTACAGCCGCCATCTCCTGTTGCCTGAAGTCGGCCATGGGGGACAGAAGAAACTGCGGCAAAGCCGTGTGCTTCTAGTGGGGGCCGGCGGGCTGGGATCGCCTCTGGGACTGTATCTGGCGGCGGCCGGCGTGGGCACGATCGGCATTATTGACAATGACGTTGTGGAAGAAAATAATCTGCAGCGACAGATCATCCACAGAACTGACGATATTGGCCGCCCGAAAACGGATTCCGCGAAAGACGGCATCCTGCGCCTCAACCCCCATGTCGCGACGCGTGTGTTCAACACCACCCTTTCAAGCGCCAACACCTTGGAAATATTTGAAAAGTTCGACATTATTGTGGACGGCTCGGACAACTTCCCCACCCGCTACCTGATCAACGACGCCTGCGCCCTGCTGGGCAAGCCGGACGTGTACGGCGCGGTGTATCGTTTTGAAGGGCAAGTCACAGTCTTTGACGCCAGACAGGGCTGTTGCCTGCGTTGCCTGATGCCGGAACCGCCCGGACCGGAGGAATCCCCCTCCTGCGGCGAAGGCGGTGTGCTTGGCGTGTTGCCGGGCATTGTGGGCGGCATACAGGCAACTGAAACCATAAAAATGATTTTGGGAACGCCTTCATCCCTCATCAACCGCCTGCTCACTTTTGACGCATGGGCCATGCGCTTTCATACGTTTGCGCTCAGCAAAAAAACAGACTGCCCCCTTTGCGGGACGCATCCAAAAATTACAACACTCATCGACTATGAACGCTTCTGCGGTGCGCCTTCAATAACAGCGTGGCACGATGACGGGGCGGATGTCGAAACAATAAGCCCGCATGAGTTGAAACGCCTGCTGGACAGCGGGGCGGACATACAGGTGATTGACGTGCGCTTGCCGGCAGAATTTGTCGTCTGCAAGCTGTCCCGAGCCGTGCCTATCCCCATGAATCGCCTGTGTGCGCGCATGAGTGAACTGGATTCGGCAAGGGACACGGTTGTGGTATGCAAAGTGGGAGAAAGGAGTGCTACGGCTATTCAGATACTGCGTGAAGCGGGTTATGCGGGGCGGCTGTTCAATCTGCGCGGCGGGCTGAACGCTTGGGCCGCGGAGGTTGACCCTGACATGCCGCGGTATTAGATAAGGAAATCAGCGAAGTCTCCCGTTTCAGCATAACGCCGCGTAAATAGGGTTTTTATACAATGGGGGGGGGCAGTCCACCATTGTTTGAGAGGCCTGCCCATTTTGAACAGAAAACACCACGCCGTAGCGCGCAAAAAAACACGCGACTTCCTCGCGTTGCTCTATGTCACATCGCTGACCTACGCCACCATGTATTCGCCACAGCCCTTGCTGTCTACTATCCAGCGCGTCTTTCCCCAGCACACCTCCACCACCATAGCTCTTGTCATGACCCTGCCGCTCGGCCTGTTAAGTGTAGCGCCTCTTTTTTACGGCAGTTTTTTGAGCGTATGGAAAACGCGCACCGTGCTGCTGATCAGCGTGAGCGGCATGGCCCTGTCCGGATTCGGTCTGTTCCTGCATCATGATCTTGCCGGCATACTGACCTTCCGCCTGTTGCAAAGCATACTCATCCCCGCTGTCTTCACCTGCATCATGGCACATATTTCTTCGTGTTACTCGGGACAGGAATTGCAACGGGCGCTTGCGATCTATATCGGCGTGTCCATCATGGGCGGGCTGCTGGGACGAATCGGGGCGGGCGTCATCTCAAGCCTCATTGGGTGGCGCTATGTATTTCTGGTTTTTGCGCTTATGCAGGCAGTGGGTCTGTTTCTGCTGCGGCCTTTGCAAAACACGCAGCAAAGCCGCTTTACCCGCGTTTGCATACCGGAATTTCTCGCCATACTGAAAAAACCCATCGTTGCCCAGCTTCTTTTTATTGATGCCTGCGGTTTTTTTGTTTTTGCCGCAGTGGCCAACTACCTGCCTTTTCGCCTGTCGGCTATCAACACGAACATTTCGGACTGGATTATTTCCCTGATGTACGTCGGCTATGGCATAGGCGTCTTTCTGGCCTTCGGCTCCCGCCGTACCATCGCTCTGATGCGCGGGGAAACGCGGGCGATTTTTCTTGGCGTGTGTATCTATTTTTGCACGTTGCCGGGCTTTTGCACTGAATCGCTGTGGGGAACGGCGCTTATCATGTGCTGCGTCTGCATCGGACAGTTTATGGAACACAGCATCAGCCCGGGACTTATCAACCGCTCTGTGGACATGGACAAAGGCGCGGTGAACGGCCTGTACCTCTCTGTCTATTATCTTGGCGGCACACTGGGATCCTTTGTCCCGGGTTTGATTTACAGACAGTGGGGATGGAACGCCTTTATAGGCGTGCTCGCCTGCGTTCTGTTCGTTGCGGTTGTTATTTCCGCAAAACTGGCACGAACACACTCTGAAAAAGTCCCGGCATGACACAACCCTGATCGTCACCAGCGGCGCCGGTTTTATCGGCTCCGCCCTGATACGCCACACGCTTGCGACGAGCCGCTAGCCATTTACGGCAACGGCACGCAGGTGCAGGACGGCTTTATGTTGACGACCACTTGCCTGAATTAAGGCAATCAAGGCGCATTTTCATCCCTTGACGTGCGGTGCGCTATGGATATTATCGGGCGAACACTTCTGGAGATTCGCAATGCGCATGCTGATACATTATTTTCAACCGTTGACGGACATATTTGACTATGTGCACCATGTCTGGGAGCGGCCCGTCACGCAACGCCGAGTCGCCCTGATTATTTTGTGGCTGTATTTGGCCGCTCTAGGCGGCATTGAACTGAACCGCATGGGCGTCCTGCCCCCCTGGCTTGCGGTCGTGACGCCCCTTGGGCATTTTTATGCCATTCATCTTGCCTTTACGTTTATTCTTGTCCTGGAAGTCATGGCGCTTATTCTGACCATTTCCAGTTCCATCGGGCGTTCGGTGGGCAAGCAGTTCGAGATACTGGCGCTTATTTTATTGCGCAACGCGTTCAAGGAACTCGGCGCTTTGCCGGAGCCTGTCACCGTGGCCGGCAATCTGGACCCGATTCTGCACATTATTGTTTCCGGCGCCGGCGCGTTGTTTATTTTTGCCTGTCTGTGCGTCTACAATCGCATTTTTCGCAGTCAGGGCTTCATTCATGCGCCGGATCTGCGCATGCGTTATGTAATGACCAAAAAACTGCTCGCGCTCTTTCTGTTTGTGATTTTCCTGGGTCTGGTTTCGCGCGATGTCTATCTTTTTTTCACCTGCGGCGGAGGGCAGGATTTTTTTGAAATCATTTATACCGTGCTGATTTTTGCCGACATCGCCCTTGTGCTCATTGCGCAGCGGTACATGCCCACGTTTCATGCTGTTTTTCGCAATTCTGGCTTTGTGATCGGCACACTTCTCATGCGGCTGTCGTTTTCCGCGGCAGTCCCCTGGGATACCGTGGTCAGCTCCGTTGCAGCGCTTTACATACTGGCGCTGACCTGGGTGACAAACCATTTTATGAGTCATGCACGAGATTGGGACAAGGGCGGCACGCCGTGAAGGTTGCCTGAAAACGCCGGATATTCTTGCAAGCCTGATCCCCGTTTAGGGTGAACATGAGAGAATGTTCAGGCGGTTGCCGCCTTGACGATATGTTCCACTTCAGAAAGTGTGGGCGGGTCTCCGTCCTGTATGCCGCAAAGACCGCGCACGGCCAGCATCAACAGGTCAAACTGAATGGCAATTTCAGAGGAGCCGTTGTAGATAATGCAGTTGTCGCCCTGCACGGAAAGGAGGTAGGCGTGACGGTTGTGCTCCTGTCCGCCCGATCGTATGATATAATATACCTGTTCGTTGTGGTCGGTTATATACAGCTTTTGACGTGTAACTATGCCGTATTTTTCATCAAACCAGGAACATTCTGAAAAAAGTCGTCCGAAAAACCGAAGGTCGTTGCCGTTGTCGTGTTTGAGGCAGATCTGTTCCATAGCGTTTTGTGTGCTCATTCCCTTACCCCAAAGTGTCTGTCTGGCATATAAAACTGGAATTGTGCAAGACTGTAATAAAAATTAGCACTACCGGCTGCCTTTGTCAATAATCGCAGTCAAAAAACAGTAATATCGCATAAAAAATTTTGAATTTTTCTATAATATATTAAATATATTAAGTAATCACCCCCCCCCATTTCCATTTTCGCATTGCGGTTTTAAATTTTTTTTGAAGAACAGCCCTTACCATTGATTGGGACGGCTTTTTTGGCGAAGCGCGCGTAGCAACGGGTTACTGGCGAGGCAGGGTCCATACTGTTGAGAAAAATACCTTTGACAACAGGGCGTTGCGCATCTGTCCGCGCATTGATCTGTTCAGCCGTTTGTCTGCCGGATTCGTTGTGTGCGCACAGGGTTTTTTCGCCAAGGAGCAGGGATACGGAAATCTTGCGAAAACAAGATGTTTCCATAAACGCATTGACGCGTTCAAGCAGTTCAGCGGATTGCAGGTGCAGTTCCTGTGCGCTCATGGCGTCTTCAGCGGCCACAAGGAGGGCGTCTCTCCGCCTGCCCAAGGGCAGAGCAAGCGGCCCAAACTCCGGCCCAAGCACCATTGCCCAGTTGTTCCACAACTGCGCGAGGCGTTCTTTTTCCGGAGTGAGGCCAAGTGCCTGAAGCACGTTTGCCAGAATGTCGGCCGCATTTGATGCCCCCGCGGTGTAGGCGCGGGTTTCAAATCTGCGTCTGTGGCGTGAGGGTTTTGCGTACTGCATAATTGACTTTGGGTGTCTGTGACTGATAGGTATACCCGTTTGCAAGATGAAAATATTTTATATGTGATGCGCAAGATGTGCAATAGATTAATAACTGTGTGAAATAATTGATAAGGATGACATATGGTCAAAGCACTTGAATTGAATCTGCCTTACAAAGTCGCGGACAGCGGACTTGCCGATTTCGGCAGGAAGGAGATGCAGCTTTCTGAAAAAGAGATGCCCGGTCTGATGGAGTGCATCAGAAAATACGGCCCCCAAAAGCCGCTTGCGGGCTTGCGCGTGACAGGCTCACTGCACATGACCATTCAGACGGCCATGTTGATAAAAACGCTGCACGCTCTGGGCGCGGATATCCGCTGGGCGTCGTGCAATATTTTTTCCACGCAGGACCACGCCGCCGCCGCTGTCGCCGTTGACGGACTTGCCGCTGTTTTTGCTTGGAAGGGGGAGAGCATTGAGGAATACTGGTGGTGCACGGAGATGGCGCTTACCTGGCCGGACGGCACAGGCCCTGACCTTCTGGTGGACGATGGCGGCGACGCCACTCTGATGATACACAAGGGCGTGGAGGCGGAAAAAGCCCCGGAGCTTCTGCGTGAAAAGACCGACAATAGGGAATTGCAGTGCATTCTTGAGCGCTTTGCGCTACGCCGTAAACAAAATGCCGCGCACTGGCGTTCTGTGGCGGTGAAGGTGCGGGGCGTTTCCGAAGAAACAACAACCGGTGCCCATCGCCTGTACCAGCTTGAGGCGGAGGGTCGTCTGCTCTTTCCGGCCATCAACGTCAACGATGCGGTCACAAAATCCAAATTCGACAATCTGTATGGCTGCCGCGAGTCGCTGGCTGACGGCATCAAGCGCGCTACAGACGTGATGGTGGCCGGCAAGTGCGTGCTGATTGCCGGATACGGTGATGTGGGCAAGGGCTGCGCCCAGTCCATGCGCGGCTTCGGTGCGCGCGTGCTGGTGACGGAAATTGACCCGATCTGCGCCCTTCAGGCGGCGATGGAGGGCTATGAAGTCACAACTGTGGAGGCCGCCTTGCCCGAAGCCGACATATACGTGACCTGCACCGGCAATCTGAACGTCATCACCGGCGCGCACATGGAAGGTATGAAGGATGAGTCCATTGTTTGCAATATCGGACATTTTGACAACGAGATTGATATGGCCTATTTGGAGCACGCCTCCGGCGCGCGCAAAACAAACATCAAACCGCAGGTGGACAAGTGGACTTTGCGTTCCGGCCGCTCCATCATTATTCTCGCGGAGGGCCGGCTTGTGAATCTGGGCTGCGCCACAGGCCATCCCAGCTTTGTCATGTCCAACAGTTTTACCAATCAGACCCTTGCCCAAATTCGCCTTGCAACGGATAACACGCTGGAAAAAAAGGTTTACACGCTGCCCAAGGATCTGGACGAGGAAGTGGCCAGGCTGCATCTGGCGCGTCTTGGCGCGAGGCTGACCCCGTTGACTCAGGAACAGGCGGACTACATCGGGGTAAAAGTGGGCGGTCCCTATAAGGCTGACAACTACCGGTATTGACAGCGAACGCGTATTTTTTGGCGCCAATGAAACACGTTATTGTCCACACGGACGGTTCTTGCCTGGGCAATCCCGGCCCGGGAGGTTGGGCTGCTGTTTTGCACCTTGACGCTACGGAGCACCGCAAAGAACTGACAGGAGGCTTTACCGAAACAACAAATAACCGTATGGAACTTGTTGCTGTGCTTGAGGCTTTGGGCGCGCTGACCGAGCCGTGCGCGGTAGACTTGTATACGGATTCGCAGTATGTCCACAATGCAGTTGAAAAAAGCTGGCTTGCCGGCTGGCAGGCGAAAAATTGGACCAAGTCCGACAAGAAACCTGTAAAAAATGTTGACCTGTGGCAAAGACTTCTGCCCCTGCTGTCGCGGCACAGCGTGCGTTTTCACTGGTTGCGCGGACATGCCGGACATGTGGAAAATGAGCGTTGCGACGCGCTGGCAAGGGCCTGTGCCGCGCGAACGGATTTACCGCCGGATGCGGAGATGGTTGACTTGGGTTTGCAGAAGTGCTGAATGAAATGTGGACAGGCCTGGGCTGGCCGTTGATACGCCTGCTTTTGGGGCTTGCCGTTGGTCTGCTGATTGCCAATATACTGGAGGCGTTGCGCTGGACGCGGCGTTTGTCTGCAGTTGCGGCGCCGCTTGTCCGCAGTGCGCATTTGCGTGAAGAGGTCGGCGCGGCCTTTGCCCTAGCCTTTGTTTCCCCTGCTGCAGCAAATGGGCTGCTGGCCCAAAGCCATGACTCCGGACAATTGTCCGACCGGGAATTGACGTTGGCAAACCTGTTGAACAGCCTGCCTGCCTGCCTTGTGCACACGCCGACACTATTTTTTCTCATTTGGCCAGTCATAGGAACGCCCGCTGTGCTCTATGTGGGGTTGACGCTGTTGGCCAGCGCGCCGCGCTTTATGCGGCGTGGAGGCGTTTTATGCGCCGTTTGCCCAAGCTTGTCTGTTTCACCGCGCCAGTGTATGTGCTGATGTATGTTTTGCACAGGTGCGGCGCGTTTCAGGCGGCGGAAACGTGGCTGGCTGCGTATGTGGCGTGGTCGGCGTTTTTGTAGCCCCAGACGGTGGGGATTTTCGCGTTGCACCTTATGGCGGAATTTGGCGCGGCATTGGGGGCGGCAGGGGCAGTGTTGCAGACGGGCGCGTTGACAGCGGCCGATGTGGTGCTGGCGCTTCTTGTGGGCAATATTTTTTCCACGCCCATGCGCGCCTTGCGTCACCAGCTGCCCGCGTATTCGGGACTTTTTCATCCACGATTGGCGCTACGGCTGATTTTGGCAAACCAGACCCTGCGTGCGGTGAGCATGACGTTTGTGACGATGGCGTATTACTATTGCGCCTGAGACGGGCAGGCACTCCTTTTTTTAGACTCAGCCTTGGCCGCTGAGGCCGTTTGATTCATTCGATTGCCCTGAATTTTGCAGAATTCCGCTTGACAAAAATCCGCTGTTTCAGATATGAAATGACGTTCAGTATGATTGTATAGCCTTATGCAGTCGTAACATCCTAGGCAGGGCGTATGCCTTAACAGGGGTGGCCTTGAGCAGGCCCCCTTTTTTTTATTCCGCTGTATGAGTGAAACCGCGATCAAAGAATGTATAGTTCGTCTTGCGGAGCCGCTGGCGCATGCTCTTGGTCTTGTTGTCTGGGGCGTGGAAATTGCGCGTGGATACCGCACGATCATACGCCTTTTTATAGACGTGCCACTGAGTTGCCGTGACACCTGCCTGTCGCCGGCGCCTTCTGAAGCTTCTGTCGCGGTTTCCTCAGCGACAGTCTCGGCGTCTGTCGGCATGTGTGAAAAAATTTCACGCGCTCTGGAACTTGCTCTTGAAGTGGAAGACTGCCTTTCCAATTCCTATGTGCTGGAAGTTTCTACCCCGGGTTTGTCACGCGTTTTTTTTACTAGAGAACAGATGCGCCCCTATCTGGGGGATATTGTCGAAGCGCGCCTTCACACAGCCTTGCCGGCGGAAACGGGAAATGCCGGTAAAAACGCCGCCGGCAATTCGTCTGCGCCCCGCAAGCTGTGGCTCGGCAAGCTCATTAACGTTACAGACACTGCCTTTGTTATTGCGCCGGTCGTGCTTTCTCCGGCAGGTGAAGGAATCTCTGAGAATATGTCGCCCGTATGTCTGCCGTGGCAGGCAGTGCGCAGGGTAAACCGCGTTCATATTTTTCCTGTGCCGGCAAAACCCGGCAAAAGCCCAAAAAAACGAACCACACTCGAAACTGCGATTTGTACGCCGCCGGTTGCGGCGGTTGGAGGCACGCATGAATCTTGAACTCAAAAAGGCCATTGACCAAATATGCAAAGACAGAGGCCTTGACCGTGACATGCTCGTTGATACGCTGGAAGATGCGGTGCGCATTTCAGTCCTGCGCCGTTTTAACGATGATATGGATGTTGAGGTCACCTATAATGACGAAACCGGTGATATTGAGGTCTACCAGTTCAAGGTTGTTGTGGCCGATGGCGCGGTGGAAATTGCCGATACCCAGATAGCCTTGGCCGATGCGCGCGCGCACGATCCGAATGTGCAGATTGATGACGAAGTCGGTTTTCGCGTGAAAATAGAAGATTTGGGACGCATTGCCGCCCAGTCCGCCAAACAGGTGATCATTCAGCGAATGCGTGATGCGGAACAGGAAATCATTTATGAAGAATACAAGGAGCGTGTGGGTGAAATCGTTTCCGGCATAGTGCAACGCCGCGACAGGGGCGGATGGGTCATCAATCTGGGGCGTACAGAAGCCATACTGCCGCGTGAAGAACAGATCCCGCGTGAGTACTACAAACGCGGCGACCGCGTTCAGGCGATTATTATCGAAGTGCGCAAGGAAGGCCGCGGGCCGCAGGTGATCATATCCCGCGCCCACCGCGACTATATGGTTTCCCTTTTTCGTCGTGAAGTACCTGAGGTTGACGACGGCATCATACAGATTATGGGCGTGGCCCGCGATCCGGGTTCCCGTGCAAAGGTTGCCGTGCTCTCGCGGGAACGGGACGTGGACGCTGTGGGCGCCTGTGTCGGCGTGCGGGGTTCGCGCATTCAGAACATTGTTCAGGAACTGCGCGGAGAGCGCATTGATATTGTTATCTGGAGCGTGGATATTGCGACCTATGCCCGCAACGCTCTTGCCCCGGCGCTGGTTTTGCGCATTATTGTCGATGAGGAAGAAAATTTGCTGGAAGTCATTGTTCCGGACGATCAGCTCACCAACGCCATTGGCCGTAAGGGACAAAACGTCAAGCTGGCCGCGCGACTCCTAGGCTGGAAAGTCGATATCTTTACCGAGACCCGTTACAATGAAGCCAACGCCATTGGGCATGGATTGGAACAGGTAGCCAGCGTGGCAGAGGTTTCTGTCGAATCTCTGCTTGAAGCCGGCTATTCTTCGCTGGACAAACTGCGTGAAGCAAGCGACGAGGAACTGGCCGAAAAGTTGACCATCAGTCATGCGCGTATTGCCGATCTGCGTTCAGCCATCAATTTTTTGTCGCCTGTGGTTGAGGGAACGCCCGATCCTCAGGCTACAACAGTGAACGAAGCCGGTACGGACTGAGTATGGCAAAAACAGTAACTGTCGCCACAAAGGTAGCCGCTGTGACAGAGGGCGTGCCGGAACGGATGTGCGTGATTTGTCGATGCCGTTTCCCCAAGGGAGCGTTAACCCGTTATGTGCTGACTTCAGAAAATGGTTTGAGTATTGATACAGAAAAAATAAGGCCGGGCCGGGGCTGGTATTTGTGTTCCGAGCCGGGGTGCGCGCTGAAATTTGCAAAATACAGGCCCGGAAAACCGCGCAAGGGGAAACAACATGTCTGAAGAAAAAGTCAAAATCAAAGATCTTGTCAAAGATCTTGTGGTACAACCCAAAGACATGCTGCGTGCCTTACGTGAACTCGGCTTGCAGGTGAAAACCACAGTCGGCTCCGTTTCTTTGGAAGATGCGGCGCGCGTGCGGGAATATTTTGCTGTGCAGAGCCGGCAAAATGTGGAATGTACCGAGGTGCAGGACAATGTTATTGTGCGGCGCCGCCGCGTAAAAGAGCCTGTGCCCACCGTACCTTGTCCTTCTGAGACGGACGAGAAACCTCTGTTTTCCCCTTCCGGCATTCCGGATTTGGATTTGGAATCGGTTCCGCCGACAGAAGATACAAAAAAACAGGGCAAAAAGACCGCGCGGGCAGCGAAGGCTGCGAAAATACATGCGCCGGCGCGTGTGATCAGCCGCCCGGATGATGAGAGTGCTGTGAAAGAAAGCGGTGTGGACGCCAACGCCGCCCAGGTTGATGCTCCTGTGGAGTCAGTGGAACCAGAGCAGACAGTTTTTGTAAAATTTGTTGATATCTCTGAAAAAGGTGCAAAAATTTCCCGTTTGGCGCGGCCGGATGCTTCGGCGACGCCTGAGGGTTCATCGGCGCCGACGCTCCGCACCGTGGGCGGTCACAAGAAGGATGATTTTGATGGAGCAGCGTTGGAAGGAGGCGCCGGCGCGGCGTATGATTCCTCACCACGCGTCAAGGTCATTTCGCGCCCTGCTCCGAGTGCGCAAGACAGGGACAGGCCACGTCCGCCTGTCGGCGGCAGACCGGCGCCCGATGCTTCTCGTGAGGGGCAAGGCGCGCCGCGCCGTCCATCAGGCAATACGGGAACACGAACAGGCGGGTTTGGGCAGGCTGCTCAGCCTTCAATGCCTGACACTCGTGACGGACAGAGTAAAAAGAAGCGCCAGAAAGGCCGCCGTACAGTAGATTTTCAACAGGGCGAGTTCAGTTACCGTCAGGACGAAAACGTTGCCGGTCGTCTGAACCGCGGCAAGGGGCGTCGCAAGGGAGCGCGGCAAGCGCCGCAGCCCGTGCAGCAGACACAGCCCACAAAAGCCGCCAAGCGCAAAATCCGTATTACCGAAGCCATACGCGTGGCGGACATAGCGCACCAGATGGGTCTCAAGGCAAACGAGATCATCAAGGTGTTGTTCAGCCTTGGCGTGATGGCAACCATCAACCAGTCTCTTGATATTGATACGGCGGCTTTGGTTGCCTCAGAATTTGAATATGAAGTCGAAAAAATAGGCTTTTCTGAAGACGATTATCTGCCGCGTCAGGATGAGGACGCGCCCGAAAGCATGAAACCACGTCCGCCTGTCGTGACCATCATGGGGCATGTTGACCACGGCAAAACATCTTTGTTGGACGCGATTCGTAAGACCAACGTCACAGGCGGCGAAGCCGGCGGTATTACACAACATATCGGAGCCTATCACGTAAAGACAAAACGCGGCGAAATTGTTTTTCTTGACACGCCTGGGCACGAGGCTTTTACAGCCATGCGGGCGCGCGGCGCGCAAATCACGGATATCGTCATTCTGGTTGTGGCGGCCGACGACGGCGTTATGGAGCAGACACGGGAAGCCATTAACCACTCCCGCGCGGCAAATGTGCCGATTCTGGTGGCCGTAAATAAAATGGACAAGCCCGGCGCGGACCCCGACCGCGTGCTGCGTGAATTGGCGGAATTTGGGCTTCAGGCGGAAGAATGGGGCGGTAGCACAATTGTTGCCAAGGTGTCCGCAAAAACTCGTCTGGGTTTGGACGGCTTGCTGGAAATGGTTGCCTTGCAGTCTGAAATTATGGAACTGAAGGCAAATCCCGACAAGCCGGCGCGTGGACATATTGTGGAAGCCAGGCTGGACAAAGGGCGTGGCCCGATTGCCACAGTGCTCATACAGGAAGGCACGCTTAAGCAGGGCGACAACTTTGTTTGCGGTTCCTTTTCCGGTCGTGTGCGTGCGCTGACGGACGATCAGGGTAAAAAAGTTAAAGAAGCCACGCCTTCTCATCCGGTTGAAGTGCAGGGTTTTGAGGGTGTGCCTGAGGCAGGAGAAGAATTTTTTGTGCTGGCTGATGAAAAACTGGTGCGCCGCATCGCGGATTCCCGGGCCGCAAAACAGCGCGAACGGGAATTGGCCGCTGAATCCAAGGTCACGCTGGAAACATTCCTTTCGCAACGCGCCTCGGATCAGGAAACATTGACGCTGAATCTGGTGATCAAGGCCGATGTGCAGGGCAGCCTGGAAGCCATTGCCAAAGCCCTGAACAAGCAGAGCACGGAAAAAGTGCGACTGAACATCATGCACGGCGGGGCCGGGGCAATCACAGAATCGGACATTCTGCTGGCATCGGCATCCAGAGCCATCATCATCGGGTTCAATGTGCGCCCGACGGCAAAAACAAAGGACATTGCCGACCGCGAAAATGTAGATATCCGTTTTTACGATATTATTTATAAACTTGTTGATGATATTAAAAACGCCATGGTCGGCATGTTGGCGCCGGTGCAGCGTGAAGTTTACCTTGGACAGGCGGAAGTGCGCAAAATTTACAGTGTCCCCAAGGCGGGCACAATCGCCGGTTCCTATGTGGTGGACGGGAAGATTCTGCGCAATGCGGGCGGGCGTTTGTTGCGTGACGGCATTGTTATTTACACAGGCAAAATCGATTCTCTCAAACGCTTCAAGGACGATGTCAGGGAAGTTGTGAAGGGCAATGAGTGCGGCGTGAGCTTTGAGCACTTCAATGATATCAAATTTGCTGATATTATTGAAGTATTTGAAACAGTTGAAGAGGCGGCAACGCTCTGATATGTCCGTAGAGTTGCCCTTTGAGACGTTACCAGCGCGCTTTCAGGAAGGCGCGCAATGCATTGCCAATGCCCTGAATCGGTGCAATCGTGTGGTGGTTTCCGGTCATATCAACGCCGATGGCGATTCCGTTGCTTCCCTAGCGGCCGCCGGTCTTATTTTGTGCGCTCTTGGCAAGGAATACGCGCTTTACAGTTCCACAGGCATACCGGACTATCTTTCCTTTATTCCAGCCACGGTGTGCACAAGCCTGAAGAGCCTTCCTTTTGCGCCGCGCTCCGCCCTGATTCTTGACTGTTGTGATATCGGCAGGTTGAGCGCGGAGCTGGCCGCCTGCCTGCCCAAGCTCTCAAGCGTCAATGTTGATCACCATCTGGGTGGTGAAGGGCTTGGCAACCTTGCCAATTGGGTACAGCCGGAGTCCGCCGCAACGGCGCAGCTTATGGCCTATGTCGCCCTCGCTTGCCACCTGCCGCTTGAAGGCCGACTGGCGGACGCCGTGGCGCTTGGCATTGTGTCGGATACGGGCGGTTTTTGCCACAGCACTACCGACGAACATGTGTTCCGTCTTGCCACCCATCTTGCTGCGGGCGGCTGCAACATTCCGCAGTTGCGCGAAAAGCTGGAAGCCAGATGGAGTGTGGGTCAAATGCGGCTGTGGGCGCGATTGATGCGGCGCAGCCTACTTTTGCGCAACGCGAGCGTTATTTTTTGTGCCGTGCGCCTGCGAGATTTCCGGGAATGCGGTGCGACAAAGGAAGATATGGAAGGCTTTGTGGAGCAGTTACGGCGTCTGCGCGGCGTGAAAGTGGCCGCGCTGCTGCGTGAAGAAAAGCCTAGCTTGTGCAAGTTCAGTCTGCGTTCTTTTGGCGCGACAAACGTACAGGCCGCAGCTGCAAGTCTGAACGGCGGCGGACACCGTAACGCCGCCGGCGGGACACTGCGCCTTGCCTTGCCTCAGGCAAGAATCAGCCTGCTTGCGGCGATCATGCGCCGACTGGACAGCGAAGAAGCGCGGAACTGACTTTACTCTCCCGCCCTGTTTTTCTGGTACTCGGCAATAACTTTGTCAACCACAAGTTGCGGAGCTTCCTCATAGTGGGCAAATTCCATCGTGAAGGAACCCTGTCCGCCAGTCATTGAACGCAAGTCAGGCGCGTAGCGCAGCACTTCGCTCATGGGCACGTGCGCCTTGATTTCCGTGACGCCTGTCTGGGAATCCGACCCCAGCACCTTGCCGCGCCGTGAGGAAAGATCTCCTATCACATCGCCCATACTGGCATCGGGCACAGACACGATGAGCAGGACAATCGGTTCAAGTAGGACTGGTTTCAACGTTTCCATGGCTTTTTTGAAGGCGATGGATCCTGCAATCTTGAAAGCCAGTTCTGAGGAATCCACCGCATGATAGGTGCCGTCGTAAACCTTGACGCGAAAATCTACCACTTGGCAGCCTGCCAGAAAACCACGCGCGGCCGCTTCCTGAACACCTTTGTCAATGGCGGGAATATACTGGCGCGGAATCACGCCGCCCACAACAGCGTCTTCAAAAATATAGCCGGAACCACGCGGCTGCCCTTCCATCTCAATCCAGCAGTCGCCGAACTGGCCCCGTCCGCCGGACTGTTTTTTGTGGCGCCCCTGCACCTGGCATTTTCCGCGTACGGTTTCCCGGTAGGGCACCTTGGGCGTTTTGAGCACAATATCAATCTTGAAACGGCGTTTGGCCTTTTCCACAGAAAGCTCAATATGCAACTGTCCCATGCCTGAAAGCAGAATGTCGCCGGTTTCCTCATCCCTAGCAAGTTTGAGCGTGCAGTCTTCATCAAGCAGACGCTGTATGGCGGCGTATACCTTGTCTTCCTCGCCTTTTTTCTTTGGAGCAAGGGCATAGGTGATCAACTGCGGCGGCAGTTCCGGTATGGGCAGAACAAAGAAGGCCTTTTCGTCACAGAGCGTGTCGCCTGTGCGGGTATTTTTCAGCTTCGGCACGGCGATAATCGAGCCTGGTTCCAGGGGTTCTTTGCAGGCTGTCTGATTCTTGCCCACAAGATACAGCAAGGAACCTAGGCGCTCATTGTCTCCGGTGCGCATGTTTTTTACTATGGTTTCACTCTTGATTGTGCCGGAAAGGACACGCAAAAGGGAAAGCTGCCCCGCAAACGGATCCGCCAGCGTCTTGAATACAATACAGGCAAGCGGCGCGTCCGGATCAGGGCTGCGCTTGCCGCCCGCCGCATCTGTAAACGCGGGGCGGTCCTGCGGGGACGGCAAAAGCGTTTCCACCGCATCCAGTAGCGCTCTGCCGCCCTTGTTTTCTAGCGCGGCACATACCAGCACGGGCGTCAATTCGCCACGCAGCACGCCGGCGCGCAGGCCGTTGCGCAAATCTTCCGGAGAGAGGCTGCCCTCTTCCAGATATTTTTCCATCAATATTTCATCGCTTTCCGCAATGTTTTCTATGGCAACGTCACGCACAAGGCTCACGTCTTCGGCCAGTTCCGCCGGAATTTCCGTCTTTCTCATGCCATCATCGGCAAACAGCCACGCTTCGTTTGTCAGCACATCAACAACGCCCACAAAAACATCGTTTTTGCGAATTGGCATGTGCAGGGCGACAGGTTTTGCGCCAAGCGTTGTCAGTCTGTCGTAGGCCATCTGAAAATTCGCCCGATCGCGGTCGAGTTTGTTGATGACAATGATGGCCGGCAGGTTTTCCGCGCGCAGCATTGTCCAGAATTTTTTGGATAAAGGGCGCACGCCGTCAACAGCGTCCAGCACAAAAAGCGCGCTGTCCACTCCCTTAAGCAGCCACGTCATATCGCCGGTAAAATTACCGTCCCCTGGGATATCCAATAAAAAATGGCGGTTTTTGTTCCAGAGGTATGTGGCGTATGCCGGTTGCACAGAACCGCGCCGGCGCACTTCTTCCGGTTCGTAATCAAGACTTGTGGAACCTTCTTCAATAGCTCCCATACGGGTAAGGGCGCCGGCGTTAAAAAGCAGCATTTCGGACAGCGACGTTTTTCCGCAGCCACCGGTACCGACAATGGCAAATGTGCGTTGCATGGTTTTCTCCCTTCGTTGATTCAGGCAATGAGCGGTATAGTACAAGGTTGAAAACAAAAAGAGAAGATGTGTTACTTTCCTGTGACCGCCGCTTCGTCCGCAATCCATATTAAATCGCCGCCGGTCGGACGCACCATTTGTGCTGGCAGCGTGGGATTGGCGAGCAGATTGAGCGATTGCGACAGCACAGCGTGTTTTGTGTTTCCGGTGACGATAAACAGGCAGCAGCGCGCGTTGTTGATGACGGGCAAGGTGAGGGTAAGACGGTCTGCCTTGCGCTCCGGCACATACTGGTCAATGACAAGGCGTTTTTTTTCTGTCAGCGCCGGAGAATTCGGGAAAATGGAGCCGGTGTGCCCGTCTTCTCCAAGGCCCAGAAGCATAAAATCGAAACGCGGCATTTCCGCCGGTTCCAGATTGAAGTCCGTACGGATTTGCTGCTCGTATTTGACAGCGGCCTTGACAGGATCTTCCTCGCCCCGCATTCTGAAAAAATGTGTGGCCGAGACGCGGCTTAACAACTCACGCCGCGCCAGTCCGTAATTGCTGTTCGGGTGTTCCGGGCCGACGCAGTGTTCGTCCACCCAGAAAAATGTTATCTTTTCCCAAGGCAGATGGATTGCCCAGTTATTCGCAGCAAGCAGCTTGAACAGCGGAATGGGTGTTTGCCCGCCGGAGAGGGCGATTTTGAACACGCCGCGTTCGGCCACGGCTTTTTCACAGGCTGCGGCTAGTATGTGGGCTGCGCGTTCGGCCATCGCCGCGGGGTCTTTATGGATATGCACGGAAATGTGGATTGATCGACTGTTGCCCAGCATGACTGACTCCTTGGAATAATAAGAGTTTATTGAATTTTTTCCATAGATTCCGATAGATCAGTGATGATCGGTACCTCATAGATTGCCCTGTGGATGCTTTGTTTGTCCAGAGTGTATTAAAGTCAACTGCCGGTTCAGGCGGGCGCACACCGGCACGACCACTGTAAATCGGTAGCGGCGTGACAAAGCCGGGCGGCGTGATGTCAAGACGCACTATACCCCATGCGCCTAACGGCAAAATGCGCAAACAGGCGTGGCATAAGGTTGTCTGGTAACGGCTGCCCCATATCCCGGAGGAGCCGACAAGGGTTGTGAAGGTAGTTAAGGGCCCTGCCCTGAAATTTTTGAGCGTGCTCCAGATTTTCCACCATCTGTAGGCCGGCGTTGGCCAATACGTCCTGCGGCCGCCCAGTCTGTAAGCGGCGTATGCCAGAGAAGTCGTATTCCAGAAGGTGACGGCCAGCCCGCCCGCCGCAACTCGCAGGGCTTCCCGCGCGGCGGATTCAAAATCATCTGTCAGGGAGGCGTGCAGAATGACCCAGTCAAAGGAATCGTTCTCAAAGGGCAAATGATCGTCTGAGGCCGCTTCTATCTCGGCCCGTGTGCCGATAGCCGCAAGAGCCGCCGCCCGCAATTCCGGATTGAGTTCCGTGCCGGTTACATCAAAACCGTATTCCCACAGTAGCGGCAGAAAGCGTCCTTCGCCGCAATTTATTTCAAGCAGGGTTTTGCCGCGGCGCTGCCACGCGGCCAGGCATGTCTGCAAAAGGCCGATCCGGTACGCTTGGGCAAAGATTTCCGGCGATGTTTCGTTCATGTTATCCTGCCCTGAGTGTGAGTTCCGTAATTTCAGAAGGCACGCACAGACGCGAGGGAAAACCGGCCCACAGCCCGGCGCCGTTGCTGATATACAACAGTGTATTTTGCATGCGGTACAGCCCTGACAAAAAACCATTGTTGAACAGGCGAACAAAGTAGTTCATGCCCACTATCTGTCCCCCGTGCGTGTGTCCGGAAAGCTGGAGATCCACGTTTGCCTGCGCGCTTTGCGCAACCAGTTGCGGACGATGGGCCAGGAGTATGCGCACAGCATCCTCGGGCGCGTTGTTCAGCGCCGCGCGCAGATCAGGGCCGGGCAGGCCATAGCGTTTGCCGGCTTCATCGGTGAGGCCGGCCAGAACAAGACGCTCCCCTTTTGTCCGCAGCACAATATGGGTGTTTTGCAGCGGTGTGATGTTCAGTTGCCGACTTTGTTGCATCCATTCCTGAAAACCCCAGTAGTATTCATGATTTCCCGCGCAGGAAAAAACGCCCAAGGGTGCGCGCAACTGCGCCAGCGGCGCCATGTCTTTCGCGCGCAAGGCCACTTGACCATCGGCAATATCACCTGTAATGACAACAAGATCCGGGTTGAGCGCATTGATTTTTGTAACGATTGCTTGAACCCATTCTTTTGGAAACGTTGCGCTGACATGGGTGTCAGAAAGATGCACAATACGCAATCCGTCCAGGTTTTTCGGCAAACGATCAAGCGTCAGCGACAGACGCTGCATGTCCGGCACGCGCACAGCTTGCCGGACGGAAAGCGCGCTCAGCAGCAGGGCAATGACAAGAAGCCCCGCGGCCCATTGTGCATTGGAGAGGCGCGGCCCCCATGTGCAAAGCCCGGGAAAAATTTTGCGCAGGAGCCGTAAGGCGATGGAGAGGATATCCCGCGCAAGGCAGAAGACAGTCAGCAGCACAAGCGCGCCGTGCAGTATGCCCGTGCTTATTATAACATTGCGCGACAATTCCGGCGTCAGACTGCCGAATGTCAGATGCAAAAGCAGCAGTTTCATGCCGCAAAGCAGAATGATTCCGCTCAGCAGCACTTTGAGAAAAAAATTCAGGCGCAAGGGTACTACAAGGCGCAAGGCAAGGTATACGGAAAGAATCGCTGTGAAGATGTGCAGCATTGCAAGCTCTTGGATCAGTATGTCAACACAGGGGAAGTATGACAGAGCATGGGTGTGAAATCAAGAACGACAGTGCGATTCTTTAAAATATCCTTTACAAAACGACAAAGTTCTTTCAGACTGGGAATGATTCTCATCCGTGAGCGGGCGGACCCGTTGCGGCTACTGCATCTGTAAAAAGACGCAACAACCCAAAAAATGGCGAAAAAAGCGAGGGTGTTATGCCAAGATATCCGGAAATTTATAAATGCACCCACTGCGGCAACATTGTGGAAGTTCTGCACGGCGGCGGTGGCGGCCTGACCTGTTGCGGCGACGCCATGCAACAGATGAAGGAAGGCGCTGTCGATGCCTCCAGGGAAAAACACGTGCCCGTTGTTGAAAAAACCGATGCGGGCTACAAGGTAACTGTCGGCAGCGCGGCGCACCCCATGGAAGAAAAACATTCCATTGAATGGATCGAACTGCTTGTTGACAACGGAAGCACTGTTGCCTTCCTCAAACCGGGGCAAGCGCCGCAAGCCTGTTTCAAAAGTGACGCGGGCAATGTTACCGTCCGCGCCTACTGCAATCTGCACGGCCTTTGGAAAGCCTGAATCATAAAGCAAGGAGTACGACATGCAAAGCTATGTCTGTGATGTCTGCGGGTATGAATACAACCCTGCTGACAATAGCAATGTTCCCTTTGACAAACTTGCCGAGGACTGGGTCTGTCCTGTCTGCGGCGTCGGCAAAGACAACTTCAATCCCGCGTAAGGGACTTTTACCGCACATACGCCCGCCGGCGACAGGATTGCGGCGCAGCCGTCCCGTCAGGTCGCGTAAGTGGCCTTACGGAGATCGACCGCAAAGTGGCGCTGTTTTGCAATCATCTGGAGATACTATGCAACCTATTGAAATAAAAAAGGATATATTCTGGATAGGCAGCGTTGACTACGATCACCGCGACTTTCACGGGTATTCCCGCTCGCCTTCCGGTTCCACATACAATGCCTATCTGATCAAAGATAGAAAAAACGTGATTGTGGATACCGTGGCGGCCGGTAGCGTTGGCGTCATGCTGTGCCGTCTGGCAAAGAGGCTTGATCCGGAAAAAGTGGACTATATCGTCTGCAATCACATGGAACTTGACCACGCGGGCGCGCTGGCCGAAATAGTCGCGCGCGTCAAACCGGAGAAAATTTTTGTCTCCCAGGCCGGGCTGAAATCCCTGCAGGGCTATTTTGGAGACAAAAACTGGCCTGTGCAGGCCGTAAAAAACGGCGAAACAATTGCTATCGGCAAACGCACCCTCGTTTTTCAGGAAACGCGCATGCTGCATTGGCCGGACAGCATGGTTACCTACATTCCTGAAGACAGACTTCTGATCAGTAACGACATTTTTGGGCAGAATATCGCTTCTTCAGCCCGTTTTTCGGACGAATTCGGCAACGACGCCATCTATGAGAAACGGATAAAGGAATACTTTTACAACATTGTGCTGCCCTATTCCTCGGCTGTGCTGAAAACCCTGCCGATTGTGGAATCTCTTGACATAGACATGATAGCCCCTGACCATGGGCTTATCCATCGCGGGGAAAAGGCCGTGCGCTTTATCATTGATACCTATCGCGCACTGGCCGAGCAAAAACCTTGGCAACGCGCTCTGATTTTTTACGACACCATGTGGCAGTCCACAGAGCGCATGGCCTATGCCGCGTGCTCCGGCCTTGAGGAAAATGGCGTGCCCACGCGCCTCATGTCTGTCAAAAGCAATCACCACAGCGATGTAATGACCGAACTTGCGGACTGTGGCGCTGTACTGGCCGGCTCTTCAACGCATAACAACACCGTGCTGCCGCTTATGAGCGCCGTTTTGACCTACATGAAGGGTCTGCGCCCGCAAAACCGCGTCGGCGGGGCTTTCGGATCGTACGGCTGGTCGGGCGAAGGGCCGAAACAGTTGCAGGAACACCTGTTCGCAATGGGCATGGAGATGCCGGCGGAGCCTGTGAAATGCGCCTGGCGTCCGGACAAGGATGTGCTCAAGGTTTGCCACGCGCTCGGCAAAACAGTGGCCGAAACGCTCAAAAAAAAGTGTGGATAATCTGCCGCAGCGTGTGTTCCCTGTCGGCTATCTCCTGTCTGTTTGCCGCTGCGCCGTGTCGCGCGCGCAGTGCGGCGCGTGAAGCCCGGACGCGCTTTTTCTTGACGCCTGCACGCGATGCGCGCACAGCGGTAAACAAGGCTGTTGGCGTCCGATACCGTTTCAACCTGCACGGCCTCTCGTTGAAAATGCTGTATCTTCTTTGCGTATAAATCTTGCCAAACATCCGCGACTGCTTATATTAGGTAAAAATATTTTTCGACAGGGAGTCGCCCATGACCAATCACCTAAAAACCGTTTTGCTGCTGGGTCTGCTTTCCGGACTGATCATCATGCTGGGCGGCATGTTGGGCGGGCGCCCCGGCATTATTATCGCCTTTGCCCTTGCGCTTGTCATGAATGTCGGTTCCTACTGGTTTTCGGACAAAATTGTGCTTTCTCTCTACAAAGCGCGGGAACTTGCGCCGGAAGAGGCTCCCTTCCTGCACGGGGCGGTCGAGGAACTTGCCCGCAATGCCGGCATTCCCAAACCGCGTGTCTGCGTTATGCCGGAAGAAGCCCCCAACGCCTTTGCCACCGGTCGCGATCCGGAACACGCCGTTGTGGCGGTGACAGAGGGCATCCTGCGCCTGCTCTCGCCGGAACAACTGAAAGGGGTGCTTGCCCATGAGATAGGGCATATTCTCAACCGCGACATCCTGATACAGACCATTGCCGGCGTGATGGCCTCAGCTATTGTGACGCTGGCGAATATTTTTCAGTTTACCGCCATTTTCGGCGGCAATCGCGACGACGGGCACAGCGGCAATCCCATAGCCGCGCTCGTGCTTGCGCTGCTTGCGCCTGTCGCTGCCGGCATCATACAAATGGCCATTTCACGGTCACGGGAATATCTGGCGGACGACACAGGCGCCGCGCTTTGCGGCAACCCGCTCTCACTGGCAGGCGCGCTTGCTAAGCTTGGCGCGGCCGGCAGACATATTCCCATGCAGGCAGGCAATCCCAGCACAGCGCAGCTTTTTATTGTCGCCCCCCTGTTCTCCATGAGCGGCGGCATGGCAAATCTGTTCAGCACACACCCGCCGCTGGAAGAACGGATACGCAGACTTGAAGCTATGGCTGCCCACAGACGTTAACCGGCAGATTTTCATGATGAACACAACGGTATCACGTATGTCGCTTCCTGTTCCGCTTGTGTTGGCAATAACGCTGCTCACTGCCTGCGGTGCCAAAGTCCCCGCGTCGGCCCCGGTTGAGGACTGTCCCATTGTCTATGTGTATGCGCCGGGCAATTATATTGTGGATATAGCCGGTGGCGCTGAAGTGGTGCTTGACCCTGAGGCGCGGGAGTTTTCACTCTTCTGCACGCCGCATGAAGCTCTTGCTTCACTGAAGGCGGAACTGGCGCGGGGGAATCTTGAAGCGGGCGACTGGCGTGTGTACAAAATGGACGGTTCCATGCGTGACCTTGCGCAGATGTCAGAATCCGGTTATATTCTCAGCCGCATGGGACAGCTTACAGACTGGGTGGAGTAAGCGGCGTATGGCAAAAATGCCCTGCGCGTTGAGGACGCATAAACTCCGCCCAGCGGGCAAACAGCTCCCGCAAAGCTTTGCCGCGATGGCTGCGGGCGTTTTTTTCTTCCGCGCGCAATTCCGCAGCGCTTTTGCCGCATGTTGGGTCAAAAAATACCGGGTCATAGCCAAATCCGTTTGCGCCGCGCATGCCGTCCAGCACCAGTCCCTCCCATACGCCTGTCACCAGAATGCGCGCGCCGTCCGGCTTCACAGCGGCAATACAGCTCACAAAACGGCACGCGCGTTCTGCCGGCGGCACGCCTTCAAGCGTGTGCAGCAGTTTGCGGATATTGCGTATATCACGGCTTTCACCAGGCAGGCAGTTCCAGTCGTCGGCATAGCGGACGGAATATATGCCCGGCGCGCCGTCAAGGCAGTTCACCACAAGGCCGGAATCGTCGGCAAGGCTGGGTAAACCGGTGGTCTGCGCCACGTAGCGCGCCTTGAGCAGCGCGTTTTCCTCAAACGTCGCGCCTGTTTCCTCAATGTTGCCGCTCTCCGGAAACGAATCCAGGCCAAGCACTTCCATGCCGTGCCCGGCTCCGGATTCCGCCAGCAGATTCGTCAGTTCGCGTACCTTGCCCGCATTTCTTGTCGCCAGAACAATACGCCGAGTTTCCATGCCGCCTCCGTACTCTCAGGATTCCAGACAAAGAATGCCACTGCGCGTTGCGCTCATTGACACAGCCGGGGCGCCCTTCAGTGCGATTTTTAAGGACTGCTTGCCCTCCGCAACTTTCTGCGTTACATCACAAGACATGCACACGCCGTTACCTTGTTTCGGGTCATGCGTCCATACAAATATACCTGCCGCTCCAGACGTGCGCGTTGTCTATGTGCGTCCAAATGCCCGCGCGTTCTATGCGCGGACGCCGGAAGGCGCGCCATCGCCGACAACGCCGCTTTCCGCAGGCATTGACCTGTACGCCTGCCTTGACAATGACAGGCTTTGTGTCGTGCCGCAAGGCCGTGTCCCTGTCCCTACAGGCATAAGCGTGCAGCCGCTGTGCCCGGATATGGCGGGTTTTGTGTATTCCCGCAGCGGACTGGGCGCGCGTGAAGGACTGACTGTCGCTCAGGGTGTGGGAGTTATCGACCCGGACTATACAGGGGAAATTGTCGTGATTCTGCTGAATACCTCAAGGGAAGAGCGTGCGTTGCACAAAGGCGACAGAATAGCCCAGCTTGTTTTTCAGCCCATCATACGGCCACTGTGGCGGGAAATGCCGATTCTGGAACACACGCAACGCGGTGGCGGCGGTTTTGGGCACACTGGTCGGTAAGCTGCCCGCGTCCAGTCTATTGCAAGTTCACTCCATAGTCTGTTCTTCCGCCAGCGCTTCCGCAAACCTGTTTTTCAGGCTTTGCAGTGTGGTTATTGATTCCATCAGTTTTGCGGCGCGTTTCTGCTCCCGCTCCACAACCTCCGCCGGCGCGCGGGTAGTGAAGCTTTCGTTCAGGAGGTTTTTGTTTGCGGTAACGAGTTCTTTCTCCAGTTTTGTAAATTCTTTTTCCAGTCGTTGCAATTCCCCGGCAAGATTTACGGTGCCGAGCAGCGGCACAATGATCTGGCAACCCTGCACCACTGCCGAGGCCGAGGCTTTCGGCACTTGTATGTCGGTTGCCGTCGTCAGGGATTCCAGTCTGGCGAGCGTCATGATCATGGCGCGGTTTTCTTCAAGCAGGGCTGCATGGACAGAATCAGCAGAAATCAGAATCAGTTTCGTCTTGTGAGAGGGAGCGATATTCAATTCGGCTTTGATGGTACGCACGGCAACGATGACTGCTTGGACAAATTCCATACGTTGCGCCTGTTCCTTGCGCACGCAGCCCGGGCGTTGCGCCGGATACGGTTCACGCGCCAGATCCGTGCCGAAATCTGTAGCCGCCGCGTCCTGCGGCGCCGGCAGCGCCTGCCAGATTTCAGCGGTTACAAAGGGCATGATGGGGTGCAACAAGATAAGGGTTTCGCGTAGCACAAGCCAGAGCACATAGCGCACCGTGCGTTGCTGATTTTCAGCTTTCGGGTCAAGATCGGGCTTGACCAGTTCCAGATACCAGTCGCAAAATTCGTTCCAGAGAAATTTATAGCCTGTCTGTGCAGCGTCGTTGAAACGGTATTCGGTCAATGCCTGATCGTTCTGCGCCTTGACAGTTTCCAGCCTGTGCAGAATCCACTGATGGTGCAGGCCGGACACGTTTTCAATGTCCACAGGCTCCGGGGCATCGCTCACGTGCAACAGAACAAAGCGCGCGGCGTTCCAGAGTTTGTTTACAAAATGGCGATAACCTTCAATGCGCTCTTCAGAAAGACGTATGTCACGTCCCATTGCCGCAAAGGCCGTGAGTGTGAACCGCAGGGCGTCGCAGCCATATTTGTTGATCATTTCAAGCGGGTCAATGACATTTCCTGTTGATTTGGACATCTTGCGACCGTCCGCATCCCGCACGAGCGCGTGCAGATAGACATGGCGGAAGGGCGGCGTACCCATGAAGTGTATGCCCATCATCATCATTCTGGCGACCCAGAAAAACAGAATGTCAAAGCCCGTCACCAGAACCGATGTGGGATACCAGCGCGCCAGGTCATTTGTGCTGTCCGGCCACCCCATGGTTGAAAAAGGCCAAAGCGCGGAAGAAAACCAGGTGTCCAGTACATCGGCGTCCTGGGCAAGTCTTGGGTCGCCGCATTTTGGACAGACTTCAGGCGTTTTTTCGACAACGGTCAGCGTCCCGCATGCGGCACACGTCCAGGCGGGGATGCGGTGCCCCCACCATATCTGGCGGCTGATGCACCAGTCACGAATGTTGTCCAGCCAGTGAAAATAGGTTTTGAGCCAGCTCTCAGGAAAAATTTGCGTCAGCTCCGGCACGGCATCATGCGCGGCTTTGGAGAGTTTTTTCACGGCCACAAACCACTGTGTGGACACGTGCGGCTCAAGTACTGTATGACAGCGGTAGCAATGTCCGATGGCGTGCTCAATATCTGAAACCTCGACAATATCTCCTGCAGCCTGGATATCAATGATAATCTGTTCGCGGCATTCCTGTTTTGTAAGGCCGGCATAATGCCCTGATTCGCTTGTCATTATGCCGTTTTCGTCAATAACCTGTATAAAGGCCAAGTCGTGCTTTTTGCCCAGCATCCAGTCGTTGTGATCATGGCAGGGCGTTACTTTCAGGGCGCCAGTGCCGAATTCTTTGTCAACATAACTATCAGTAATAATAGGTATTTCTCTGTTGAGCACGGGCAAGATCGCAATTTTGCCTATGAGGTGGGTATAGCGTGTGTCCTCCGGGTGAACACAAATGGCCGTATCGCCGGGGATGGTTTCAGGGCGTGTGGTGGCAATAACAATATGCCCTGAACCGTCCGCGAGATGGTAGCGTATGTGCCAGAGTTTGCTCCTGTCCGGCTTGTGGTCGACTTCATCGTCGGCAAGGGCGGTATGGCAACGCGAGCACCAGTTGATGATGTAGTCGCCCTTATAGATCAGCCCTTCATTGTAGAGCCTGACAAACACTTTGCGCACAGCCGCTGAAAGGCCGTCGTCCATGGTGAAGCGCAGCCGGGTCCAATCAACGGATGCCCCCATGGCGCTGATCTGTTCCAGAATACGGTGCCCGTAGTCTTCGCGCCATTCCCAAATCCGCTTGACAAACGCCCAGCGTCCAAGGCTCTGACGGCTTGCGCCTTCGTTTGCAAGCGAGCGCTCCACAACATTTTGCGTGGCAATGCCCGCATGGTCTGTGCCGGGGATCCAGAGCACATTTTTGCCTTTTTGCCGCGCGTGACGGCAGAGCACATCGATAAGTGTCAGGTTCAGCGCATGTCCGATATGCAGGGCGCCCGTGACATTCGGCGGCGGAATGACTATGGAAAACGGCTCGCCCGGAGCGTCGGGATCCGGCGTGAAAGCTCTGGTTTTTTCCCAATGCCTGCGCCATTTGACTTCAACATTATGCGGTTCATAGCCCTTCTGAAGGGGGTCACCCATCTTGCGTTCTCCATAAAAGGCGGCGATAGTTCCGTTAATGGACACTGTATTGCCGATCTCGATTTTGTGGGACGCTTCCCACATATGGGGCTTGATGGTCTGGCGCGCAGTACGCGCTCTTGGTATGCCCTGCCGCCTTGTTAGCTCTTCAGATATAACTGAAGGCGTATTGTTAGGCAAGCGGGACGGTAACTGCCTCAAATCGTCATTACTTTTGGCGCCTGGCGGCAATGCGCGACACAAGGCACGGGCGCTTGGACAGGCAGGGCGTGAGGCCGTGCGTGACTACGTGTCTCGTGGCGGGCGTTATCTCGGCTTTTGCGGGGGGGCCGGGCTTGCCCTGAGTCATGCCGATTCAACTGAGGGATTGAACATCTGTCCGTGGGGGCGCGCGTCCCGTGTTTACCCCTTGCAACATCTGATTTCAGGACATGTACGGGCGCACATTTATGCCGACGCGAATTTTTCATCGCCTGCGACACGTCCCCTGCCGGTCTGGTGGCCCGGGCGTTTTGAGGCGCAGGGCGCGGGCGTTGCCGTGCTTGCCGCCTGCGACTCGCCGGACAAGGATTTCTGGATTGCGGACTTGCCTCTGCAACGCGTTCCGGCGCATGTTTTTTCCGCTTGGCAGAAGGCGTACGGCGTTGATCTGTCGGCGGATTTTCTTGCGGGCGAACCTTTGGTCATAAGCGGCGATTTCGGCAAGGGGCGGTATGTGCTGAGCTATTCACATCTGGAAACGCCGCAGAGCCCTGACGCCAACCGCTGGTTTGCCTGTTTGCTGGGCGAACTGACCGGCTGTCCGCCAAAAACCGATCGTGTGCCGGCGTGGGATTTGCGTCAGCGCGCTGTGCCGTGTGCGCGGACAAACGCGCTCTTGGGGAAGGCTTTGCAAAAAAGCTATGATCTGCTGCGTCTTGCTGTTGAGCAGTATCTTTTTTTTGAACGCGCGCCCTGGCTTTGGGGGTGGCGCGCGGGTTTGCCCGGAGCGGCATGCAATCATCTGCACGCCGCCCTGTACACAGCGCTCGCCATCCGCCCCACAGACGCGGCGCTGGACTGCTGGGACAGGAAGTCTTTTTTTGAGCTTTCTTCTCTGTTTTTTACAGGCGCGCAGGAGTATTTGTGGGCATGCCGTCTGTCCGGCGCTTTGGCCTCAACATTGCCGAACGCTGTGGACGATCACAATCTTGCCGAAAAACGGGACGCACTTTTTGGGCATCCGATGCACGGGGGTGGCGTTGTGGAACAGTTGCTTGTCATACTGGAAAAGTATCTTTATCTGGCGCAGGACGCGAATGAGGAATATTTATTGTGAAA
>BLLL01000015.1 GCA_013374015.1 Candidatus Desulfovibrio kirbyi
CGGATACGTTCCACAAAAGCATTGCCCGCCTGAACAGAAACGCCGGCCTCGGCGTAGGCTTTTGCGCGGTTGCCCGACATCTTGCACCCTCCTGTAACCCAAGCAGATCACTGCCACACGCGCTTACCGATGCGTCGACAATACACTTGGCAAAGTTTAGCAAAAATTCTCCCAAACCCCAAGTAGCTTTTTCATCGCTTTCATAGACCAGCGTACACTTCATTGCTATAGTACAAAAAACTATGCGGAGCAAACACAATAACCACGAACAAACATTGCCCCACCTACGCGCTCATACTGCCGGGCGTCTGGAAATAATATGGTCATTATTTACACAGGCAACGGCAAGGGCAAAACAAGCGCCTGTGTCGGGCAGGCGGTACGCGCGCTCGGCAACGGCATGGACGTTGCCTTTGCCCAGTTTATGAAACGCGACGGCCAGGCCGGCGAGCAGCGTTTCTTGGCACGCCTGCTGGGGACGCGTTTTTTTGCGGCAGGCCAAGGCTTTCTGCGTCAGGAAACGGAACGCCCGCAACACCGTGAAGCCGCTGTCCGTACTCTTGAATGGGCGCGCGATGCCTTGTCTGCAGTTGACATGTTGCTGCTGGACGAATCCCTGTATGCCTTGACGGCGGACATCCTCAAACGTAAGGAGCTGGAGGACCTGCTTGCCGCTGCCTGCGACAAACATCTGGTACTCTCCGGTCGCAACGCCCCGAACTGGCTCATTGAACGCTCTGACATTGTTACGGAAATGAATGAAATCAAACACCCCTGGCATTCAGGAGCCAAAGCCGCGCGCGGCATCGAATTTTGAGTCGTCACATGCTACATACCGCCTTTGCCCAAACCCCTTCCGCCTCTCTATACCGCCGCATCTTTCTAGGCACAAGCACGACGTGCGCCTGCTTGCGCGTGAACTGGCGGCACTTGGCTGCACAATTCTGGACTGGACAAAAATGGCTATTCCCCCCACAAGGGCTGACGCCGCTTGTGGATGGACACGGACAGGGACGGCGGACATGATGTTATATTACGGAGAATCAATCGGGTCAGGATGCCGGTGTGGAGGTTGGGCTAGCCGCCGAATCGTACACTGGCGTCAAATGCCTTTACCGCACGTCTGCGCCAGGGCTTACACCTCAAACAGTACCTCAAGAGCCTCACGGGTCAATGTTTTCCATGTGTCCTGCCCCAAAATGACGGCTTCAGCAATGCCGCGCTTGCTCTCCTGCAGCTTCAGAATTTTTTCTTCAACAGTATTCTGGCAGATCAGCTTATAGGAAAACACCTGACGGGTTTGCCCAATACGGTGCGTCCTGTCTGTCGCCTGGCTTTCCACCGCCGGGTTCCACCACGGGTCATAGTGGATGACATAGTCGGCCGAAGTCAGATTGATCCCTGTGCCGCCGGCCTTAAGAGAAATCAAAAATATGGGTATGTCCGGACTATTGTTGAATCTGTCCACCTGTTCCAGCCTGTCCTTGCTGGCGCCGTCCAGATAACAGAAAGGTATCCCGTTGCTTTCGAGCCACTGCCGGATAATGTGCAGCATCCGGACAAACTGGGAAAACACAAGCGCCTTGTGTCCGCCCTCCACAATCTCCGAAATCATGTTTTTGAAGGCCTCGAATTTTCCTGATGGCAAATGCTTGCTGAACTCGGGCAGTTCGATTTTAAGAAGACGCGGATGGCAACATATCTGGCGTAGCTTGAGCAAAGCGTCCAGAATGGACATCCGGCTTCTGGCCAATCCCTTTTCGTCCACATCAGCCAGCACCTGGGCGCGCAATTTTCTGGCAAGAGCGGCGTACAGTTTCGCCTGCTCGTCGTCCAGCGCGCAAAACGTGACGCTTTCCAGCTTCGGCGGCAAATCCCGGGCAACTTCCGCTTTTGTGCGGCGCAGAATAAAGGGACGCACACGTACGCGCAAATGCTCCAGGATTTCGGTGTTGCCATCTTTAATGGGTTTGACAATGCCGCGTTGAAACGAATACTGCGACCCCAGAAACCCGGGCATCAAAAATTCAAAAAGCGACCACAGCTCAAAAAGATTGTTCTCAATAGGCGTTCCGGAAAGACAAAGTCGCATGCGCGCCTTGAGTCGCCGCACAGAACGGGCCGTGATCGTGTTGGGATTTTTGATATTCTGCGCTTCGTCCAAAATCACTGTTGTAAATTCAACTTTTTCTATTTCTTCAAGATTTCTGCGCAACAGCGCATATGTGGTGATAGCGATATCAGAATCAACCACATGCGCAAAAAGCGTCTCTCTACGGGATCCATAAATAATCAGCCGCTTCAGATCCGGTACAAATTTTTCAGCCTCACGTTCCCAGTTGGGCAAAACAGATGTCGGCACAACAATAAGATGCGGGCCTTTGATATTATTTTCAGCAAGATACTGAATAAAAGCCAATGTTTGCACTGTCTTCCCAAGCCCCATTTCATCAGCCAGGATACCGCCGAAATTGTATTCCGAAAGAAAATGGAGATATGAAAGCCCTTGGATCTGGTAGCCGCGCAGGTTAGCCCGCAACCCCTTTGGCGGGTCGACAAAGCGCACTTGCTGAAAAGAACGGATTTTCTCGCGCAATGCATGCCAGTATGAATCGCTGGAGGTCTCCGGCAGTTCCTTCAGCAGATTGTCCAGCAATGGCGCCTCAAACTGCTGGAATGTCTGCTGTGGAGGCTTGGAGGCGTCAAACCCCAACGACGTCAGCCTGTGGGCAAGTTTTTTGATCCACGCTTCCGGCAGGCTGGCGTAGGAGCCGTCATTGAGCTGCACATAGCGCTTGCCGCGTACCCATGCCTTCCAGATTTTATTCAGCGGCAACGATTGCTCATTATAATCAACTGAAATATCGAGAGAGAAACACTTCTCATCAGGCTTGCTGACAACAGCGGCTGTGATAACAGATTTTGTGGCGCGCACTTTATAGCGTGTGAGGGCGCGCTCACCGTACACTCTGTAATTTTCAGACAGCTTCGGATAAGAATCCAGAAGAAAAGCAATGGCCTCTTCCGGCTCAAGAAACCAGAGTTTGCCGGATCTGGACTGAAAACCAACCGTTGCAAGTTCGTCCAACAACGCCGCTTCTTCATCCTGAGAGCGGCGCACAAGATAGGTTTGCCCCTGCCAGGCATAACTGCCGGTCTGAAAATCCGGATTTGGGCCGTTGATGGTAAATTCACCGTGTTTTGATTCATAGATATTGTCAATTTCAAGAGTCAGCAGACTGCCCTCTTCGTCCAGAAACAGCTTGGGGTTATAGGTTGCCGCCTGAAATATCGGCGCCATAAGCTTCAAAAATTCTTGCGGCCTGTAGAGTTCTGACGTGGGCAGATACGCCCAGACACGGTCTAAAAATTCTGAAATATCCTGATTGGGCACTACCGGGCAATCGTGGACAAGCCTGTAAATAAGCGTGTGGCTGAGGCAGGTCTGGGTTGGATAAAACGTGCGCCGATAGCATATCCAGATAGGCATCTGCCCATGAAACGTGACTGACGCGTCACGATCGTCCGGCTCGTCGCCCTCATCAGACGTGCATACGCCAGCAGCCAGGCGAACAGGCAGTGGAGCGCGTCCTTCGCGCTGTATCAGCACGTCAAAACGCAAACCGCTGTTGTCCAGTTGAGGTTTGAGTTTCAGGGCAAACGGCATGTTTTCAATCCTGCAGAGATGATCGGAATCTTTCCAGAAAAGATACTGTTCCTTGCGCACTGCCCAAAGGAACCAAGACACCAGACCACCAGGAATCTCGACACAATGGCCATAATAGTCAAGATGCAGCCCGATCTGGCGCGCCACATGCGGCAGTTCAGGAGAAAATTCACACCATTCCGGATTCTGGATAATCTGATCCAGCGTTACTTCTGCGTGAACACTTGAAATACCTGATTTATTTTGGCGAGAACGAAAAAAGGCAACCAGCAGCCGCCCGTCTTCAGGAATAAAACGAAAAACCAGATAGTGCCGCCCGGGTTCCGGCTCCACAGCGGAAGAAAAAAAACTCCTGAAACTCTGCTTCCAGTCCTTGACGACAGATATCGCATCTTCGTCAATTCCCTGTTCTTTACGCATGTTCTCAACAAAATATAGCGCTAGGGAGGTAGCGTGCCTGCAAATGCCGCTGAGCGCGTCCGAACAGTCGCAGTGAAACCGCACAGTGTTATCCGCAAGCGTAAAGTGCAGGGTCGGCGTGTATACCTGCAAATCTTCACCCTGAATTGAGCCTTGCACCTCCCAAGTTTCATCTTCCCGTACGGTAAACTTTTGCACACCGTTTTCAGAAAGACTATACTGCGCCGCGTCACGAATATATTCAGATACGGAATCGTGCAGAAATGTTCTGCACAGTTCACACACAGCCATTTGATGAGAACGCTTCATATCTGCTAAGATTAGCACAGAATTGAACGAACGCAACCACGGGCGCACACTCCATGAAACATTTTTTTTGCATTGCCATACTGGCGGCTCTGCTGACGCCGGAACTGCAAGCCGCCCACGCCTCAACAGATGAAGCTGCCTACGGCGACCGCATTCTATTCGGCGCCATTGGGGAAGCGTCAAACCTGATCCCCTACCTGACGTCCGACGCGCCCTCGCACGAAGTGGCCGGTCTGCTGTTTGTGGCGCCGCTGCGCTACGACAAAAATTTACAGCCGGAATGCTGGGCGGCCGAGTCCTTCAGTGTGGAAGACGGGGGCAAGCGCCTGCGCTTTACCCTGCGCAAGGGCATTTTGTGGGAAGACGGCCAGGAGCTGACCGCTGACGATGTGGCCTTTACCTACAGAATTGCCGTCGATCCGGCAACGGGCAACCCCTATGCCGAAGACTTTATGCGTGTCAGGGAATTTATTGTGCTGGACAGATACAGCTTTGAAGTGCGCTATGACCAGTTTTTTACACGGGCGATTTCTTCCTGGATGAGCGCCATACTGCCGCGCCACATACTGGAGGGCCAGGACATTCGCAATACGCCCTTTGCCCGCAAACCGACAGGCGCCGGCCCATACCGGCTGAAAAGCTGGGAGGCCGGCAGTCGAATCACCCTTGCCGCTTCGCCCACATATTTTCTTGGCAAGCCCCACATAGCGGAAGTGGTGTACCGCATTATTCCTGACAGCGCGGCGCTCTTTATGGAAGCCAGAGCGAACAGGCTGGACGTGGTCGACCTGAGCCCGTTGCAGTACCTGCGCCAAACAGACACCCCCGTCTGGAAAGAGCGGTTCACAAAATACCGCTATCTGGCTTCAATGTATGTGTTTATGGGCTTTAATCTGGACCATCCCTTTTTTAAGGACGCGCGTGTGCGCAGGGCCATATCACTTGCCGTCAACCGCGACGATCTTGTCAAGGGAGTGCTGCTCGGGCAGGGAGAAACGGCCTTTGGCCCTTTCAAACCCGGCACATGGGCGTCTCACCCCACGCTCAGGCCTGTAGCGCAAGATCAGTCGGCAGCGCGTGCCCTGCTGGCTGAAGCGGGCTTTCAGGACACGGACAATAACGGAGTGCTGGACAGAAACGGCACGCCGCTTGCCTTCACCATCCTTACCAATCAGGGCAATGAGCAGCGCATTCTGACAGCGTCCGTCATACAAAATCAGTTGCGGGCCATCGGCGTCGACGCGCGCATACGTACTGTGGAATGGGCGGCCTTTATACGCGAATTTGTGGACAAGGGCAGATTTGACGTGGTATTGCTTGGCTGGACAATCCCGCCGGACCCGGATATTTATTCCATATGGCATTCCTCGCACACGCGCGCCGGAGGACTAAATTTTATCCGCTACAGCAATGCCCAGGTTGACGAACTGCTGGAAAAAGCGCGCTCAACGCCGGATCAGAGCGTACGGGCCGGATTGTATGCCCGCATTCAGGAAATTCTTGCCGAGGAACAGCCCTACTGTTTTTTATATGTGCCCTACGCCCTGCCGGCTGTACAGCGCCGATTCAAGGGCATTGAGCCTGCGCTTGCGGGAATCATGTACAATTTTGACGAATGGTGGGTGCCGAAAGAATCGCAACGGCACACACTGGCGGAATGAAATGCCGCCGTCTAACGCCGGTGGAAAAAATTCTTATGCGGACTTTGCCCTTCAAAAGAAACGCAATTCCGGCACTGCCGGAATCATCGCCGCTTCGGCAAGTTTTTCATAAAAAAGGCACAGGCCCCGCACTTCCTTTTCACTCAGGCTGTACACCAGACCATCGCGATAATACACCACAAGTTCCTCTCGAGTGAGCGGGCAACCGTATGAGGTAAGGTTCAGAATCACGTCCATATGCGCAAGGCCCCAGTCCCGCCCCCTGCGCAAAAGCTCTCCGGGATCATCGGCAAACAGGCCATTTTCAACAGCCTCACGGCTCATAACCCACAGACCAAAAATAAAGGGCAACCCTGTCCACTCCCGCCACGCTTCCGCCAGATCCAGCCGGTAGGGATAGTCCGGGTGATTGCGCAGGCGTAACGCTTCATCCCCGATAGCCAGAAAAGCCACAGGCGGAACAGCCGCATACAGGGCGGGCGTGACCTGGCCTGTGCAAAAGCCCGCCTCCACAGCATAACGATTGCGCAGCAACAGGCGCAACAACGCCACTGACGTGTGCGTTTCGCCGCTTATCAAAATCTCCTGCCCGTTCAAGGATTCAACAGGCCGCATGGAGAGCAGAAGCACACTCATCACCGGCCCGCGCGAGCCGATGGAAAGATCTTTTACCAGATAATAGCGCTCCGGGCGGCTTGCATATTCAAAACAGGAGGTTGAGGAAATGTGCAGTTCGCCGCCGGCCATCATGTTGTTGAGCAGGGCAGGCGGGCCTGAAACAATCTCAAAATTGTGCGACAGGATACCCGCCTCAAGCGGATAATACACAGGCAACACATTCAGATACCCTATGCGCCCCATGCGCAGTACCGGCGGGTTCACAGCATCACCTTAAGCCCCGTCATGCACCTGCCTGCCATTGCAACAACAAGCGCGTCGGCTGAGGAGGCAAGCGGCGTTGCAAGCTCCCGTGTCATGGACGTAAGAAAGGCCTCAGTGTCCACAAGCTCTTTTGTGGAGACCCAGACAAGCCGCTCCCCTTGCAGGGCAAAACGGCAATTTGTCCCGCCGACATCGGCAACAAGCAGGCATCCCATAGTGCTCAGTCCTGAGTACTCATTTTCCGCATTTGTTCCTGTCAGTGCACTCAAGGTCAGGCTGAAAAAAACAATTTCCGCATATGCGCCACCAATTTAGAAACAGCGCGAAAATACAAAAATTTCTCTGGAGGCGTGTCTAAAAAACGCGTGCGCAGGGCCAGTTGGGTGGCTTCCGAATCACACCGCACAAAGAGCGCGGAAGAAATTTTTGCTGACAGGCTGCCGTCAGGGCACTCCATGTCTGAGGAATTCAAGTCCGAGGCATTCAGGGCAAACGCAAAGGGGACGCGCAACAACTGTGCGGCCACATAACACGCGGCTGCCTGATCGCGCGCGTTTGTGGCATAGAAATAGGCAACAGCGTCTTCCTTTCCCCATTTTGCGACCACCATCCCTTTGGCAAACGCGCAAAAACTCCGCCACAGCGATCTGAACCCATACGCCCGCGCTCTCCGCAGGAAGTTTAACTGCCCGCGCGTCTGCCGCAAACAACGCACAGCGCCGACAAAAAATTGCCAGATACCGATCGTGCGCACTGCCAAAGACAAGGTATAGTCTTGCGAATATTCTGAAAAACTGTTGCCGCGTATGGCATAAACGCGCGAAAGCATTTCTGTTTCATACATCGCCGTTACTTCATCCATCACGCCCTGGGCAGCATCATCGGGAAAACGCTCCGTCACAAGTGCGCCGCGCGCCCGCGTTCCGCGCGCCCTGCTGTCCACAGCCACGGCAGTCAGTTCACGACGCTGGCAACGCAAGATGCCCTCCTCCAGTGTATAAATGCTGTCGCAAAACTCGGCCATCTTGGGATCGTGTGTCACCATAACCGCGGCCACGCCGCCTGAATGGCACAAGACGCGAAAATTCTCCATAATCAAACGGCTTGTGGCGGAATCCAGAGCGCCTGTTGGTTCGTCCGCCAGCAAAATCCGGGGAGTATTCACCATAGCCCTTGCAATGGCCGCACGCTGTTGTTCCCCACCGGAAAGACGATTGCTGCGATAGTGTACCCTTGCGGAAAGACGCACCAGATCAAGAGCGCGGATAACCCTTTCCCAGCGCTCCTGCGGAGGAACTCCTTCATAAATAAGCGGGAATTCAACATTTTCAAATACTGTGGAATGTTCAAAAAGGTTGCTGGACTGCATGACAAAACCCATGTTGCTCCGCCTGAATGCCGCCACCTGCTCACGATCAAGCGTTAACACATCCGTGCCGAGAATTTCCAGCAAACCCAAATCCGGCGCGTGCAGCATGCCCAAAATATGCAGCATGGTGGATTTTCCACAGCCGGACGGTCCCATGACAGCCACCATTTCACCGGATTCCACTTCCATGCTCACGCCGCGCAACACCGGATCAAAGCCCGCGTAACATTTATGCAGGTCTTTGGCTATAATAACTGGAGCCATAACTACATTGCCCTATACATGCCGTCTATTCAAAACGCAGCGCGGAAACAACATCCATGCGACTGGCCTGCACAGCAGGGTACAAACCGCCGGCAACCCCGATTACAGCCGAAAAAACAATACTCCCCAAACTGCTGCTGACCAGCAGGGACCAGGAAAAGCCTGTCGCGAGCAGCCATGCGCCAAGAGACACAAGCAGAGAACCGGTCACAATGCCAAATATCCCTCCGGCCACTGCCTTGCAAAGAGCTTCCGCCAGAAACTGGGACATGATGTCGGTATCAGAGCCGCCCATTGCCTTTTTAAGCCCCACTTCACGCGTGCGGGCGCGCACGGCGGCAAATGTGCCGTGCCAGATGCCAAAACCGCCCAGCATGAGCGATGCGGCAATGCCGAGCCACAGCAGGGCTTCAACCCATAAAAACATGCCTTCAACACGCTTGAGCTGGTCTTCCTGGGTGAGCGTGACCAGATAGGGCGCCGACTGGTGCTTGCGCACCACAGCAGGTATGGCCTTGACAATCGGGGCCACATCCTGCCAGCTGATTGCCCGGACAAAAAGACGCGTTATCTTACCGTCGCCCCAGTTCCTGTCAATCATGGTGGTGTACGGCAAAAAGCCTCCCTTGCCCCAATCGCCAAGCATAACGCCGCTGACAACCCCAATCACTTCAAACACGTCCTGCTGCAAAAAAACCAACTGCCCCAGAGCCTCCTGCGGGCTGTTGTACAGGTCACGCGCCGCTTCGCGCCCAAGCATGCAAACTCTGCGGCGCTGATCAATATCAGCGTCCGTAAAAAAACGTCCGGTTATCAAATCTACAGAATACACAAGAGGATAGTACTGATCTATTCCGATAAAAAACACATTCAAAGAACGCTCGCCTTCACCGCGCAATGAAAAAAATTGACTTATCCACACATTGCGGCTGACAATCGCAACGCCGGGCAGAGCGCGCAGGGCGTCCACCGTCGCGGGAAAAAATTCACGGATCGGCTGCCCAGGATACTGACGGTCATCCATGATCACACGAATGATATTGACACCGCCCATGAGCACCATATCCTGCCCGACTTTATAGCGGATTTCACGCCCCATCACCGCAAGCACAATAAAAGCCGTAATGCCGAGGGCGATTGATAAAATCACGCCAAAGGCGCGTTGCCGCACAACCTGACGCAGGCTGACGCGAAAAAGATCAGACATGGCAATCATGCCTTACATATACGCTGTGCAAGGGGATGTGTCAAAAGCCGATTCCGGCTGGAAATGCTCCGGTACCACTCAAAACCGATACAAAAACACGGGCGAGCGAGGATCATAGAGTGCGGCCCCGTTCAGTGCCACAATGTCGATTCCCAGCAGGGATTTCAGCCCTTCGGCAATCCAGTGATTCTCTTTCGGGCGCGTCAACAGCCCGCGCTCATACGGGACGCCACTTTTTTCGGCAAGCCAGTGGTGAGCCTCCTCCTGCCCGCCCAGTTCGTCAACAAGCCCAAGATCCTTCGCCTCGCGTCCGGTAAAAATTTTGCCGTTGGCCAGAGCTTGCGCGCGCTCACGCGGCATCCCGCGGCCTTTGGCCACAATATCAATAAACTGCGCGTGCATGTCCGCAAGCACCCCTTCAAAATACGCGCGTTCTTCCGGGGCAAGCGGGCGCGTATAGGAGCCGGCATTCTTGTAGGGAGCTGTCACAAGCGTTTCTTGTCCGACGCCAATTTTATCAAATAATCCTTGTAATTGTGGTATATCCATGCGTACCCCGACAGAGCCTGTCACCGTGGAAGCGTTGGCAAAAATCCGCTCCGCCGCCATGCTGACCATCAGGCCCCCTGAGGCCGCCACAGACCCCATGCTTGCGGCCACAGGCATTTTCAGCGCAAGGCCCGCCAGGGCATCGTACACTTCCTGCGAGGCCGCGGCTCCGCCGCCCGGGGAATCCACCCGCAGCAGTACGCCTTTTACCCAAGGTTTGTGCTCTATCTCCCGTATCCAGGCCAAGTCGTCGCTCACGTCCATAATGAGGCCGCGCACCGTCACCAAGGCAATACGCTCGCTTTTGCCGAATATCCGCTCTCCGGGTTCGTCCATGCTGAAATACGACAGACAGACGCCCAACAGTGCAAGACAGCCGATCCAGAAAACCCAAGGATGGCGCTTGCGAAAGGGACGGCGCAAGATGTCTTTCCAGACTGCCGCCGAAATTTTTGCCAAGGGACACGTCCCGCAGTCACCGGCGCCTGGGGCGATGGTTTTTTCGTTCATTCCGTCCTTCATTGTGTAGCCTCAGCCCAGCGTTGCGCCGCCAGTTCACGCAGTTTATACTTTTGAATTTTACCGCTTGCCGTCAGCGGAAAGGCATCCACCAGCGCGACATACTTGGGAATCTTGTGCCAGGATATCTTGCCGCGACAAAAATCACGCACGTCTTCAGGCAACATGTCGCTGCCTGGGCGTGGAATCACAAAGGCGGCGGCCTCCTCCCCATATTTACGACTCGGCACGGCCACAACCTGCACATCCAGCACGCCGTCCATGGTGAGCAAAAACTCTTCCACTTCACGCGGATACACATTTTCACCGCCACGGATGATCATATCCTTGATTCGGCCGGTAACGCGCACATACCCGCGATCATCCATAATGCCCAGATCGCCGGAATGCAGCCACCCGTCCGGGCTGACGGCCTGCGCCGTCTCTTCGGGGAGCTTGTAGTAGCCCTTCATGACATTATACCCGCGACAGAGAATTTCGCCCACCTGACCGCGGGGCACTTCCTCACAGGTTTGGGATTCGCCGATACGCACTTCAACGCCGGGCATGGCGCAGCCGACTGTTTCACAACGCACGGAAAGCGGGGCATTCACGTCGGACTGCGTCATTACCGGCGAGGCCTCGGTCAGCCCGTAGCAGATTGTGATCTCCTTCATGTTCATTTCTTCCACAACGCGACGCATGAGCGGCTCCGGACAGACAGAACCCGACATCATGCCCGTACGCAGACTGGACATGTCAAAACGCTTGAAAAGTTTGTGCTCAAGCTCAGCCAGGAACATTGTCGGAACGCCGTAAATAGCGGTGCAACGCTCGCCGTCCACAGCGGACAGAGCCTTTAAAGGGTCAAAGGTTTCCAAAATAACCAGCGTTGTGCCGTGATTCACACAGGCCATAACGCCCAGCACACAGCCATAACAATGAAAAAGCGGCACTGCCAGGCAAAGCCGGTCTTTTTCGGAAAATTTCTGATGACGGCCTATCCAGTAGCCGTTCAGGCCAATGCCGACATGCGTCAACATCACGCCGCGCGGAAAGCCTGTCGTGCCGGAGGTATACTGCATGTTGATCACGTCCCACGGATCAAGAGAAGCCTGCCGCTCCCTGTACGCCTCATCATCGGTCATCATGGAAAGGGCAAGGATTTCCGGCACCGAATACATGCCCCGGTGTTTCTCCACCCCCAAAAAGCACACCCGCTTCAGGTGAGGCAAACTCTTGCAGCGCAGTTCGCCCCGGATACCAGTGCGCAGTTCCGGCGCAATACTGTACAGGGTGTCAATAAAGTCGTGATCACGCATCCTGTCGATAATAAAAATATTTTCACATTCTGAATGAGTAAGCAGATAACGCAGCTCGTGCTCACGATAATTTGTGTTCACTGTCAGCAAAATAGCCCCGATTTTTGCCGTGGCAAATTGCAGCGCCACCCAGTACGGCACATTTGTAGCCCAGACAGCAACTTTTTCGCCCTTTTTCACGCCAAGCGCCATAAGCCCCTTGGCAAAGCGGTCTACCACAGCGGCAAATTCCCGCCAGGTCAGGCGATACTCGCGGTCAGCGTACACAACGGCCTCTCCGTCGGGAAAACGCGCAACCGTATGATCAAGAATTTGTCCCAAGGTCCATTCGCGCAGTTCAAACAGCGCATGACGTTCACGCACTTTTTCGTCCATAGACCGCTCCGTCACGCGCTGTATATAACCGCCAGTATTTCCGCGGTATTGTCGCCAACAGTTCCCACACAGTGGGGCACTATGGAATTGTAGTAGATGGTGTCGCCTTCCCTGAGTACATGGCGTTCGCGTCCATAAAGCACAAAAATCTCTCCTTTGAGCACCAGAATGAATTCTTCGCCCTGGTGCGAAAGCGGTTCGAGCGCACAACCGCCGCTGGGTTTGATTTCAATGAAAAACGGCTCCATATTCCTGTCGCTCTTTCCCTTGCCGAGGGCATGGTACACATAGGCCGCGCCGGCGCTGCGGCCCTTGTGCAGGGCCTCGTCCTCCTCATCGCCGCCAATACGCGAAATAACAGGATCACAAGTATACTGATCGTCCATAAAGGTGCCCAGACGCACGCCAAGAGCGCGGGCAATCTTTTGCAACGGGCCGATACTCGGATAAATTTTTCCACTCTCAACTTTTTTCAAAAATTCCACACTCAGGCCGGTGTTTTCGGCCAAAGATTCCAGAGAAAGTGCGCGATCTTCCCGAAAAGAGCATATCCGCGCGCCAACAGTGGATATAGACGACATACTGTCTGCCTCCGATCAATGTGATACGCCGCCGGAACGGTCCCGCCGCAGGGCGCGCAACGCTGTTCTTACTATATCTTCTGCCCACGTTCAATACGCGCGAATGCGTTATGATTATGAATCGACTCCATGCTCTCCACCTCAACACTGAACCCCTCCACATCGTCACGCGTTGAAAGGCGCTGGGCAACGGCCCGCACCACATCCTCCACAAAAACGGGGCGCGCAAAGGCATGTTCGGTGACATATTTTTCGTCATTACGCTTGAGAAGGGTATACACCGCCGACGAGCCTGCTTCTTCAGCGATTTCAATAAATTCCTCAAGCCATGAAAAGGAGGTCATGCGCACGCTCATGCGCGCCAGCGCGCGCTGGCTGTGCGCGCCTTCATTGCTGATGGCCTTGGAACAGGGGCACACCGTCATTACCGGCACATCCACCTCAAGCAGAAACGACTGCCCCGCGTTGTCCAGTTCGCCCGTAAGGCGGCATTGGTACGACACCGCGCTTTTATGACCGGACACCGGCGCGGCTTTATTGATAAAATAAGGGAAAGAAAAACGGGCGTAGGCGCGCTGCGCGCCCAGACGCATTTTTACGTTTTGCAGCAATCCCCGCACGGACTGGAAGCTGATCTCGCCGCTCCAGTCCTTCAGCGCTTCCACAAAACGGCTCATATGCGTGCCCTTGAAGGCAGAGGGCAAATCCACGCCCAAATCCACGCTGGCCACTGTCTGCTGGCTGCCCTGAGCGCGGTCGCGTACCAGAAGGGGCAGCCTGAGTTCCCGGACGCCTACCCTGTCAATATCGACAGCAACCTTTGGCGCATGATTCTGTACGTCTTCCATCAGGCCAAATTCCGCCCCGTTGTTGACACGCTGAACGTACCGTGCTTGACGCCCCTGCACGCAATCAAACGGTCGGACAGGGCGCACACCTGCTGCGCCTCACCCTTGAGCACAAGCACTTCCAGACAGTTGTCGTGGTCAAGATGCACGTGCAGCGTGGTCACGATAATATCGTGGTCGGCGTGCTGCATGCGCATAAGTCTGTTTGCCAGATCGTGTTTGTGGTGATCATAGACAAGCGTCAGTATGCCGGCCATCTGCCCCTGCGCGTTTTGCCACTCGTCCTCCACCAGGGTTTTGCGGATCAGATCACGGATGGCTTCTGAACGGGCGGCGTAGTTTTTGCGCCGGCACAGCCTGTCAAAAGGCTCCAACAGATCCTGATCCAGAGAAACGCCGAATCGCAGCAACTTGCCCATACTTACCACCGAAGCGCTCATATTTTTACACTCATGTATTTGCCGCGCACGATACGCCCATATTTTTTTCAAGCAAAAACAGCTTGCCAATAATTTTCGCTTCTTTTAACTCAATCAATCGGTTGACAAGGGTGCCGTCGCTGCCGTTGTCAACTTTGCCCGCGCGTCCGCGCGGCGCGCATCCTCCTCCCTGTTCAGGGCGCGCAACGCCCGTGCCAGCGTGCGCCACGCCTCAGGCCGTTCGTGTATTCCCACGCTCTTGCGGGCAAGCATTTCTGCAATGCCCGGGTCTTCATTTTTATCCAAATACAGATCCGCCAACAAAAGCATAGCCGCCGCATCCTTAGGATCGCGCAACAAGGCTTCGTGCAGCAATTCCCTTGCTTCAGCGCCGCGCCGCCGGCGAACGGCAAGAGCGGCCATCTGCCGTCTTGCCACACTCCGCCCTTTGCGCTCCGCATCATCAATGCCTGCCGCGATCTCATACAGACGCCTGGCCTCAGCGCGCCGACCGCCCTGCTCACATGCTCTGCCCAGTCGGATATAGGCAAAATAATGGTTTGGCGCAACAGCAATACAGCGGCGGTAATAGCGGAAAGCCGCGCGGCGCTGTCCCAGCTTTTCAGAAATTGCGCCCAGATTGTAGCAGGCCTGCCCAACGGAAGCGCTGTCCCGGCTTTTGCGGAGCGCCTGTAAAAAATTGCGGCGGGCATCCTGCGCTCGCCCCAGGACAGCCATGCATACGCCCAGCGAATTCCAGGCCATAGCGTTGTTTTTGTCAACAAGCAGCGCGCGCCTGTATTCCTCCACAGCCCCAAACACATCGCCAAAGCTGTACAACCTGTCCGCGCTGATGTTCAAGGCAAGGGAATTGCATTCTCCCACTCTTGGCTCGGGCAGCAGGAGAGCGTATTCCAACGCCTTCAGGGCGCAATCGCGTATTTCATCCACAGAATAGTGCAAAAAAGGGTAGCCCGCCAGACCAACCGCTGATTTGGCTTTTTTCAGGATATCCGCGTACACGGGCAGCAGTTCTTCAGGAGTTGTCTCCGGATGCATCGCAATCAGGCTGTTCGTGCCATATCTGCCGATCAGGGGAGGCCGGCGCGTTGCCGAGCGCGCCGCTGTTACGCAAGCCGCCGCAAGAGCCACAAGTTTTTTTGGCGTGGGGGCATCCACACGCGCTATGGCAAGGACAAAGCGGGAGCAGCGTTCCGCTTCCATTGCAAGACGCCGCAAAAATTCAGCATGGCCACATATTCCTGAAAGAGCGCCCTCGTCCGCCTCTTCACACGCCGGCGCGCACGCTGAAAGGGAGATATGCCGCTTGTCCAGCAAGGTCAGGCTGTCCCCAGGCTCCGGCATACAGGCAGAATCCGCAACGTGCAAAATTTCCGCAACGGATTCCGTTTCCCGCGAGGACATCAGCACAATTTCACCCTTGAAAACGGACGACTTTCCACGCGTCTCTTCCCGCCCGCGCCCCTTCACGGCAAACCGTGCCCCCTCACAGGCCCCGACACTCCTGCCCAAACTGATCCGCAAACGGAGACGGGGCAGACTTTCCAGTATGACGCCGCCGTCCTGCAAAATACGCGCAAAAGGCATAACCCGACTGGCCTGCCGCGCAACATCCGCCGCCTCTCCGGCCAAAGCCATCAGTCTGCGCGCCTGCTCAAAAACCGGCAGCGCAAAATCGTCCGCCCAACGCATGTCCTGCGGGTACAGGGCATATCCGGCACAAATCAGGGGGCGCGCCGGCCGTTGCGTCAGCGGATCAATCAGGCTGACCTTGTCCATGCGCGCAAGAGCAGCCGTTGCCGTGGAATAACAGACAGCGCTCCCGGTCGTCGGCAACAGCAGGGCAAAGGAATCGCGCCCCACACGGGCAACCCGCACATCCTGCGGCAGATCAGACGCGCAGGCGAGCGCCAGCTCCCGCATGAGGCTGTCGCCGAACGCATAGCCCGCCTGCCGGATCATCTCCTCGGCATTAAACACCCGCAGAAGCACAATGCCCATACACAAACGGTACAGAGGAGGCTGCCCCCCATCGCCGGAATCGGGATTGTCAAGGCAGGCGCGCACGTTTGCGGCATCGTCCTCTATACGCGCGAAAAACGTTTCCTCAGTGAGCAGTCCGGTCACAGAATCCATGCTCGCGCGTTTGTGACATGCCAAATTTTCAAGACAAAGCAGGGCAACAGCTGGCAGCGCGGGTAACAGGACGCGCAGGGCGCGCACGCGCACGCCGTGCGCCATAAAAACACCGAGCAGCAGCCCTTTCCAGAAGAGCGGCAGCAACAGACGCCGCTCACGCGGCAAAAGCAACGGCGCGTCCGGCGTGTTGTGGCGCGGAAAATACAGCGCATGCCCGCTGAAAGAAAAAAATGCGGCAAGATGACGGCACAAAAGGCCTTCCATTTCGATCAGATCGCCGCCCACAAGCTCGTAAGATTGTATGTTCTGTTCCATAACTGACCACGCCTCGCCCGGCACGATAGAATAAAACCGGACAAAGAACAAGAACAGACAATTTTAATGAACAATCAGACAGTGGAATCAGTTTGCCGTCAGGCAAGGCGGGCATTTTTTGCAACGGGAGTGTACTCTTACGGCACATGACCGGAGCAAAAAACCCAGCCCAACGTGGCATCACGGCAAACTGATGCTAGAACTCGTATTTCATCTGCAGGCTACCTTGCCAGCCTTCCCTCACACCCGTGAATCCCTGAAGACCCACGTTAAGAGAAAACGCTTTGCCTTCAGCTGGTGTTATTGTCAAGCCGATTTCTCCAAGGCCAGTGTCTCCACGAAGACTTGGTGCATCCAAATCGTAACCGTAGGTTGAAGCATTTACCTGACCATCAAACTCGCGTTCGTAACCAACTCCAATGTACGGGGAAACGTACTCATTGATTGCATAAGTAAACCGTGTCCCCAAACGCAGACGACGTGAAGTAACCGTTTCAAACTCAACAGGTTCTCCCGTTGTGATTCTTACACTATCTCCGTCCATTTGGGTCAGGAAATACTTGGCATATGTGTCAAGCCTGGCATCAGACATTACAT
>BLLL01000016.1 GCA_013374015.1 Candidatus Desulfovibrio kirbyi
GCGAGATATTTGCGGTTTGCTTGGGATTCCCCGGCAAATGCGGCCATAAGATTTTCTTTCGTCTTGCTCATCATCGTCTCCTTTGCACAAACAGGTTAAAGTTTTTAATGAGAACAATTCCTATTTAGTTCAAAACAGGTGCGCTGTAAAGAATTTTTACTGTTCCACCGTAATATTTTTTGCTATATAATCCACACATGCAGTTAATTTGTTCAAATTCCTTGTATTTTTCCGGATCCGTATAAATGTCGTCCTGCTCCCGCCGCAAGGGTGTTCTCAGCAAAATTTATAGTTTTTTTGGAATATAAACCACACGGAGGTTGCTATGAAAGATCGCATGTTGCGGCACCTTGATATGTTTTGGGAAGGAAGGCCGCATTTTTCCGTGCCGTCAGCCGCCTCAGTGCGGGATGCCGTCAAGGTTTTCAGCAAAAATCTTGTGAACATTACCTGGAACAGTATGTCCTCTCTGGAGCACAACCCCACAAGCCTGCCGCAGACGGAAACGATTCTTAACGGCCAATCCGTGAGCGGCATAGGCATAGATGACTTGCTTCAGGTGAAGCATTTTGGCGAAGGCGCCAAGAAACTCATGGCCCTGGTGTCTGACGGCGTTTTTCGTCTGGATGAAAAGACCGCCTGCGCCCTGCACGAGCATGTCGGGAAGGAGGAATCCCTTACCTGGGGCAAATTCCGCGACAGGCTGGTCACGATCCGGGATATTGATGTTTACACGCCGCCTGAAAGCGACCTTCTCAGCGGGATCGCGGAAAAAGGCTTTTCCTTTCTGCAAAATGCGATTGAACAGCCTGCGGAGCGGGCGATAGGCGTCTTCCTGTTCATGGCACGGAATCAGTTTTTTCACGACGCGAACAAAAGAACGGCCTCGCTCATGATGAACGGCGTATTGCTGCAAAACAGTCTGTTCCCTGTCACCGTCATGAACCGGGATTCGGAAGAATTTCACACAACGCTACGCGATTTTTACAATACCGGCAATGCGACAGCCATGATGGGCTTTTTTGTCGATGCGGTAGCGCGGTTGTACCTGGAAAAAATTCCCCGGCAAAGGATGTGCTGATGGCTCATGTCGGATATATCCGCGTCAGTTAAAGCGCGGTAAGCCGAGTTAGCGCGCCGGAATACGCAGGACATGCCCGGCCCGCACCTTATTGGCATCGGCAATCTGGTTGTATTCCTGCAGATCCCTGATGCTCACATTGTATTTTCTGGCAACAGCCTTGCCGGCGCGGCGTGGAGTCTCACGCTTGTCCAGAGCGGCGACAGCCGCGTGCGACATATCCACAGAGCGCGGTACAAGCACGGTGTCACCGGCGCGTAGCGCGCTGTGATCGGGATTGACCGCGCGTAACTGCGCTACAGACGCACCGCTGCGACGGCTGATTTTTTCCCAGGAATCAACTTTTGAACGCACGCTTGACGGCCGCCAGTCAGCGTACGGCGCGGAGGCCGGTGAACGCAGAAAATTTGTCGCCTGTCGCTCGTTGCAGACGGGAACATATACATGGCTGGAACGCTCCGTTGACGTAATGGGACGTTTGTGGTGCGGGTTGAGCGCGGCAAATTCGTCCCAGTCTATGCCGCACTGCCGCGCCAGTCCCTTCAGATCCGTACCCGGCCTTGCGCTGAAACGCAGCACGCCCGGAGCGGTTTCCGGCGAAATGGGGTCAAAGCCCAACTGGGGCAAATTGCGCATGATTTTTGTAACAGCCAGCAAACGCGGCACATATTGTTTTGTTTCGTCACGCAACTGCGCTTTTTCGTCCAGCCTGTGATTACGTTCTGCGATTTCATAAAAATGTCTGGCGCCCGTGCCCTGTTTGGCGCGGTTGATCTTGCCCTCTCCGGCGTTATAGGCGGCTGCGGCGGTAGCCCAGTCTCCAAAGTCCCCGTGGAGTTTACGCAGATAGTCGGCGGCCGCTTCAGTAGACTTGTAAGGATCAAGCCTCTCGTCCGTCCACCAGTCCTGACGCAGACCATACTGCGTGGCGGTGTACGGCATGAACTGCCACGCTCCGACGGCTCCTGCCGGAGATTTGGCATTGGCCCTGTAGCCGCTTTCCACAATGGCCAGATAGGCCAGCTCGTCAGGAATGCCGCGAGAACGGAACACCTTGCGGGCATAGGCGAGATACTGCTCGGAGCGTTTGGAAAACATGCTCATGGTGTTGCGTCCTTTACGCAAAAAATGCTTGTATTGACGCGCCACGTCTGCCATGGCAGTTGCCGGCACATTGCGGTCGATCTGGCCTGTGGACTGCAACGCAGCCAGTTCTGTCCGGGTCAAGGGAGCGGAGGAATCGTCCTCCGGCACAACAAAACCGTGATCGCCGTTTTGCAGGCCGCCCTGGTGCGTCCCGCAGCCCCCTGCCAGCACCAGATAGAGGGCGCACAAAAAATATAAAAAAGCATGTGAATAGCTGTTCGGTCTGTTCATACTTCTTACTCCTTCCTTGCGCTTAAGCCGAAAAACGCGTAACTAACCGCCCATGAAGCCTGTAAAAAAAGTCAGCGACGATGCTCCGATGCTGCTACCCGGCATCAAGCCGGCGCTTGAACTGCTTGTCGCCGATCCAAAACGCGTTGATTTTGTTTTTTTCAAAAAAGGTCTGCGTAACCGCGATATTCAGGAAGCTCAGGGCCTTTGTCGTCAAAACGGCGTACGCTTTACCCTGGTGGAGCAGGATGCTCTGGACCGTCTTTGCCGTGGCGCGAACGGTGGCCGCGTTGCCCATCAGGGCATTGTGGCGAGGCTGTCCGTCACAGGCTTTCATGAACTCGAACATCTGCTTTCCTCAGTAAGCGGCGCATCCCTTCCGCTGCTTCTTGCTCTTGATCAAGTGCAGGACCCCGGCAATGTGGGCACGCTTTGCCGCACTCTGTACACTCTGGGCGGCGCTGGTCTCATTCTGCCCATCCACAACACCGCCTGCCTTGGCTCGGGCGCTCTTCGCGCTTCCGCCGGCGCTCTGGAGCGCCTGCCCATAACAAAAGTGACCAATCTCGGGCGCGCGCTTGACAGCGCCGAGGAGGCCGGCCTCACCATTTACGGGACAGGGTCTGACCCCGGCGATCCCCGCGTTTGTGACGCCTTTGCAACCCGCTTACATCTTCCGGCTGTCCTTGTGCTCGGCAATGAAGACAGGGGACTGCGCCCCGGGGTTGCCAAACGCTGCGCGCATTTGCTACGTATCCCGCAGGCCCGGTCTTTTGATTCACTCAATGTGGCTCAGACCGGGGCGATCCTGCTGGGGCTGACAGCGGCGCGACTTGCCTCACCAACCCTCTCAGTTGTATAGTTCGACACAAACGCGGCATTGCAATAGGGTAGCTTGGGAACAAGCCGGAGAGAAACGATGAAAATTCTGCAAACGCACTATGGGCAAGGTTGTGGGTGCGGGGTTGGCCTGTCCCCAATGCGTATACCGTTGAAGTTTATGACACCCGCTCTGTCGCGTGTAGCGCGTGCAACGCGTTCGTCACGGGTTGTTGTGCATGGTCGGGGTCGGGAGAAATAAGGTTCAACTCGTGCATGCGCAAAAAGATGAGGCGGCTGATCCAGGCGTCTGTTGCGGCATAGACGATCTGGTTTTTGCTCAGTTCGAGCAGATTCCAGTTTGAGCATTGCGACTTCTTGGATATGCGGCGGTTGAACAGATTGGCTGCAAGACCGCGCAGCCCGTGTGTCGGGATTTTGTGTGAACGGGCAATGAGGCCAAGATCTGTTTGGCCTGCCGGTTCAAAGGGGTACAGTTGGGCAAGTTCGCGCATGTCGTCGCGTATGCCGACGCCTGTTTTGATCTGATCAGGATTGGAAAGAACGGCGGCAAGATGCGTTCCAAAGGGAAGGCAGGAAAGCTGGATCAGGCAGACAAAGTGCTGTGTGGCTATTTGTACCAAGGCCGGCGGGTTGGTTTTGCCTTTTTTGAAGGTGGGGCGCGTTTCCGTGTCAAAGCCGAGCACACGCTCGGCGCGGATGCCGGGGAGAGCGCGTTCCCATTCCGCCAGTGAGCGCACAAGACGTACTTCGCCCGCATAATGGCACAGGGGCAAGGCATTTATTTCTTCACTGGTGAAACGGCGTTGGAGTGAGGCTGTGTTCATACAGGCGCCGTTTACTTGCCGATGCAAAACTGTGAGAAAACAGTGTCCAGCACATGTTCCGTACAGGAGATTCCTGTGACTTCGCCAAGGTGAGCGGCTGCCGTGTCCAGGCGCACCGCGCAACAGTCTAGGGTTTGCCCGGAATGTATGTCCGCGACAAGTTCCTCAAGCTCCGCAAGCGCCTGTTCAAGCGCGTGCGCCTGGCGCACATTGGGGGCAATGCCATCCGGCGGCTGCGGAGCTTGGGCATCGTTGAGCACAAGCCGGCGGATGTCGCGCGCGAGTTCGTCGATATGTTCTCCGGTAAGGGCGCTTACCACGCGGCAGGGCAAAGTGTTTGCCCAGAGAGGCGGCAGATGCGCGGGCGCGCAGATATCGCATTTGTTCCAGACAAGCAGAAGAGGTTTTGTCTGGCGCAGAACCTCCAGCGCGGTTGCATCCGGGCAGGTTGCGGCACATGCTCCCTCTTTGCCCAAGCGCGCGCCGTCCAGCACCAACACAACAGCGTCAGCCTCATTGATTTTGTTGCGGCTTACAGTAATTCCCATCGTTTCCACAGAGTTGAGCGGGAAATCCGGGTGAAGATCGCCTCTGTTGTCCGTCCGCAGGCCGGCTGTATCGACCAGGCGCACCGGCAAGCCGTCAACAACGCAGGATTCTTCTAAAAAATCACGTGTCGTGCCGGCAATATCTGTAACCAGAGCGCGGCTGCGCCCAAGCAGCGCGTTCAGCAGGCTGGATTTTCCGGCGTTGACCGCGCCTGTGAGCACAATGAGCGCGCCCTCGCGCATGAGGGACGCCCTTTTTGTGCCTGTAAGCAGCTGCCGGATTTGGCGGGCAACATCTTCCACGACACGGGCGATGTCCCGCGGGGTAAGGGCTTCTACCTCGTCTTCAGAAAAATCCACAGCCAGACAGAGTTGGGCGCGCAGGGTTTCTAGGGATTCGCGCAACGCCTGTGTACGGCGTCCCAGAAGTCCGTCCAGCCTGTTCAGGCTATAGCGCAGGTCTTCAGGGGTGGGAGCGCTGATCATTTCGGCAACAGCTTCCGCCTGGCTCAGGTCCATACGTCCGTTGATAAACGCCCGTCGTGAAAATTCGCCGCGCTCTGCCATGCGCGCTCCAAGTCTGAGCAGGCTTTTCAGCGCGTTCTGCACAATAAGCGTCCCGCCGTGGCAGTGCAGTTCGGCCATATCTTCGCCTGTGAAAGTGCGCGGCCCCGGCATATAAACGGCCAACGCATCGTCCAGAGCTTCGCCGGTTGTGTCGAGTATGCGGCCGCGGTGCATGCGCCAAGGGTGAAAATTTTCAAAATATGGCGAAAAGGGTAAAAAAATACGCGCCAGCAGATTTTTTGCCAGTGCCCCGCTCACGCGCACAATGCCGATGCCTCCGTGCCCGGGAGGTGTGGCTATGGCGGCTATGGTCGTCATGGTCGTTTATCTGTCGGTTTTTGTGCGCATGACGACAACCCGCTTTATGGGGCCATCGCCCGTGCTGCGTGTCTGTATGTCCACGCAATCCTGCAGGGTGAGATGGATAATGCGGCGATGATATGAAGATAATGGTCGCGTAGACCAGGAACGTCCTGTCTGACGTGCTTTTTCCGCCAGCGCCAACGCTGTTTCGCGCAGTTTTTCGTCCTGGCGCAGGCGATAGTCGCCGGCGTCCAACTGCACGCGCACGCTGGCGTCCATGCCCCGTGAAACAATGCGGGAAAGTATGTACTGAAGGGATGCAAGCGTTTGTCCTTCACGTCCGATAAGCAGACCGGAGTTTTCAGCACAGGAAACCGCCACACGCACCCTGTCCGCGTCAATAGTGACTGTCGTTTGTATTTCGCCGACGATAGGACGCGTCAATTCGCGCACAGCTTCAGCGACAAGGTCTTCAAGCCGTTCGTTGTCCAGGTTTTCCATAGGGGTTTTTGAGAGGTTTTCTGTTTCTTCGTCCATGCCGTCATCTGTAAGCGGAATGTCGATCGGGATGTCGTACGCCGGCGTCGTCTGCTTTTTGGAATTTTCATTGGACAGGGGTTTGCGGTGTTTTTTGGATTTGGAGTCAGCAATCGGCTGATCAGCAGGAAGTTTGTCCGGTATTTTGTCAACATCTGACGGACGTTTGTGATTTCGGCCCGGTTTTTTGTCCAGCATATTCTGAACGGTTTCGTGCAGAATCGCGCGGCGCGCCCGTACTTTTGCTTTGCGCGCGCCTACAATTCCAAAAATGCCGGATTTTGCGTCCTCAACAATTTCAATTTCAAGTTTTTCTCGGACGGTATTAAAATAACTGCAGGCTTCTTCAATAGCGCTGTCCAGATTTTTAGCCTGAAATTCCATAAAATTTTTCATGGGACAAACCTCACTCGGTCGCGGACGACCAAGGATATATATGCGCAGATTATTTTTGTTTTACGAGGACTGTTTTGTTTTTCGCAACATTCCCCACTGCTGTGCGATGGAGAGAATATTGTTGGCAAGCCAGTAGATAACAAGTCCTGAGGGGAAACCCAGAAAAAGTACAGTAAAAATCAGCGGCATAAAGAGCATGAGTTTTTGTTGCAACGGGTCTGTTGCCGGCGGACTCATTTTTTGTTGCAAAAACATGGTCGCACCCATAACAAGAGGGGTGATGTAGTAAGGATCAGCTGATGACAGGTCGGCAAGCCACAGTTTGTCCGTAAAGGGCAGATGCACGGCAAGAGGTGCGTGCCGAAGCTCAATGGCTGTGAGTAGTGCTTGATAAAGACCAAAAAAAACAGGTAGCTGTATCAGTATTGGTACGCAGCCGCTGGCTGGATTGACGCCGTAGGTTTTGTACAGCGCCATAACTTCTTTGTTCATCGTCTCCTTGTCGTCTTTATGTTTTTCCTTGATAGCCGTCATCATGGGCTGAAGTTTTTTCATTTTTTCCATAGAAGAATAACTTTTTGCTGTCAACGGCCAGAATACGGCCTTGATCGTAACGGTCAGCAGGATGATGGCAATGCCCCAGTTGTTCACATAGGTATGGAAAAATTCCAGAAGCCACAGCAGCCCCTTGGCGATGATGCTGAACATGCCCAGGTCAACGCTTTTTACAAGCTGTTCGGAGACAAGCAGCATGTCTTTGCGTATCTTTGGGCCGATCCAGTAGGAAACCGTGAACTGTTTTTCGCCGCCCGGCACAATAACGGCCTCCGGCTCTTCCACCGCCGTGCGGTACACGCTGTGTTGTACCCGGCCTTTGATCACGCATCCCGCAGGGGAACTCGGCAGCACGGCGGCAAGAAAATAGGTGCTCATGGCGCCGGCCCAGTAAATTGTGCCCACAGCCTGTACGCCGGTAGATTCCAGCGTGCTTGCGGAGGTTTCTTCAGAGAGGCTACCATCGTTGTCCCAAGCGATGCGCATGGTGTCGTACTGTCCGCCGCTCGCAAGGTTGGCGTCAGAGGCCGCCGTATAGCCTATGCGAACACTGCGCGCCAGATTACCCGGATTGGCAATGCTGATTGTTTCGCGGATCAGATAGGAAGATGCGCTGAACGTCAGTTCCCGTGTGATGCGCAGATTGTCCGCTTCGCCTGTGAGTCGCAACGTGCCCTCGCTGTCTTGCGTGAGGTCAATGGGCGCAGTCGTTTCTGTTGACCATCTGCCGACGCTCCATGTGGGCTGCCCGTTTATGACCAGTCCCAGAGCGCCCACTGCTGCGGCGCGATCGCTTGTCATATTGACCTGCGTGGCGTCCGGGGCCAAGCTGGTTTTGTAGTTTTTGAGGCTGAAAGAACGCAAGGTTCCGCCACCGGTATGGAGTATGGCGTCAAACAGTGGCGTGCTGATCGGCAAATCCTTGCCTGGAGAAGGCGTAAAGGCGACGTACAACGCCTTTTTTTCGGATTCGGCTTTTTGAGTCGCCTCCATTTCCGTTTGAAGCGCCGCCTCTGTTGTTACAGGGGGAACGGGCTTTTGCACCCAGCCCATATATTCGGCCAGATAGCCCCAACCGAAAAGGATAAATAAACAAAGCACAATGGCCAGAATCAGATTTTTGCTGTCTTGCATGTTGGGTGGTTACTCCTCTGACAGGGACGATATGTTTCGCCGGCCCGAGGCAGGTGGCACAGGGTCGTAGCCTGAGCCGCCAAAGGGATGGCAGCGGACAAGGCGATGCAGGGCAAGCAGCCCTCCGCGCAACGGGCCGTGTTGCAGGATTGCTTCCGCCGCATAGGCTGAACAGGTAGGATAAAAACGGCAGACGGGCGGAAGAAGCGGCGATATGCAGTATTGATACAGCCGTATGAGTAAAACGCACAGAGAGCGGAGCGGTATGTTCATGACTGCTGGGGCATTGCGTTTTGTTGTTTGATGTTCTGCAGGAGAGGCGTGAGTTCGGCGCATACGCACGCAAGGGTAAGGCGGGCGTTGCCCGCGTGTTTTTTTGCCACAACGGCCATGTCGGTCGTGTGCGGAATGCAGTCTTTGTGCAGGCGGAAATATTCGCGCAGCAATCGCTTTATGCGGTTACGCACAACTGCATTTCCCACCTTTCGAGAGACCGCAACTCCCAGACGCGCGCACGCGTGGCGCGTTGTATGCAGAAAAACAAGAAAATGCTTCGTATGACGCCGCAGACCCTGTTCATAACAGGCAAAAAAATCCGTGCGATTTCGCATTCTGGCCTGGCGGGGCAGGGAAAAAGGACGAACGCACATTCGATTAGAACTCATTTCATAAATCCTGGGTTATTTTTCGCATGACAATGAAAACAAAAGCGAGATGGGCAAAACGGTAACCCGTTCACAGCAACGATCCCCAATAATTCAATGAGTTCTAGTTAATAACGCCCATGCACGCATGCACAGTCGAACATAACATTGTCCGCGTATTACGCGCTCAGGCGCTTGCGGCCTTTAGCACGGCGGCGGCGCAGTACGGCGCGACCGCCCGGCGTGCTCATGCGCGCGCGGAATCCGTGGGTGCGCGCGCGTCTGATTCTGCTTGGCTGGTATGTTCTTTTCATGAGATATTCCTGTTGTATTAGGTAAAGCGTGGGACAAAGTCCGCGCGAACAGCATAACATGTCACATATGCCTGTTAAGAGCGAACAAATACACGCTCATCATTTTTTCGTCAAGTGTCCGACGATGCCTGTTAAGAGCGCCGCTATGATTTGCACAGGCGCGAGCTTGCCCGCGGGCGCCCGTGCTGGGCGGCACTTTGAAAAAAGCCTCCACAAAACGGGGGCTTTTTGAATTTTTTGCGTATAAATGAGGACTGGACGAGCAACCTTTTAACGTGAGGAGTGAGATGATATGGAGACTGAAATTTGTGAAGGCGTCAAAAAGAACAAGTTAACCGCTCTTCTTTTGTGTTTGTTTTTTGGCTTTTTGGGCGTCCATCGTTTTTATGCAGGGCAGGGAGCGTCAGGCGGGATCATGTTGTTTTTGGGAGGAACCTTCTGCCTTTTCTTTACCTTGGGCAGTGTTGTTCCTTTTGGGATGCTTGCTGCGCTGATTGTGTGGGTACTCGTGGACTTTGTTCTTGTTCTCTGTCACAAAATGCAGGATGCGACCGGACGAGAAATTTCAAACTAGACTTGAAATGTTTGTAAACAAAGGAAGGAAGTAAACTTGCTTCCTTCCAAAAGTAAAAGGAGATTATTATGAGATTTATTATCGCATTATTTCTTGTCCTAGTACTCCCAGTTTTGTCTTTCGCTTCAATGAGAGACCCTTCTTGGAAAACCATGACTACCACAGAAGTATATAAAGCTCCTTTTATAGCAAAGGAAATACCATTAATTGACTTGTTTAAGGGGAAATATAATCTATCGACTGAGCAGGCAGAGAAAATTGTACGCTCAGCACGAGCTGCAGGATCGACTATTCTTATGTTAGCCATTATGATGGAGGATTTTGAGTTTGACGGACTTCTTATGGAAAAGACAGGTAAAGGCTTCTCTTCAAAACACGGCATGATGCATGTTTCTGAGGAATTTTTGAAAAAGGAGCCTTTTAAGTCACGAATTAAGGAGGAGTTTGGGGTTACAACTGTTGAACAGCTTGCAAAAGCACCTATGTGGGCAAACTTTTGCATAGCTCATACTATCCTAGTACTTCTTATAAAAAAGCATGACGGGAAAATATTTCCCGCTGTTAACGAATATGGAATGGGAAACCCCGAGAGTGGCTATGCCGATGCCGTATATGAGAAAGTCAAACTTCTTAATAATTTAACAGGTGCTGATAAAGACTAATTTGTAATGTAAGTTGTAGAAATGGAAGGGCTGAAAGCCACTTTTCAACCTCTGACAATAGGCCAATTTATTGAAGTTTGCGACAAAAAAGTCGAGTTTCCAGAGTGGGATGAGGAGATGGTCTGGGCTGCGTCTTGCGTGTCGCACTCTATGGACGAGATTTTTACATACCTGAAAGAACAGGGCACACCAGATGATGCCCGCCTTTTGAGAGAGCTAGATACACTGTTTTTTCATGGAATTTTGCCCATAGAAAACGAGTGTAATAACTACATTGAGGTACAGGACAAGCAGGAGCATGAGGACGCGGGCTTGCCCGCGGGCGCATACTGATATATGAATTTCGCGGGGTGGTTGAGATGTGCGGCATAGCCCGCCTGATACAGGAGAAAACAGCGTGATGAATCCGGGAATGCGCTTGCCGTGCGACGCCGGCAAGCGCAAAATTGTATACCTGCTTGTTGCGGCGATTGCCCTGTTTTTTGTCTGGCGTTTGTTTGTGACAAATGGACAGCCTGGGCAAGGCGTGCGTGAAAACGCGCCGCCTGTTCGGGTGGCGGAGGCAACGGCCAGGGATGTGCCGCATTATCTCAATGGACTGGGCACTGTTATTCCCTCGGTGGATGTGCTTGTTACAAGCCGTGTGGACGGTCAGTTGGTGCGTCTGCATTTTAGTGAAGGCCAGCGTGTGCGGACCGGCGATCTGCTGGCCGAAATTGACCCCCGCCCCTTTCAGGCCGCCCTTGATGAGGCGCTGGGCGCTCTGGCGCGGGACAAGGCGCAGTTGGACAACGCCTACCGCGATCTTGCGCGGTACGCCAGGCTTGTGGCGGGAAATTTTATCGCCGCCCAGCAGTATGAAACCCAACGCGCCCTGACGAGTCAGTACGAAGGCACTGTGGAGGCGGATACGGCCGCTGTCGCTGCGGCGCGTTTGCAGTTGGAATACAGCCGCATTCCGGCGCCAGCAAGCGGACGGCTTGGTCTGCGCTATGTTGACGAAGGCAATATGATAAAAAGTTCGGATACAAACGGACTTGTGCGCATTACCGAAGAAAGTCCCTGCGATGTTGTTTTTACCCTGCCTGAAAGCCGCACGCCGCTGGTGATGCGCGCTCTGCGCCTTCGTGAGGGCAATCCCGACATGCCGCCGCTGCCCGTTGAGGCGTGGGATCAGGAGGAGAAACGCAGGCTGGATTTGGGCGTGCTGCTGTCTGTGGACAACCAGATTGACGCGGCAACAGGCACCATCAAGCTTAAGGCGCGGTTTCCAAACACAGAGGCCACGCTTTACCCGAATCAGTTTGTGAATGCGCGATTGTTGGCGCAAACGCTTGAAAACGCGGTTGTGGTTCCGACCGGGGCTGTGCAACTTGGCGCGCGTGGCGCGTATGTATTTGTGGTGGACGGGGAGAGCATTGCCCGTGTGTGCGATGTGAAGTGCGGCATCAGTGTGGACGGACTGACAGTGATTGACGAGGGTATCGGTCCCGGGGTGTTTGTTGTGACGGACGGCGTGGATCGCCTGCGCGACGGCATGACAGTGACTGTTACGGAAAATACGGCGCGGCGCTGATTTTGCCAGGAAAGGAAGAGTTTCACGTTAGCGCTATGCGCTGTTAATAACGGGTGAGCGCGTGTTTCAGATCATCAGGTTCTCCGTCTGTTATCAACAATATGATCTTACGCGGTTCCGATAGAGGATAAAGCTGTTGCAAAACCTGCCAGATGGCTGCATCCATCGGCGTATTGCCGTTTGCGTCCATCCCAAATTGAGAGTGCATTTTCTGGTTATGACGTAAAATCGGAACTACAGTTTGGTTCCATATACGACCAGGAAACGTTGTAACCCCGAGACTGACGCCCTAAACGTCATGCAAAGCGGTCGCTATGGCGAAGCAGGCTTCATCTTGCCAAATAGTTATGTGTACGCCCTGCATGGAGCCTGAGCTGTCCAGTAGGATGTGTATGGCGGTATTGACGCCAACTCGTTCTCCTCGTCGTAAGAATATTTTTGCGTTACCGGTTGCCAGCGTGTGCAGTTTACGGATGTC
>BLLL01000017.1 GCA_013374015.1 Candidatus Desulfovibrio kirbyi
ACTTCATTTGCATGAATAGAGCTGACCAGCGCTCCACCATAAAAGTTTGAGAACAAATCACCCCGTTTGTCGGATTCATCGCACCAGATAATATATTCCATAATTGCCTTTTCCCTACATATCATTTCCCGCTCACTCGCACCATACTTATCTAAATGATTGTTCCGCCAAGAGCAAGATGCACGCATAAATTTCCTGAATTTGCCTGTAATCCACGTTAACATTCGTTGTGCTGCCGTAAGCATACACAAATAATCTATAGTATCGCCATAAAAAGCGTCTGCATCTTTATAACATTCGTTAGCATTCTTTAGCATCCGATAACAAATGTAAGCATTATTTATGGTTATGAGTTACATAGACTGTATTTACGTGTTATAATGCGTTTCATTTCGAGGACAGGACAGAGGAAACAGGCCCACTTTGTTTGCCGTCTCCTCCCCTGCCCTACGGGGTAGCTTATTCGCCAAGGCTCAACGCAGAACTTAGAGGTGCGAAATGCCATGAAAACAACTGCTATACTGTTTTGCTTGCTCATAGGTTCAGCATTGCTCGTTCACGCAGCGAACCTTGCCCCGCCGCCCGGCCTAATGGAAGCCATAGCCCGACAGGAATCCGACATGAACCCCCTGGCCGTCAATGTAGCTGGTAAAGATTACTACCCGGCCACCAGGGAAGAGGCCATACAAATCATCCGGCAGGCCCAGGCGGCGGGCAAGTCGTATGATGTTGGATTGCATCAGATCAACCGTTACTGGATAGACAAATATTCCATTTCACCGGAGAGATCGCTTGACCCGGAGATCAACCGGCAATGGGCAACGGCCATTCTGGAAGACGAAATCACCCGGCACGGCCTGAACTGGAAAGCCATAGGCAAATACCATTCCCCGGACATAGAGCGCGGCAGGCGCTATGCGTGGCTGATTTACCGGCACTATACGCGGCAGGCCGCAAAGGCTGGAGGGTATGGCAAATAGGCGGCTGACGCTCAAAGTATATCTGACGGAGGAAGAACACAGCGCTATCCGGGCATCGGCGCACAAGGCCGGATTGTCGCTTTCCACCTTCTGCCGGAGGGTATGCCTTGGAACTCCGGTGCAAAGCCTGGAGTTTCAGGAGGCCCGGCTGGAACTGCGAAGGCTCAAAGGCGACCTTGGCCGTCTTGGCGGGTTGGTGAAACAGGCTTTGGCAAATGGTGCGGACAGGGAGATCGTGCATGGCCTTTTGCATGAACTGGACGCTCGGCAGCAGGAATTGCAGGCAGCGATAGTCAGGATATGAGCCATGATCAGCAAACGCGCTTTCATAAAACCGAAAAATGACAATTACGCCCGGCTGGCGGATTACATTGCCGCCGCAGACCATGAGGGGGAAAAGCTGCTTTACCGCTGGTGCGCGGGCTGCCTTGGCGGAGAGGATTATGCCGAGGGCATAGCGGAAATTCTGGACACCCAGGCCATGAACACCCGGACGCGCAAAGCCAAGACCTATCACCTGATTGTCAGTTTCAGGCCGGAGGATGAAGCGCGGCTGACTCCAGAGGTTTTAAGGACAATAGAAGATCGTTTTGCCGCTGTGCTGGATCTGTCGGAACACCAGCGGCATTGCGGCATCCATAAAAATACGGGCAATCTGCACTTGCATGTTGCCTACAACCTAATTCACCCGGAGCGGCTAACCATGCGGGAGCCGTTCCGGGATTTTCGCAAACGTGACCACCTGTGCCGGGAATTGGAGCAGGAATACGGCCTGCAAATTGATAATGGCCGGGAGCAAAAGCAAAATATTCTGCCCCTTGGCGAAAAAGCCGCCGCCTTGGAGGCCCACAGCGGCCAGGAATCTTTTGAATCCTATGCCCGCCGCCAGGTCGCTTGTAAAAGCCCTGGAGCATGCCGGAAGCTGGCAGGAGCTTCATCAGGCTTTTGCTGTTTATGGTATGGAAATAAAACCCCACGGCAACGGCCTTGCCATCAAAGACCGGCACGGCAAACACGCCGTCAAGGCCAGCGCCGTTGACCGCTCCCTTTCCCTGAAAAAACTGGAAGCCCGTTTCGGCCTCTATCAGCCGCCCGCAGGGCCAGAGCATGAACAGGCACAGGTTATGGAGCAAAGCCGTTATCAGGCGGAGCCGCTACATCGTTCCATTGATGAAGATAAAGAGCGCGGCAAGTTCTATGTGGAATACCGGCGCGGCATCGAAGAGCGTAAAACCCGCCTGAAAGCCGCCAAGGAGCGGGAGGACGCGGCTCTTGCCGCCATCCGCGCCGAATGGGCAGCCAAACGCAAGGAAATTGAGCGCATGGGCATTGCCAAGAAAAACCGGCGCAATCTTCTCACTCTGGCCCGCAAGCATGAAGCCGAGGCCATAGCGTTGCTTGCTGCACAGCCAGAGCGCGAAGCGGTACGCCGGGATATTCCCTTCACATCATGGAACGGCTTTTTGCAGCATAGGGCTGAACAGGGCAATGAAACCGCGTTGGCGATATTGCGCTCTCGAAAAGAGCCGGTTGCCGAGGAACAGGAGCTTGCGGATAGCGACAGCCACGCTAAAGACTGGTCACAGCACGGCAGGGAGCAGTTTATCCGCAATGCCGCCCTGAAAGCCGACTTCGTAGCCAGAGAACGCGCCGCCCTGGAAACGGAAGGCATCAGCGGCAAAGCCAAAACTCGCCTCTTGGCAGTATTGCGGATGGAGCGAATCTCGGCGGAAGGGGGCGGGCAGCCGGAACGCGAAACCATGCTGGCCGGTTTCAGGCACAGCGTTGACCACAAGGGCGCTGTGGTTTTCACCCTGCCGGGCGGCGGCGTGATTCGGGATCAGGGCAAGGAGCTTTTTTTCAGCGCCAGGGATGAAGCGGCGCAGGCCGTTGCCTTGCTCTATGCCCGTAAAAAATGGGGCAAGAGTATCCATATAGACGGCAATCGCGTATTTCGTGAGCCAGAGCGGGAACGGGAAAAAGAGAGAGGGAAGGAACGCTGACTATTATTTCGCCAGCCGCGCAGCCACGGCGTCCACCAGTTCGCCCGGTTTTACTCCAAGCGCGGCGGCAAGCCGGAAAACCATATCCAGACTTGGCTGTTTCTTGCCGCTTTCCAGGGTGCAGATAAACGAGCGTACCACATCCACACGTTCACTCAACTGTTCTTGCATCAGATTCCTTTCCTGCCTGTATATGCGGAGTACGGTTCCGAACGCATCTGATTTGTTTCGCTTTTCTGCCATTAGGACAGTATAGCGGAGGGCGGTTCTCTTTTTGTTCACCCAGAGGTATCTTTATTGACCTATAGGTGAACACAGGGCGCATTATGTTGCCCACGATGCCGTGGGCAAGGGATTAAAGGTTAATCGCAGATGCGTTCAACTGCCAAAAAGGTTTCTATGGCCTTTTGTAAAGCAAGGGCTGATGCTACCAAAGAGGTGTGCGTGGGTGAGGGTTGACCATGAGCGTCAATGATATGTTTTTCACATAAAACGAAGGCCAGTTTGATCAGTTCTTGAGCCTTTTGTTCAATCATGACGTTATGACGAAAAGTTCCTGTGTCCATAATAGCTTCCTTTGAAAATAGAAGCATACGCATAGGACGTTCTTGCCGAAAACAAAAACTGCCTTTACTCCTTATGGCAGCAAATAAGACCGCCCAATGGAGAACAGACCGACCTGTTTTCCAAAAAGCCATGCACAGAGGCATCAGGTACATACGCCTTGCGATATGCTGATGTATGACGCCTGCTGTGCGCAGCAGCTTGGGCGATCTATAAAAATTTACTGGTCAATAAATTTTCATTACTCTCACGATGTTAGATGGTATCATCGTCTATTAACAATGACCCTCTCCAAAATGGCCGAGGCTCTTGCCGTTTCCGTCTTCCCGATTTTCGATTCAAGCACCAATACCAAACTCTTCATTTGTTCCGCCGTCAGGCCGGTATTCATCCCCATGGTAAAATGGGCCTGTAACTGAGAGTCAACACCTGTCACACTGGCAAGGGCGGCGATAGTGGCAATTTCCCTACTCTGCCAATCCAGATTGTCACGCCCGAATATGTCCCCAAACAAATGGTCTTTCAGAAATAGGTCAATGGTCGGAGCAAACTCGAACAGTGGCCCTGTGACCGGACTTCCGACTAACCGTGTCTGAATATCTGATCCAAGCTCAAATACACTTTTGTCGGCAGGAAAAGGATTGGCTTCCTTGCCAATCTCATCTTTGATGCCTTTTTTCTGCCGTTCATCCATAACCCCCATAAACGTACTGATGCCATTCAGGCTACGCGGAAATCCAGTGTATGCGTACAACTGCACAAGAACTTCCTTGATTTCGTTGACTGTCAACCCCGCATACAAGCCCTCATTAAGTGCTGTTTTTAATTTTTCCAGGTCGCCGTTGGCGGTAAAGGCCGATATAGCGACTATACTTTGCTGATTGGAGTTTAGTGCATTGGTCATGGCCTGTGCTCCTTCGGTAATCACAACACCCGCTACGGCAATAAATACTACTGTCAGGATTATTATCGCTTTTTTATACAGATTTTTCACCGTTCCTCCTGTAATCAGCCATCAGTTTTGTTGAACCTGTCTTTGTTGCTCAGCCGGGTAACGGTCGCCCACTATTTGAATTTTGGACAGGGTGAATTCCAAATCTGCCCACTCTTTTTGGCTTATGGATAGAGTTGCCGCCCGAAGATTTTCTTCCATGTGCGCTATTTTGGTCGTACCAGGAATGGGAACAATCCAGCTTTTTTTGTTCAGCATCCAGGATAGAGCCAGTTGTGCGCCGGTCACTCCCCTTGGACGACCGAAGCGATTAAGCGTTTCCACAAACATCAGATTCGCTCTCAGTGCCTCTGGTGTGAAACGGGGTAAGGTATCCCGATTATCGTTGCCGGAGTCGAAGCGCGTGTACTCAGTCATATCGCCGCCGAGGAATCCCCTGTTCAGCGGGCTGTATGGCACAAAGCCGATGCCGAGTTCTTCCAGCACTGGAAAAACATTCTTTTCCTGCTCGCGCCACATCAGATGGTATTCGCTTTGAACGGCGGTAACGGGCTACACGGCATGGGCGCGACGTATGGTTGCCGGGCCGACCTCACAAAGGCCGAAGCGTTTCACTTTACCTTCCCGAATCAGGTCTTTGACTGTTCCGGCAACATCCTCAATGGGTACTTCGGGATCAAAGCGATGTTGATAAAAAAGCTCAATGGATTCGACCCGGAGCCTTTTAAGGGATTCTTCCGCCACTTTGCGAATGTTTTGTGGGGTACTGTCCAGTTTGCCGTGTTCGTACACGCCATTTACAATCTTGTGCCCGAACTTGGTTGTGACTGCGACTTTTCCCTTGTAGGGGGCCAGCGCTTCGCCAGCCAGTTCCTCATTGATGAGCGGGCCGTACACCTGGGCAGTGTCAAACAGGGTCACGCCATGCTCAACAGCCTGACGAATCAGAGCAATCATGGTTTTACGGTCAGGAGCTATGCCCCGGTTATAGTTTGCGCCCATGACTCCGAAACCAAGGGCGGAAACATTCATACTGAATTTCCCTTTGCCCAAGGTTCGTTTTTGCGTGACTAAAGGCAAATCCGGCACGCTTTTTCCCCCCTGAATTTCCCGTAGACGCGCTCCTTTCCGCTGCCAAGCCAAGGGCGGGCATTACGCCCAAAACAGCCGGTGCTGCCACCAGATCCATCGCTGTCTGCAACATACCTCGGCGGCTTATTTTCATGGTTTTATCATTTATTGTTCCGTCTTCTTGTATGTTCATAACTGCTTCTTTTATTTTATGTTGTATTGTTCGCCGGTAACTGGCTCCATCCATTCCACATTCTTGCCGTCAGGCAAAGTTCCAGTAATGGCCATATGCGTCATGGCCTTGTCAGGGGAAGCGCCGTGCCAATGTTTCACGCTAGGCGGGCACCATAGAATGTCTCCAGCTTTGATTTCCTCAACCTTGCCCTGCCATTCGCCGGTTCTGCCTACCCCGGAGATAACCAGCAAATGCTGTCCGGTCGGGTGCGTATGCCAGAAAGAACGCGCCCCTGGTTCAAAGGTCACATAACCCCCGGTGAATGGTGCATCAGGGTGTTTTGCTCCGAACAGAGGATCAATACGCACAGCGCCTGTAAAAAAAGCATCCGGGCCTTTTATAGAGGCTTGCGTTCCGGTTTTGGTGATAGTCTGTGATTTTTGCGGTTCAGCGGCATTAACCCTGCCGTAGAAGGAACCAATGGAAATCATCAGCCCCAGAGCAATAATTACTGTCGTGAATTTCATATCATTTCTCCTTATTTATAGAAATTGTCCTTAAAATTTCATCGTCAGCTTAAACAGGCTTCGAGTGCCAACAACATACAGACCGAGTAAAGCCAAGTTGCTGGTGAAAAATAATATCGCAGGACTTTCTGGATTCCAAAAGTCAAAGGAATGTCCCTGAAACAATTTGGCAGCCATGTCACGATCCCAAAAAGCCCATAAACCATAGATTATCAACAACACCGTGAAGACGCGCAGTATGCTGGAGCGTATACGACTCACGCCGGTAAATTCGGTCATTTTCTGAACCACGCTGGAAATAATTTCCCAATGCAAGCCGATATGCGCAGCTACAAGAATCAGGCTCCAGTAGGCAGTTGTTGTGTGTATTTGCCGTAACAACATCCCACCTGATAAATGCAAAACAGCAAGCACAGTTCTGGAATGTAATAATCCAGTGATGATAAGAACCGTAATTATTACTATAAGTAACAGATTAATAACGGCGATTACGATGCGCCGTGCAGTATAATGACCGTTGAAAATATTTCTATACCATCTCCAGTTTAGTACATTATGCGTGATAAATAACACACATAAAGCGATGCCGATCCATTCATGGGCTAAATCTCCAATAATTCGGTATGCAAAACCGCACAGCAAAATAATGGTCATAATAAGATCAAGACCGATCCTTGCCTGGAGTTCTCTGCTCATTTTTCCGGTATTCCGTTTTTGCCGAGCTGGAATCATGGTAAACTGGAGCAAAGTTATAAATTCCCGCTGGCTATTCCCAATGTATTTAGCCAGCGCTTTACATCATTTTGCGCATTTTTTGCCCTGCCGCCTGAAAGAGCCAATCCTTCCAGAATAGTCGCATTGGGGCAAAATGCTTTAAGATCGTTAATACTGTTGGCAAAACCACCTCCGCCATGAGTCATGAAAGGCGCAACCGTTTTTCCAGCTAGATTGTTCTGTGATAAAAAGGTTCTGACCGGCCCCGACAGTGTGTACCACCAGTTTGGTGAGCCGAGAAAAATAAGATCATAGGAAGCAAGATTGTCCACTCTCGTTTTTAATGGCGGTAAATACTTGGCTTCCAATTCTTTTTTAGCCTGATCCACTGTTTGGTTATAATCAGTGGGATAGGGTTTCACCGTTTCAAGTTCAATAAGATCGCCGCCGATCTGCACCTGAATCTGCTTTGCAAGTTCACGAGTGTTTCCGCTCCATGAATAATAAAGTATCAACACTTTTTTCCCTCCTGTACTGGAGTCAGCAGCATGAACCAAGGGTTGAAAACCTGAAAACAGTCCCAAAATTCCAGCAATTATTGCAAGTACAGCCATCTTCATGCTCTTTCTCCTAATATGACTATAACGACTTACCAAACCGTAAATCCACCATCCACAACAAGGGCATGTCCAAGTACGAAGCTCGCCCACGGACTGCAAAGCCACAAAACCGCATTGGCGATTTCTTCGGATTTACCCAAACGCCCTATGGGGATAGACTTGACAAGAGCGGCCTCAATTTCCGTGTTGCCCTTGAGTAATGCTTCTGCCATAGGAGTTCGTATGGCTCCGGGGCAAATAGCGTTCACCCGGATGCCATTTTGCGCATAATCCAGGGCTGCGGTTCGGGTTAAGCCGATAACGCCGTGCTTGGAGGCGATATAGGCGGCCTGCCCCGGAAAGCCCGTCATTCCGCCCTGCGAAGAGGTATTGACAATAGCGCCTTCTCCCTGTTTGAGCATGTGCGGTATTTCATACTTCATGCAATTCCATACCCCGCGTAGATTTATGGTTATTGTCCTATCAAAATCCGCATTGCTCATCTCAGCGGCAGGCGTCTGAGGAGTCTGGATACCGGCGTTGTTAAATGCCGCATCTAACCGCCCATAAGTTTTTATTGTTCGGTCGATCATGGCGGCGACCTGACCGTCATCCGTTACATCACAATGTACCGCAATAGCCTTGCGTCCGGCGCTAACCAGTGCGGCAGCGGCGGCACATACCGCAGCTTCGTTAACATCGGCCAATACAACTGAGGCTCCTGCTTCCGCAAATGCCTGGGCAGCGGCAAGACCAATCCCCTGACCAGCCCCTGTGACCAGCGCCACTTTATTTTCGTAAGAGATAAGCATAATTATTTCTCCTTGTTTAAGTAGTTTTTATATGCCAACTACCTTGAGGATATATACACATTACTGGCTATTTTATGCACAATTCTGTCAATATGGCACAAGCCTGATAAATATGGTATGGGAAAGTCAGCGCTGTGATAACGAAATTCAAAAAACAGGGAGGAAAGGAATCATGGCAGATGATACCCGTATGGAATTTGGAAGAGCCAAAGTACTTCTGAAAAACAGGCTACATGACCGGATGCCCAAACCCGGCGATTATCCAACAACCATTAACGGTTTGACTTTATACCGCCGGGACAGGACGGACACGGTGGAGAAATGTTTATATAGGCCGTTGATAGCCATGATATGCCAGGGGGCAAAGCGTATTTTGGTGGGGAGTGACCAATATTGCTGCTCTGACAACGACATCATGATAGTAGGGGTGGACGTTCCGGCAAGCACTTCAATCACGCAAGCTTCCCCGGAAGCTCCCTGTATGTCGATGGTGCTTGATCTGGATAAAAATCTGTTGGCGCAACTAGCTTTGGAAACACCGCATAAATCATTGGAGAATGGTTCTGCTGCCGGAGGATTGCTGATACAGCCTGTTGAATCTGGAATACTCGATGCTTTTTTCAGGATGGCGGAACTTCTTGATACGCCAGAGCGGATTCCTGTACTTGCGCCTATGATAGCAAAAGAAATCCATTATTATCTACTCATAGGGCCAAACGGTAGCCTTCTGCGGTCATTTTATGCGCTTGGTTCACAAAACAACCAGATTACTCACGCTATTTCCTGGCTGCAACAAAATCTGACAGCTTCCGTTCTGGTGGATGAATTGGCTGAACAGGTCAATATGTCTCCATCCACTTTCCACCGCCGCTTTAAGGAAATAACAAGCATGAGTCCTGTTCAATTTCAAAAAAGAATACGCCTGCATGAAGCACAGCGCATGATGCTTACAGACAATATAGATGCTTCCCGTGCGTCAATGGCCGTTGGATATGAAAACTTCAGCCAGTTCAGCAGAGAGTATAAACGGCTTTTTGGCGATCCGCCCCGCAGGGATGTCATGCGGATACGAAACACGGCTTTTGCATAGAAATATCTGGAAGCAGCGGTTCTTGCCGCCTTACGGCGGTGCGCGTTTACGCGCAAGGTCGCGCCAATACTCATCGTTCGCCTCCCTGCTTGTGCAACTACACTCGTTACGCAGCTACCGATTGCTTCTCTCCCCGCTTCCGCGCTATCCGGCTTCTCTCCTTGCGTTTGTCACGCCCTTTCCCTTCTCCAGTCGGCGCGATCCGCCACGCTTTCCCGGTACAGTGGGGGGACGTGCGAAAGGCAAACGCCCCCCGCCTGCCGGGGAAATGTTCCTTCGGGGGATAGGGGCAAAAGCCATAGGAGAAAAGCCATGAGTTGCTGGATTATGGAAGAAAAACGTATTAACGAGCTGGCCGCTGAAATCGTGAACCTGTATCCTGACAGGCTGGAAGAGAAACAGCGTAGTACAGAGAGCCTTGCGGACGCCATGCTGGCCTTGAATATTGACGCCTACCGGCAGAGATACGGCATACAAATGATGTTTGAAAACAATATAGACCTGGACAGGCGAAACTGGAAGCCGCTGAATACGTTCAGCCCGGTGCAGTTTTTCAAAAGCCTGCAATGCTTTTTGTACCAGTGCAGCGAGGGTGATGCGGACGAAAAACCGCTGTTCAAGGCTTTGGACGCCATAAGGGATTTTCTGGCTCCAGGCGTCAATCAGAACTCCAAAGAATATGACGCGGCGGAATGGGGGTAAGCCATGAACACAAAAACCATCAGGATTATTGACGGACGGTACAATCTCAAGTTTACGGTGCAGGACGGCGGGCAAATTCGCGTGAATGGAAAGCCGTACCAAGTTCATTACCTTGACGACACCCATTTCCAAATTGGCGGAACCTGTTACCATATCTGCGAGTTTGGGGAAAAGGCCATAGACAGGGGCGCGGTTGTGGAGAAAATGGACGAATAGGGAGCGCATAACAAAGCGGCCTCGAAATTGAGGCCGCTTTGTTTATATGCGTTTATTCGTGGAGCGTTTCCCGGCACTCCGGCCAGCCGGAGCAGCCCCAAAAATCATACGCCTTGCCGTTTTTTCCCTTGCCCTTGTGCCTAAACATGGGCTTACCGCAGGCCGGGCAGACCTTGCCAGTGGCCTTGTGAAAAGCGGAAAGCTCATCTTGCAGTTTATCATGCGCCTTGCTGACAATGGTTTTATAGTCGGCCTTGCCTTCGGCTATGGCGTCAAGTTCCTGCTCCATATCGCGGGTAAAGCCGAAATCCGCAAAGGAAAAGTTTTTGCTCACAATGTCCGCCAGCTTTTCCCCCAAGGGCGTAGGCACGAGAAAACGCTTGTCCGTTTTGACATAGCCGCGTTTGGTAATGGTATCCAGAATAGCCGCATAGGTTGACGGACGGCCAATGCCCTGCTTTTCCAGTTCGCGGACAAGTCCGGCCTCGGTAAAGCGTGGCAGCGGTTTTGTCTTGTGGGTCAAAACCGCGCCGTCCAGCGCCGTCACCGCGCTACCCGCCTTTATGGCAGGCACCGGATTATCCGGCGCTGTTTCCGTTTCTTCCGTTTGATCTTCCTGCAGCAGAGTTTTCCAGCCGGAAGACAGCAGCGCTCGGCCTTTGGCCTCAAAAACGGCCTGTCTGCCGTCCAGTTCCGCACCGAGCCGCAGCAGCCGCACGGCATAAACGGCATCCTCCAACTGGCAGGCCAGGGAGCGTAGCCGGATCAGCCGGTACAGCGCCTTTTCCTCTTCTGTTTCTCCGGCCTCTTCAATTTCGCAGTGTGTGGGCCGGATCGCTTCATGCGCCTCTTGCGCTCCTGCTTTTGACTTCCAGACGCGGGGCGTTTCCACAACAGGCCAGCCCTGCCCCTCGCAATAAGCGCGAAAAGCCGTTACAGCCTCTTGGGATAGATTAGGGCTGTCTGTCCGCATATAGGTGATCGCGCCCAATTCGTACAGGCGTTGGGCCAGTTCCATTGTCCTTTTGGGCGTGAATTTCAGGGCATTGCTGGCGGCTTGCTGGAGGCTGGAAGTGGTGAAAGGCGGCGGCGGGGCCGTGCGGCTTTCGGATTCGGCACAATCCAGCACTTCCAGGGAGCGCAGCGCCGCAGCTTTCGTGGCCAGGGTTTTATCTTTCAGATAGTCTTCCCCGTCCGCCAGCCAGGGCTTTGGATTCCAGACAGCTTTCCAGCCGTCAGTAATATGATCCATCTTGCCGAAGGTCAGTTCCGCGCCATAATGGGTTGTGGAACAAAAATCACGGATTGCCCGTTCTCGCTCCACCACCAGACGCGCAGCCGGAGACTGCACCCGCCCGGCGGAGAGCTTTTCACCGGCCACCTGGGAAAGTGGCCCGGACACCAGATAGCCGACCAAGCGATCCAATACCCGCCGCCCTTCTTGCGCCTTGACCAGCGCCATATCCATAGAGCGCGGCGTATTCAGGGCAGCGCGGACAGCCTGATCCGTAATTTCCGTATAGGTGACGCGCTGCGCGTTTTTGAGTTTCAGGGCTTCCTGCAAATGCCATGCGATAGCTTCACCTTCCCTGTCTGG
>BLLL01000018.1 GCA_013374015.1 Candidatus Desulfovibrio kirbyi
TCGACATTCACTTGAGCCACAGTAAAATGGCTGCAAGTTGTATAAATCCCGAAAAAGCAACAGATGTTTTGACATAGCGCGTCGCAATGCCACGGAATTGTTTCATTTTGTTGAACATGCGCTCAATAATATTACCTTCTTTATACAAAAATAAATCGTACTTTCGCGATGTTTTACGTTTCGACTTTGGCGGAATAATTGCTTCAGCTATCCGCCAATACCGCATCTGCCTTTTCCCCTGCAATGACTGGTAACGCCTGGAGAAAATCTGATTTTTCTCCCCCAGTCAGGATAAATTTCATCGGGTTACCAAGAGCATCGGCAAGTATATGAATTTTTGTTTCGACCATTTGCCATACGTTGAGGGTAAATCTCGCCAGGGCGCACCTGTCTTGGCAATCCACATAACAGCTTCTACAAATAAGCGATTATCGGAACAGGTTCTACCCGGATCTTCGATTTTACAGGGTAATGCGTCTTTTATTCTCTCCCATTGGTCGTCTCTCAAAGCATGTCTACGTTGCATAGCAGACCTCCTGCTATGCTTTATACCTTATTCCATGATGAATTTCGACAGAACCTAGATAAAACAATAAATTATTAAAAATAATCGTTGCTAAGGTGACACTTTCGGAAGAGACGCCAACTTGAATACCCTGCATGTGTGTGTTACCTTACTCTATGGAAGACCATAAATTTTTGCTGAAGCGTTCAACCATCTGATAAAAGTATGCAATTTTTACAAGAAGATACAGAAATAGCGCTTGACAGCTGCATCAATAAATTTTTATGCGGCGATGCGCTTGAGACAATGCGCAGACTGCCGGACGAAACCTTTGATCTTGTTGTTACATCACCCCCGTACAACCTGAAGAATTCCACAGGCAACGGAATGAAGAACGGTCGCGGCGGCAAATGGGCAAACGCGCGCTTAATTCAGGGCTATGCAGACCATGGGGATTGTATGCCGCATAAAGAATACGCAAAATGGCAACGCGACTGCCTTACGGAAATGCTGCGGCTTATCAAAGAGGACGGCGCGATATTTTACAATCACAAATGGCGCGTGCAGGGGGGATTGCTACAGGACAGGCAGGATATTGTGACAGGATTTCCCCTCAGGCAGATAATTATTTGGAAGCGGAGCGGAGGGATCAATTTTAATCAGGGGTATTTTTTGCCAACTTATGAAGTGATTTATCTGATATGCAAGCAAAAATTTCGACTTGCAAAAGGTGGCAATTCGTACGGCGATCTATGGGATATTCCTCAGGAAATGAAAAACGATCACCCCGCCCCATTTCCTGTAGCCCTGATTGAGCGCATCATATCTAGCACAAACGCATCGCTTGTCCTGGACCCGTTTATGGGGTCTGGGACAACAGCGATTGCCGCATATACCCTAAATCGTAACTTTGTAGGCATAGAACTGTCTCAAGAATATGTCAAATATGCGGAAAGAAGGTTGTTTGAGAAAATAACTACGCCGAATTTATTGAGAATTACATCAAAAACAACAAAAAAGGCAGCGCTTATATAATTATGAAAATTTATACAAAAGAAAGTCTTATAGATGCGCTGAAAGATATCCGCGCAAAAGGCTGGATTAAAAGCAGACGCCCGGGAAATGATGGCGCTGTAGGAAATACGCTGGAAGATTTATTTGGCATTGAGGAGAATAATTTGCCGATTCCGAATGCGGCGGAATGGGAATTAAAAGCACAAAGAGAGAAGACAAACAGTCTGGTGACGTTATTTCACATGGAACCGTCTCCGCGTGCGTTAAAATTTATTCCAAAAATATTGCTACCAATTTATGGCTGGAAGCATGAAAAAGCAGGTACAACATATCAGAAAAATGAGAGAAGTTTTCGGCAAACAATTAAGGCAACGACTATTTCAGACAGAGGGTTTTACGTCAATGTTGAACGACAGAATGAACGTGTAAGCATTGCTTTTGATATTGATAAAGTCGATCAACGCCATGATGCGTGGCGTAAATCAGTAATAATGAACGGTGGAAAAATATTAAGTGATAGGCCCTATTGGGGATTTCATAACTTATATCATAAAGCAGGAACAAAATTATTTAATTGTTTCTTTATAAAAGCAGAAAGTAAAATCGAAGATAAAATAGAATATTTTAAATTTTCTACAATAATAATGTTGAGAAATCTATCAAAAGAGAATATACTGAATAACATAGAATCTGGGAATCTCTTTATAGATTTTGACGCAAGAACCGGACACAATCACGGTACAAAGTTTCGCATACATCAAAAATATATTCCAGAGTTGTACGCTGAATCCCGGCACTACTGACCACCACAACCGATGTCCGTCAAAGCGCAATGAGGCATGAACCTCTCCCGAATCTTTATTTTGCGTCCTGTCGCCACTTCGTTATTGATGGCGGCTTTGCTGCTTTCCGGCCTGCTGGCGGCACGCTTGCTGCCGGTGTCCGCCCTGCCGCAGATCGACTACCCCACCATACAGGTGCAGACTTTGTATCCCGGCGCTTCGCCCGAGGTGACGGCCTCTGTCGTGACAGCACCGCTGGAACGGCAGTTCGGCATCATGCCGGGCCTTGTGCAGATGCACTCGCTGTCCTCTCTCGGCGTCTCCACGATAACTCTGCAATTTGACCTGTCCGTACTCCTGGACGTGGCGGAGCAGGAGGTGCAGGCCGCCATCAATGCCGCGGCAAACCTGCTGCCGCAGAATCTGCCCAATCCTCCCGTGTACAACAAGGTCAATCCGGCGGACCCGCCTGTCGTCACCCTGGCGGTCACCAGTGATTCCCTGCCCTTGACCCGTCTGGAAGATCTTGTGGACACGCGTCTTGCGCAAAAAATTTCCCAGTTGCCGGGCGTAGGGCTTGTCACGCTGTCCGGCGGGCAGCGCCCCGCCGTACGCGTTCAGATCAATCCCAGAGCGCTGGCCGCAACCGGCCTTACCCTCGCCGACGTGCGCGCTGTGATAGGTTCCGCCAACGTGAATGAGGCCAAGGGCAGTTTTGACGGGCCGGAGCGCGCAAGCTCCATCGACGCCAACGATCAGCTCACGTCCGCGCAGGCTTACGCCTCCGTTGTCATAGGCTATAAAAACGGCGCCCCCCTGCGTCTTGCGGATGTGGCCGACGTGGTGGAAGGCGCGGAAAATGCCCGTCTGGCGGCCTATGTGACCTCACGGGAGACAAACAACGGCGGTATCTTTTCCAGCACAACGGAAAAAAACGAAAAAACCGCTCAGCAACAAACGCTACGCCCGGCCATTGTGCTTTCGGTACAGCGGCAGCCCGGCGCCAATGTGATTACCGTGGCCGACAGTGTGGCGCGCTTGCTATCGCAGCTTCAGCAGACGCTGCCCGGGGATGTGCGCGTGCGTGTGGCGACAGACCGCACCGTCACCATTCGCGCCACAGTGAATGATGTGCAAAAAGAACTTATGCTGTCTGTTGCGCTGGTTATCTGGGTGATATGGCTTTTTTTGCGCAATGCCCGCGCCACCGTAATCCCGGCGCTGGCCGTGCCGTTTTCCCTTGTGGGTTCATTCGGCGTTGTCTATCTGGCCGGGTTTTCCCTGAACAACCTGACACTTATGGCGCTTGTGATCGCCACAGGCTTTGTGGTGGACGACGCCATTGTTGTGATTGAAAATATTTCCCGCTATCTGGAAGCAGGCCTTCCCCCCTTGCAGGCCGCCCTGCGCGGCGCAGGCCAGATCGGCTTTACCATCATATCGCTTACCATATCCCTTGTGGCCGTGCTCATTCCCCTGCTGTTCATGGGGGATGTCGCCGGCCGCCTTTTCCGTGAATTTGCCGTAACGCTTGCCGCTACCATACTTATTTCTGCCGTGATTTCTCTCACGCTCACGCCTATGCTGTGCGCCGTTTTGCTGAAGACAGAACAGCGCGAAAAGGATACAGGCCGTTTTTTTGGTCGTTTGCTGCGCTGGTACGAGCGCAGTCTGGACTGGGTGCTGTTGCGTCAGGGTTTTGTTCTGGCGGTGGCTGTCGCTGTCTTTGCACTGACGGCTATTTTGTATGCGGTAACGCCCAAGGGCTTTTTTCCGGTACAGGACACAGGTTCGCTTCAAGGCATTGCCGAAGCCGCGCAGGACGCATCCTTTGAGGCAATGACAAAACGGCAGGAAGAACTGGCCGAGGTGATCATGCGGGATCCGGCTGTGGAAAGCGTTGCGTTTTTTGTGGGTGTGGACGGAATCAACCAGAGCATGGGGACATCCCGCCTGAGCGTTGCGCTCAAGCCCCTTCCGTTACGTGACGCCCGCGCCCCGCGCATAGCTGAACGCCTTATGGAAAAGGCCGCTTCCCTGCCCGGTCTGCGGCTCTATATGCAGCCTGTGCAGGATTTGACCATTGAGGACAGGGTATCGCGCGCCCAGTACCAGTTTACGGTGGAGGCGCTGAACAGCGGGCAGTTGCAGTCATGGGTTCCCCGCGTGGTGGAAGCGCTACGCCTGCGGTCGGAGTTTGCCCTTGTAACAGACAATCTGCAAAAGAAAGGGCGCGTTGCGTATTTGCGCATAAACCGTGATACGGCCGCGCGTCTTGGAGTCAGCATGGCCGATATCGACAACGCGCTCTACGATGCTCTGGGGCAGCGCCTGATCTCCACTATTTTTACCCAGACAAATCAGTACAAAGTGGTGCTGGAAGTCGCGCCCCAGTACAGGCGTGGGCCGACGGATCTGGAAAATATTTATGTGGCCGGAATGAGCGGCGCACCCGTGCCCCTGGTAGCACTCGTCAGCCCGCAGGAGCGTTTCGGCCTGCTTGCCATAACCCGCCAGGGGCAGTTCCCCGTGTCCACTATTTCCTTTACTGTGGCTGAAGGTTCATCGCTTGGCGCGGCTGTCGCGGCTGTGGAAGAAACAGAGCGGCAACTCTGTTTGCCAGAATCGCTGCGCACCAGTTTTCAGGGCGCCGCACAGGCGTTTCGCGCTTCTGCGGACAACCGGCTGTGGCTGATTCTGGCTGCTGTTGTTACGGTATATATTGTGCTGGGCGTATTGTATGAAAGCTATATACATCCGCTGACCATTCTTTCCACTCTGCCTTCTGCGGGCGTCGGCGCGCTGCTGGCGCTTATTTTGTGCGGCATGGACCTTGGCATTGTGGGCGTCATCGGCATTATCCTGCTCATCGGCATTGTCAAAAAAAATGCCATCATGATGATTGATTTCGCGCTGGAAGCCGAAAGACTGGAAAAAAAGCCGGCGACCGAAGCCATACGCCAGGCCTGTCTGCTGCGTTTGCGTCCCATTCTGATGACCACAATGGCCGCGCTGCTGGGGGCGTTGCCGCTTATGCTCGGCTGGGGCATGGGCGCCGAGCTGCGCCGCCCGCTGGGTGTGACAATGGTGGGTGGGCTTATTGTGAGCCAGATGCTCACGCTCTACACAACGCCGGTGATCTACTTGTGGTTCGACAGGCTGGGGCACAAAAAATCCGGCAACAGCAAAATCACGGAGAACGCGTGACACCGGGGCGGTTGCGTGAAACGGGTGAAACAGTCCGTCACCGTTTCGGGCCGGAATTTCTTCCTGTAAATCTTTCCGCGCCCTTTATCCGCCGTCCGGTCGCCACAACATTGCTGACATGCGCGCTGGCGCTTGCCGGTCTGGCGGCTTTTGGACTTTTGCCTGTTGCCCCGCTGCCGCAGGTGGATTTTCCTGTTGTTGTCGTACGCGCGCGGATGCCGGGCGCCGGGCCGGAAACAATGGCCGCAACAGTTGCCACGCCGCTGGAACGCACGCTCGGGCGTATCGCGGGCATTACGGAAATGACCTCCACCAGCAGCCTCGGCAGCGCAGACGTGACCCTGCAGTTTGATCTTGACCGCAGTATTGACGGGGCAGCCCGCGACGTACAGGGCGCTGTCAACGCGGCGCGCGCCGCCCTGCCGTCCATGCCGTCAAATCCCTCTTACCACAAGGTCAACCCGTCAGGCGCGCCCATCATGATTTTGTCTGTCACCTCCAATATATTGACCCGCGCCCAGATGTACGATGCGGCATTTACTGTGCTTGCGCAAAAAATTTCCCAGCTTCCCGGAGTGGGCGAGGTGGTGGCCGGCGGCGGCGCCCTGCCTGCCGTGCGTGTGGATGTTGTTCCGGACGCGCTGAACCGCGCCAATTTGACCATGGAGGACGTGCGCGGGGCGCTTTCCCGGGAAAATGCCTTTCTGCCCAAGGGAGTACTTGAAAACAGCGAAACCTGCTGGATTGTAAGCGCGGATGACCAGTTGCAAACCGCTGCCCAGTACAGACCGCTTGTTGTGGCGCAACGCAACGGCGCTGTTGTGCGCCTGGAGGATGTGGCGCGCGTGACGGACTCTTCCCAAGATGTGCGCAATATGGCTGTGGTCAACGGCAAGCCGTGCATTCTGCTCATTATTTTTCGTTCGCCCGGCGCTAATATTATTGAAACAGTTAACCGTGTGCGGGACATGATGCCCCAGCTCAGGGAATGGCTACCGCAAAGCGCCGATCTGCAGGTGAGGGTAGACCGCTCTGTCACCATCCGCGCCTCGCTGCGCGAAGTGGAGAAAAGCCTTTTGCTGGCCATGGTGCTTGTGGTGCTTGTGGTTTTTCTGTTTTTGCGGGACGCCCGTGCGGCCGCCATTCCCGCTGTCGCCGCGCCCGTTTCGCTTATCGCCACGTTCGGGGTCATGTATCTGTGCGGGTACACGCTGGACAATCTCTCGCTTATGGCGCTCACTGTGTCCACGGGCTTTGTGGTGGACGACGCCATTGTGGTGCTTGAAAATATCGTCCGCCGGATGGAACTGGGCGAGAGCGCCCTACGCGCTTCATTGCGCGGCGCGCGAGAGGTGGGATTCACGGTGATTTCCATTTCGTTTTCGCTTGTGGCGGTGTTCACGCCCATTTTGTTCATGGGCGGCATTGTCGGGCGTCTGTTTCATGAATTTTCCATCGTGCTGACAGCCGCCGTGCTGTTTTCCATGCTCATATCGCTGACAACAACGCCGATGATGTGCGCAAGACTGCTCCGCCCCCATTCGCGGGAATCGCGCGCAATTCAACCGGAAACTACAGGCTGCTGGCGCGGATGGCTTGCGGGCGTCAGCCGTTGGTGGCGCCGTGTGGGAGATTGGCGTGAACGCACTTTTGAGCGTGTGCGCGACGGCTATGCAAGAAGCCTTGCCGTTGTGCTGCGCCATTCTGCATTGACGCTGCTGTCGCTGGCTCTTGTTATTGCCGGCAACGTATACCTGTATGTGGTCGTGCCAAAGGGATTTTTTCCGCAGCAGGATACGGGCGTGATCATGGGAGGGATACGGGCGGATCAGAGCGCGTCTTTTCAGGCTTTGGAAGGCAAGCTCCAAAAACTTGTGGAGGTAATCACGGCTGATCCGGCTGTCGCGCAGGTGTCCGCGCACATATCCGGCGCGCGCGCCGGAGGGGGCGTGTTTATTGCCCTCAAACCATTGCGCGAACGAAAACTGGACGCGCAGGGCGTTATCGCGCGTTTGCGGGGCAAACTCTCCGCCGAACCGGGGATGCAGATTTTTTTGCAGCCCGCCCAGGATATTATGATGGGCGGGCGCAGTTCCCGATCGCAGTTTCAGTACACGTTACAGTCTGACAATCTGGATGATCTGCGGCAGTGGGGGCGCAGATTTCGGGACGCGTTAAGTCAGGCTCCGCAACTGCGCGATGTGGACAGTGATATTGAAGAACGCGGTTTGCAGACCATGATCACTGTCAAGCGGGATACGCTCGCGCGCCTCGGACTGACTATGAAGGACGTGGACGCCGCCCTGAACAATGCCTTTGGCCAGCGTCAGGTCTCCACCATTTATGAAGACAAAAATCAGTACCGCGTGGTGTTGGAATACGGGCCGCAGTGGCTTGCCGATGCCGAATCTCTCAAAAAAGTGTATCTGCCGAACACGACCGGCTCGACAGACGGACTGATTCCCCTGCTTTCCGTAGCCGAGGCAAGTCTGATGTTCACGCCGCTTTCCGTGGCGCACCAGGGGCAGTTCGCTGCCGTGACTGTTTCGTTTAATCTGGCGCGCGGCGTTGCCCTTTCTGAAGCGGAGGCCGTCATTGCAAGGACGCGTGATTCCCTGAATATGCCGGCAACGCTGACTGGGGCTTTTCAGGGTACTGCCAAACTATTCAGCGATACGGCAAAAAATCAGGTAATTTTGATTCTTGCGGCGATCGGCGCGCTCTACATTGTGCTTGGGATTTTGTACGAAAGTCTGGTGCACCCCCTGACCATACTTTCCACACTGCCTTCCGCAGGCGGCGGAGCGCTGCTCGCGCTTTTGCTGTTCAACATGGAATTCAGCGTGATTGCCCTGATCGGCGTGCTTTTGCTGTGCGGTATTGTAAAAAAGAACGCCATCATGATGATTGATTTTGCGCTGGAGGCCTCTCGTACGCGAAATCTGTCGCCGGAACAGGCCATTTATGAGGCATGCATGCTGCGTCTTCGTCCCATTTTGATGACAACTCTCGCGGCCATGCTGGGCGCGTTGCCGCTGGCCATCGGCCACGGCGATGGCGCGGAACTGCGACAACCCCTGGGCATAGCCATTGTGGGCGGCTTGCTTGTAAGTCAGACGCTCACACTGTACACAACGCCGGTGGTGTTTCTGTGCCTTGACCGCGCGCGCAGGGCGGTTTTGTCGCTTCGCTTGAGTTGAAGGACGGGTTCGACGTCGTCCGGCCAGTATGACAAGCCGTATGGCTGTAACGGATTGCATATGAACACGGTTTTGATGGTCAGATAAATAATTCAGGCCGTGGTTACAACTTCTGAAATATTGCCCAAAATTCTTGACAAGTTTTGCCGATAGTATTATGTAAGAAAAAAAATTTTTAATTCTTTCAAAGTGATGAAAGGAAGGCTTTTTACTTAACCATCAGGAAGGTATGTCATGATACGTTCTAAAGAAATTTCCGGATGTTCACCTAAAACAGGGGCAATAATACCTGAATCGGGCAGGTTCGGCATGGCTCTTGCACACACACACACACACACACACACACACA
>BLLL01000019.1 GCA_013374015.1 Candidatus Desulfovibrio kirbyi
CTCGGAACCGTTTTTGGGATTGTCATCATCGCCGGAACCGTACCAGCCGAAGATGCCGGGTGTGCCCCATTCCACTTTATACTCAATGAGGGCCTTGGCCAGCCAGCCCTCGCGTTGGGTGTTGGAACGCTTTTTATCATAATCCTTGGCACCTTTCCATTTTTTTGCGTTATAGCGCCCCATGCTTTCCACATGACCGTAGTTGATGTCCAGCTCAATGTTGAACGGCTCCAGGGCAGTGACCGCCAAGGGCAGGCCGGCCCAGAACATTCCGCCGTAGGCCTTGCCTGTTCTGTCGATGTCCTGAACACTGGTGCCATCGCTGATCTCCCGTTTTGGAATGGTTCCCGGATACGGGCCGAATGTGTAGGAGGGCAGGCCGTCACCCAGGCTATCCGTCTGGTAGGCCGCGAATTTGCCGGTGTTCTTGCCCCTCATGCCGTACATGACCCAAGGGGTGGTTTCAATGCCCTCAAATTTCAAAGGAAGCGTCAGGGCAAAGAGGTCCATGTTGTCCAGGTAGTTGCTGCGATTGGCCTTCGCATTAGCGTAGTTGTCGTTGAAAGGGCGCATCCAGATAGCTGTCAACTCGACATTGTCGTTGAACTTGTAGGATGTGGTAATGCCTGCCACATCCGCGTCAAAAACGCCTGAACCGCCGGCTTTGTTGGGCAGGGCCAAGTACTGGATGCCCATGCGGAACTGGAGGTCCGTATCCGGCAGCCTCCAGTCAATATAGGCGTCCTTGAGCTTGATGGCATTTGTGCCGTCAGCCCCCAGAGCGCCGGCGACCGCCTTGCCCCATTGCGTCTTGCCGATCTCAATGAACACCGTGCCGGAAAGGTTTTCCGAGGCCACAGCATCCATCTGGAGTTGCAGACGTTGTGACGCGCCGAATGTATCCTCGCTGTCGGCGATGTTTTTACCGTTTTTGGCGACCAGATTATCCTCGCCCGCCACAAAACCCATAAGCCACTGCCCCTTGATCTTGAAGTCAATCGCGCCGACATTCGCACCGGCGCCGAGCAGTAATCCGACCGTCAACAGGAGCGTCAGTATCCGTTTCATCAGAGCCTCCCATAAAAAGTTGTTCTGTCCCTCCACCGAGGCGTACCTGTCCTCAACCACGTAATTCCAATTCCAAATCAAAAGTGTCACAATTGCGTGTTTTCAGGGAGCGGTCTATCCGCCCAGATTTTTCCGCACTCTTTCCCGTCCATATCCTGTCAGCAGATACCTGCCGGTTTCCTCACGCAGTATGCCGTTGACCGACAGGCATTGCAGACACAGGGCAACAACCTTTGGCCCGAAAAAACCGGCGCGCGCGTATTCCCCAGCAAGGGAGGCGAGCACTTCTTCTGGAGAAAGCCTGTCTCCATCAAGAAAAAGCGCCGCCACAGCGAGTCTGAAAGGAGGCTTGACAGGCATAGTCATTCCACCCTGCGCAATGACAGTATTTTTCGGGGATTGCCGATAACAAGACACATGCCCGCGAAAATTATCACGGACCCCACTATCAGGGTTCCAGTCAGCTCCACCTCGGCAAAGAGAGCCGAAAACAGGATACCCCAGAGCGCATACCCGATATTGAGGGACATGGCCCGGCTGACTCCTATCATGTTCATGGATTTGTACCAACAGAGATAGGAACAGAGGCAGACGGCTCCGGCAAGAGCCAAAATTTTTGTCCCGCCGCTGCGCAGAAACAGCCCCGACACATCCGTAAGCTCAATTTCCAGAAACATAGAGGCACAGGGCACGGCCAACCCCAGATAGAACAGTACCGAAGTAAGGTAATACATATTCAACGCTATTTCCGGTTCCACAAAATCCATAGCCGAGGTAATGCAAACCCCCTCGGTGCCCCAGCCGAGGGCGGCGATGCCGGCAAAGGCGATTCCCCAATAAAAATAGGCGCCTGTCAGCCCAGCAGGAGGAACATAGCCCACCAATACCGCGCCGGAAACGCACAGGATCAATCCAATCCAGCCTCTAGGCGGAATATTTTCCTTCAGCACAAACAGGGCGCATATCGCGGCCACAGCCGGATACAGGGTGGTAATGGGCAGGGTGTACGCCGGGCCGGCAAGCTGCAGCCCGGTCATATAGCCCCCCATGCCCAGCATGGCTCCAAGGATGGAGCCGATGAGCACGGATTTGCCCGGACGGCTGGCAAGGCTTCGTCCTAATTCACGCAGCCTGCCGCAACGCCAGTTGTACAGGGTGATCAGACAGGCCGCGCAAATGTCGTGAATCCCGGCCGAGGCAAGGGCCACAAGCAGCAGGATATCTTTCCTGTCAAAAGGAGGATAGTGCGTGGATTGCCCGATAACGATACCGTCCAGACTGAAGATAACGCCGGAAAGAAGTGCCAACAACAGCCCTTTCCACATGAAGGAGAGCGTTTTTCCCGCCGCGTCAGGCGCAGTCATGCTTGTCCCAGGGTTCGCGGCTGTCGCGGGCAAGCGCGCCCTCCATGCGGGCAATCGCCTCCTTGAGCTTGCCGAGTTCCTCCATCTTTAGGTTGGGACTTTTGAGAGCCTGATACAAGATTGCGCCCGTGCACTCGCCGGTCAGGGGAAAATCCGCGATATAGGCGAGCGTCGGAAAAATATCTTTGGCTGCTGCCGCGCGCTCCAGTTTTCCGGCTTTGGCGTTGATGCCGGTACCGTAGAATGCGAGGGCGTTGCCAACGGCGACAGCGATAACCGTCCTGCGGTCGGAAGCCTCAATGATGGCATTCAGGGCGCTATCAAGCGCGGCCGTGCCGGCGTCACCGAGATCCACAAGAGCCAGGGAAAAGCCTTTTTTCACAGCGGACATCACGCCATCCGGTTGCAGGCGGATAACAGCGCCTGCTTCAACAGCGCCGTCTACAAGCTCTCCCGCGGTATACATAGTGAACACGGCGGCCTTTTTCAACAGTTTGTCCAAACCGGCGCCGCTGCCGGCAAGATTCGCCTTGCCGGCAAGAATGACAATCGCTTTTTTCTCTGCCATAATGTACTCCTGTTATTCTATTTCCAAAGCATCAATGAACACATTTTTACTTTGAAACCGGCATTACTTTACAAGATCGGGACATTCCAGAATTTGATAGATAATTGCCCCTTCCGCGTCCTCTGGAACCGGGTTGCCGGTGGCGTAGCACAATGTGGGCACAATATCCGCCAACCAGCGCGGGCGTGTGTATTTGTAATTTTTCTTTATGTTCGGGCCGCGAAAGATCAGAACATTCTTGAGACTGCCGCATCCCGATTCCCCGGTGGGGAAACCGTAACCGTGCTCGCCCATATATTCCGGCTTCAGCGCATAGACCACATCGCCGGCCTGCGCGCCGCCCATGCCGAAGACAGTGGCGTCTTCTTTGCGCACGGCGAGCAGAACTGGACGCGCCCCTGTCTCCGGGTGCCTGTAATCAAGCAAAGCGTCAATTATCCGGTCGCGTACGCTCTCGTAATCCTCTGTCGCCACAATGCCGCCGGGATACTTGTCCTTCAAATTCACATAAACGAACATGTAACGCTGGGGCACGGCAAGAGATTTGCTCACGTCAAGGGCGTAGTTGAAGCCTTCCGAAGTTTCATAGACATCCCAATAGTTTTTACTGTTTTTTTGCTCATAACTGCACAGGCCGGCGGCCTTGAGCACTTCGGCGGTATTGAGGATCGGCCCCATCGGGGTTGCGCCGTGGTCGGAACAGATACAGACCAAGGTGTCGTTGCCAAAAATCTCCATCAGCCTGCCGAGCAGGTTGTCTTCAATCCGGTAAATTTCGCGTTCCATGGCAAAAGCTTTTTTGCTCACTTCGGGGTTGTCGCTGCTCATCGCGCTGAGCCAACCGTGGTAGAACCAGTCAATGGGGTGGGAGTGCATGTAGAACAAATCCCAATCCTCGTTGGCCTTAAGCAGGCTTGTGGCCACATTGATGAGCCAGTTGGAGTGGAATTGAGCCAGCTCAACGACAGTTTCCTCGTCCAGCACGCCGTACAGGGATCCGACAAGTCCGATGTCATTGGCGGTGACGTCTTTGGAAAAATCAATGCCGGCGGCGGCTTCCGGCGGGTCAATGAAACCTCCGTGGCCGGAAATTCCGGTAATATAGAGCTTGAATTCTTCCGCATCGTCGCTGAGATCCATGAGCTTGCAACGAAACGTCCCCTTTTCCGCATGATCGTCCTCTCCGGCTGCGAAGGAATGGACAACGGGGTCGCTCCATTGTCCCTTGCGGATGGTGAAAAAAGCCGTCGTATAGTCTTTTTCACGGCAGAGCGCGAAGGTGTCAAAACCATCGTCGCCACTCTCCCAGGCCAGCCCGTGCCACACTTGGCTTTGCAAGGGAATCATGCTCTCCTTGAACGGCATTTCCACAGAAAAAGCGAGGACTTCATCAGCCTCCGGCAGATTTTGCCAACCCCTTGCCTTGTCAAAGGACGCCTGCACTCCGAAGGGAAAATAGTCCGTTGAGATGATGCTCTCCGATGCCAAAAATTCGCGGTGGGCATTGCTTTCTTCCATCCAGCGCGTTTCCGCGGGACTGATGCCTTCGCCCATTACCATGACGCCGTGCTTCATGTTGTTCGGCCAAGCCATGGGATAGTTAACCACAATGCATTTTTTCCCTTCCCTGTCCCAGCGATCCCATATTGTCTGGGCAGTGAGAATGCCTGAGCCGAAAGCCTGCACTGTCTTCTTGTGTTCAAGACTCCGGCCTTCAACATAGTAATAATAGTCCTCCACGCCGTGGGTACGGGGATATGCCCCTGTGCAGACGGTCGCCCATGAAGGCGGAGTCACGGTGGGAAGGTTGTAGCCTTCTGTCATGTAGCTGCCGGATTCTATAAATTTTTTGAAATTCGGCAATACGCCTTCCGCCACCAGCGCTTCAAGACGTTTGGGGATGGCGCAGTCGTAACCGATCAGGGCTACCCTACGCGCTCTTGGTGAACTCATAGATGTATTGCCTCCTGAGAGTATGTTTCGGGTAAAAAACGTCTGCTTCAATCCTTAAAATTTTTCTCCAAACGCGCTTCATGGTCCATATCAATATCCTTGATGAACTTGAACAGGGCTATCACGGCAAACGCAATCGGAACCAGCATGAGCGCTCCTGAAAAGTTAGCGAATATCTTGGCCGGCGCCAGCCCTCCAAGGCTGATCACCGCCAAAGCCAGCCCTCCCTGAAGAATAGCCCAAAAAAAACGACTGAACAGGGAGGGTTCCGTGCCGGGCGCCAATTTCTTGGTAGCCGAACAGGCCAGAATATACGCGCTTGAATCAACGCTGGTAGCCAGAAAAATGGTTGAAAACAGACAGTACCCGATCAGGACTATTCCGCTCAGAGGGAGTGTCTGCAAAACCGCTATCAGGGCTGCCGGGCCGCCGGAGTCCTTGAGCAGGCCAACCGCGTCAACAAGACCGGACATCTGGACATTCAGCGTGTAGCTTCCAAACACGCCATGAATCAGAAAAGAGCCTGACATGCCCCCCAAGATGCTCATGAGAAGCACCTGGCGCACTGTTCTTCCGCGCGAAATACGGGCAATGAACAAACCCATGAACGGGCCATAACTGGCCATCCACAAGGCATAGAATATGGTCCAGTCCTGGGGGAAGCTGTCCGTCTGCCAGGGAGATGTCCAGAAAAGCATATCAAAAAAATTCCCGACCATTTTGCCGAAGGCGTTCGTAAAACTGTTAAAAATCTGTGTTGTCGGCCCGACCACAAAGGTAAAGGTCACCATGCCGAGCGCTATGAACACATTGATCCAGCTCAGCACCTTGATGCCCCGTTTCAGCCCAAGCGTCACACTGGTGGTAAAAATTGCCGTGCTTGCGACCAGGATGCCCGCTTGCAGGCCAAAGGTCGGAGGATGACCGACGAGCGCGCTTAAAGCCTGGGCAACGATAGGCAAGGAAACGCCCATTACGGCCGTGTTGCTGAAAACAAGACCTATAATGAAAAAAACTTCCAGTGCGGAGCCTGCCCAGCCATTGACGGCCTTTTCGCCGATAACCGGCCCAGCCACCGCGCTGATACGTAGCACAGGTTTTTTCAGACGATAGAACATGAAACAGATCGGTAAGGCAGTCACGGCATACCACGGCCAAGTGACAGGCCCCCAGTGCAGCAGCACATAGGCCAGCGACCAGTCATAGGCCTCTCTGGAGAGGGCTTTTGCATACTGCGGCGGGAATGCCAGATTGAAAAGAGGTTCCACAATTGACCAGAACATCACCGCCCCTGCAACACCGGAACAGAACATCATGGCAATCCAGGCCCCTTCGCCGAATTCCGGTTTTTCCCCGGGATCTCCAAAACGTATGGCCCCGTAGCGGCTGCATATGAAGTACACCGACAAAAATATCATGGCAAAGGTCACCCACAGATAATATGTGCCTGTATACTTGACAAAGGGCACATACAAACTGTTCAGGCATTTTTCTGTGGCACCCGGGTTGAGAAGGGAAACAACGACAATGAAAAACAGAACGATCGCCGCTGGTATCAAAATTTTCTTGTCCTGTCTCAGATCAACCTGCGGTGTGGCATCAATCTCAATCTTCTGTAGTTGCATGGGGCCTCCTTAACTCTCTGTTGCCGGTTGCGCCCTTTTTGGGCGATATGCATCTCTACATCGGAAATTTTGTAACCAGCAGTAATATTATTGTTAAAAAATTTGAGAGTATTAACAAAAAAATGTTGTGATAACTTCCCTTAGCCCATTGACGTGAAATCGTGCAAATAAAGCCATTGTAGTGTGTACAACAGAACCGCAGTAGTTTTTTCACTCGCCGGACGCCCTTTTGGTGTGGCGCGCGTGAATTGAAAACCACAACCTTTGCAACGATGTCTTTGCCTCCCGAGATGGCAACCGTTCTTGACCGTCTTGACCAACCCGCATTTTGGACATTCAGTCATACTCCTTCCTTGACTTAGAGAAAGCATATCATAAAATTATTCTATTGTTAATTCTCTCTGAAATTTTTTGGCATCGCTGTTTTTCTTTTTGCCGGCATGTTCGCCCCTTACGCGGGGGCGTGAATTGAAACTCAGGCCGAACTTACCGGTTTCAGGCAAGATTCCCCTGTCATGAGAGATCTTCAAAAGACAGTTTCTTCACGCCGCGCCATACCCGCCGCCCGACTGTCGGCGCGCAGCACA
>BLLL01000020.1 GCA_013374015.1 Candidatus Desulfovibrio kirbyi
AAAGACGGTATTTTTGACGGCATCTTGCAGGTTGAAAAATCAGATACCGTATCCCTTGCTTTTTCAATATCAACCAGTGTTTCAAGTGCGATACGGATACGCTTGAGTTCTGTATCTATGCTTGATGTAGTCATGTCACGCCGCCTTGCATAAAGCTGTAAAAGTGGATAACGGGAACGAAAATGGAGACGCTGTGGTAGTCTGTAATATATTCGTTGTCAAAATTGAGGATTTTCGTTTTTTCGTCATAAAAAGGCCATTGATTTCTTTGGATTGCAAGGCGTTGTGAGTGATTTTAACTGTGTCAGCTTACATTAATTGACATTTTTGATACCATTCTGGTAGTCTATTATCAAGTTACAAAAACTTGTGTATTACTGCCAAGCATGGTGCCTTGTTTGGACAGATAGACCACTCTTTGAGGAACGCATTGAAGCGTGGGCTAATGGCCCTGTCGTGCTAGAACTATATTCTGCGCATAAAGGGCAGCTTAATATCGGCAGAATGAATAATACTCTTGGAGGAGACTCTTCTAAGCTTTCCTCTTCGGATATGGAGGTAATTGATTCTGTCCTGTCAATATACAAAGATAAAGAAACTTTTTGGCTCGTAGAGCTTACCCACCTCGAAGAACCTTGGAAGAACGCTAGGAAGGGCTACGGGCCTGGTCAGAGGTGCAATGTTGAAATTACTCATGCCGCTATGGCTGAATACTATTCTGGACTGATTAATGATGAGTAAGCAAAAATATCAAGGTATGATAAAAGAAACCCCGTAAGGCGGGGTTTCTTGATTCGAATAACAGGAAGGCGGCAAATATTGCTGAGGCACCTGAGCGCACACTGTCGGGGAAAATAGCTTGGAATTTTGGGAAAATGGATATTAGCGGAAAATACTGCTGTACCTTGTCGGATTTAGAGGAATTCAAAAAGGAAATAGTGAAGTGTGAAGGCAAGACGGTTCAGGAGGTTATGCATCTGTCACACAATCACCCGCTCAGTGTTGACAAGATAGACCAAGTTGCTAAAAAAAGGCTTGACACTCTCAAGCTGGAAATTGAAACGCTTCATCAAATTAAGCTGAGTGGTTGCGTAAGACTCTGGGGTATTAGAGAAGATAATATCTTTCATATCCTTTGGCTGGATCGGTTCCACGAAGTATATAAGGCAGCTCGGAAACATTGACAAGTCGGCCCTAGGCTAGTGGTTGCTTTCTCTGGGGCACTGGTTAGTTGTCAGTCTACTCACATAACCTAACCACAATCAGCATAGCCTTGGTGTTAAGCTTGGCTGCATTGAGGCCGTGGTCAATTGAAGTACCAAAATTATCCATAGTGTACCACGGCTACGCTGTGCGTCGCAGTTATTCCGCAATCTAGGCCGTGCCGTTTCCTTAGCTGCAACTGTAAACAGTCTGAGCAGATACCCGCTGCTGCTGTCATTTATGGCTATGGACGACAAACAAATATCTGCCAATGGCGTTTAGAATACTTGATTCGTGGAATTTTAAATATGTGTGTTGTTTTGTATGGCACAAGCCCGGCGGATTCCAGCCATTCGAACTCCCGCAATATAAAGGAATTTTATGAACTTGTCATGAGTGTAACAGTTGGGCGGAGGCTTGATATGTTTAACAGGCGTAAAATAGATGGCTTTGATACTTGGGGGAATGAGGCGCGATGAACGAATGGAAAAGACAAACACATATACTGATCTATAAAAATTTCTTGATGAATATCTTGTTCTTGATTTTGACCGTGAATATTTTGGATTGAAAAAGTTACCGGATAGCGATAATCGTAAGCCAAAAAGGTGCGGAAGAAGAAAACCAGTCAAATATAAATCAATACTTAAATCGGAGTATCCCTGATGAACTTCCATGCTATTCTGGACAAATATCACACTATATCGTTTTCAGAACGAGACAAGGGAGCGCGGTTTGAACGATTGATGCAAGCATTTTTGAAGACATATCCTGTCTATGAAGGGGAATTTCGTCACATTTGGCTCTGGAGCGAGTTTCCGTATCGGCAGAGCAGGGGTGTGGGCAAGGACACAGGCATTGATTTGGTTGCAGAGAGCGTTACGGGTGATTTTTGGGCTATCCAGTGTAAGTGTTAGAACGAAAAGGCTACGATTGACAAACCTGCAGTCGACACATTTCTGGCGACTTCCAGCAAGACCTTTATCAAAGGACAAAATCAAACCGATAAATTTGCTATACGGCTGTGGATTTCCACCACAAACAACTGGGGGAGTGAGGCAGACAACACGATTCACAACCAAGTCCCCAAAACCCCTTACAAAGCATCAGCAAAACCGAAATCTGCTTATCAGCAAAAAGCACTATATCATCGAGCGGGTCTTCGGCACACTGAAAAAATGCTATGACCTTGCCCGATCGAGCTATATCGGAACAAGCAGGGTACAAGGCGAATTCAACCTGTGCAGTTTCCCGCTGAAAACCGTATCTTCTCCTGAGTGGGCTGAGAACACCCTTGCGGCGGGAGCAGGACGACATTTATACGGATTCGGAAAAATACAAGGAATTTGAACAAATTAACTGCATGTGTGGATTATATAGCAAAAAATATTACGGTGGAACAGTAAAAATTCTTTACAGCGCACCTGTTTTAAAATAAATAGGAATTGTTCTCATTAAAAACTTTAACCTGTTTGTGCAAAGGAGACGATGATGAGCAAGACGAAAGAAAATCTTATGGCCGCATTTGCCGGGGAATCCCAAGCAAACCGCAAATATCTCGCCTATGCCAAAGCGGCTGACGACGAAGGGTTGCCCCAGGTGGCAAAACTTTTCCGCGCCGCTGCCGCTGCGGAGACCATTCATGCGCATGCGCATCTGAAAAACGCGGGAAAAATCGGCAATACGGCTGCGAACCTGAAAGATGCGCTTGACGGTGAAAACTATGAGTTTGTCAAGATGTATCCCGGCATGATCAAGGACGCCAAAGACGAAGGCGAAAACGCGATTGCAAAGTATTTTGAATACGCCTGCAATGTGGAAAAGGCACATGCCGGGCTGTACAAAAAGGCTGTTGACAACCCGAAGGGTTTGACGGCGACTGATTATTATGTGTGCAAGGTTTGCGGATATACACACGAAGGCCCCTGTAATTCCTGCCCTGTATGTGGCGCTGCCGCGGCAGCGTTTTTCAAAGTGGGAGACTGCTGTTCATAGTGCGCCACATACTCTGTCAATTTGATGTGGACTTTTGACAGGACAGCGGAGGCCGTTTTTCAGCGGCCTCTTTTTTTGTCTTGCATTTTTAGATGAAAAGAATAAATATCTTCGACACGTTTTTCTGTTTGGAACTTGTCATTTGGGAGCACCGGCATGCGCGTATTGCTATCTTTTTGTATTGTGGGCTGTCTTGTTGTGTGCTGTGGGGTGTTTCAGCCTGCGGCGATCGCTGCGGACAAGATCACTCAGCCTAAAGAAATCCCAAATAAATTTGAGGCATTGAAGCGCTTTAGCCAGGTGCTTGATCTTGTTGAGCGTCATTATGTGCACGATGTTACGCAAGATGATCTGGTCAAGGGGGCTGTCAAGGGCTTGCTGCAGGGCCTTGATCCGCATTCCACATTTATGAATGCTGACGAATACAAGGAAATGCAGCAAACCACATCCGGCGAATTTTTTGGCGTTGGTATTGAAATTTCTCTGGAAAACGGCCAAGTTATAGTTGTTACGCCGATTGAAGACACACCGGCTTTTCGCGCCGGACTGCAAACCGGCGATGTGATTTTGTCCATCAACGGACAGGCCACACAAGAGCTTTCCCTGCAGGAAGTGGTTTCTCGCATACGTGGCCCAAAAGGCACGGAAGTTGAACTGACCATAATGCACAGCGGCGTAAAAAATCCTCAGACAGTCCATATTGTGCGCGATGCCATCCCGCTCATCAGCGTCAAGTCCAAAAAACTGGAAGACGGCTACTACTGGATGCGTTTGACGCGCTTTTCTGAGCGCACAACTGAGGAACTGAAAGAAGCCTTCAGGAATGCGGAAAAAGAAAGCGTGGCACTGGGCGGCATTAAAGGCATCGTGCTTGATCTGCGCAATAACCCGGGAGGGCTTCTGGACCAGGCCGTCAGCATAGCCGATGTGTTTTTGCGGGACGGCACCATTGTTTCCATCAAAGGACGCCATGGAAGTTCAGACCATGTGTACGAGGCCCAAAGGCAGTCCGATGATGTTCATACGCCCGTAGTTGCCCTGATCAACGCAGGCTCCGCTTCCGCTTCAGAAATTGTCGCTGGGGCTTTGCGCGATCAGAAGCGCGCCCTGATAATGGGCGAACGGTCGTTCGGTAAAGGGTCTGTACAAAAAATCATCCCGTTGCCTGACGGTTCAGGCCTCAAGCTAACTGTTGCGCTGTACTATACCCCAAGCGGCAGTTCCATTCAGGCGGAAGGCATTGTGCCGGATATGGAAATCGCGCTTGAGGCACCGCAAAATACCGATGACAAGGATACTGAGCGTTTTCAGGTGCGTGAGCAGGATTTGAACCGTCACCTAGAAAACGGAAAAGACAAAAAAAGCGCACAGGACAAAGTAAAAAAGGAAGAAGGCAAGGATCAACTTGCGCGTGACAATCAGCTGCGTATGGCGCTGCAGGTAGTGAAAAGCCTGCCCAAGATGCAGAGCATCAAAAATTGAGGGTATTGGCATAAAGAAAGATTTATGATAGTTACCTCATCTTCTTTTTCAAATATTTTATTATATCTTCGTTTATTTTTCTAATTTTACTTATAAATCATCATATATATCATTAAAATCTGAATTTATACTCTTAGTATTTGTGCTAAGGCCATTGATTTCTGACAAAGTAGATTTAGAATCTTCTTGAAATTTTAATAATTCTGCTTCAAACTGATCCTGATATTTAGTTTCTGTCGACATTTCATCGTGGGATAAGGTATAAAGCCTAGCAGGAGGTCTGCTATGCAACGTAGACATGCTTTGAGAGACGACCAATGGGAGAGCATAAAAGACGCATTGCCCGGTAAGATCGAAGATCCGGGCAGAACCTGTTCCGATAATCGCTTATTTGTAGAAGCTGTTATGTGGATTGCCAAGACAGGTGTGCTCTGGCGAGATTTACCCTCAACGTATGGCAGTTGAATGGTCGAATGTCCACAAAAGGTTCATGCGGTGGGCAAAGAATGGTGTTTGGCAGATGATTTTCAATACCTTAAACAAAAATTCATGTACTTGCCGATGCTCTTGGTAACACGATGAAATTTATCCTGACTGGGGGAGAAAAATCAGATTTTCTCTAGGCGTTACCGGTCATTGTAATTGCAGAGCTTGGAAAACGAACAGTGTCAAAATTATCTGTTTATATTTAGAAAATGAATAAAAATTCTGCCGGCCTCCCCCCTGCTCTGATGATTCAGGGCGTCGCCTCAAACGCCGGAAGAAGTTTGCTCGTCGCCGCCATTTGCCGTTTGCTGGCACGTCGCGGGGTGAGGGTTGCGCCTTTTAAGGCGCAAAACATGGCGCTCAATTCTTTTGTGACGGCGCATGGTGAAGAAATGGGCCGCCGCCCAGGCGCTTCAGGCTGTCGCGTGCGGGCTGCCCCCTGACGTGCGCATGAACTCTGTGCTGCTCAAGCCAACCTCGCATACAGGTTCGCAGATTGTCGTGATGGGCAGACCTGTCGGACAGATGAACGTGCGCGAATATGTGCGCTACAAACCACAGGTAAGGTAGTGGGTGCGCAGGGTTTACAAAAGCCTTGCGGCGGATGCGGAGGTTATGGTGCTGGAAGGGGCAGGCAGCCCCGCGGAAATTAATTTGCGAGCCTGCGATATCGTCAATATGCGCATGGCGCGTTATGCGGGCGCGCGTGTGCTGCTTGTGGCGGATATCGACCACGGAGGGGCATTTGCCCTGATCGGCATCATGAATCTGCTTGGGCGCGGGGACAGGGCGCATGTGGCAGGCTATGTGCTCAACAAGTTTCGTGGGGATGTTTCCCTGCTTGAACCCGCGCTTGAGGAAATCAGCCGCAGGACAAAACGTCCTTTTTTCGGCGTTGTTCCCATGATTGAAGGGCTTTGCCTGCCGGAAAAAGATTCTATAAATTTCAGACTGGGGGCGATGCCCCGTCTTTGGCTTGGAGCGGTATGCGCAGGGGATGACTTCCCGGACAGGGAGAGCAGACCGGATGTGGTGGATGTGGTTGTTATAGATTTGCCGCACATCAGCAATATCACGGACATTGACGCCCTGCGTGCCGAATCCGGAGTGCGGGTGCGCGTGGTGCGGCGCTTGGAAGACCTTGGGTGTCCGCATGTGGCGCTTTTGCTCGGCAGTAAAAATGTTATTGCGGATTTGCGGCATTTGTACGCCTCCTGTCTTGCCGGGGCGCTTTTGCGGTTGGCGTATGACGACGCCGGCGGAGGGGTACGGGTGCGCGGTTGTGGGCATCTGCGGAGGTCTGCAAATGATGGGACTGGACATTGCGGACCCTTTGGGACTGGAATCCGGCGTTCGTACCGGGTCGCTTGGACTGTTGCCTTTGAACACGCGCCTTGAAGCGGCAAAGCAGTTGCGCCGGGTCAGGGGAGTTGTTGCGGAAAGCTTGGCGCAAGGGGCCCCTGTGTGGAGGGTTACGAAATCCACCACGGAATGAGTGAGATATCCGGGTGCGAAGACGTTTGCGGGCAACGTCCCATGAAGCCTGTTATACACAATGAACATGCTCAGCCCTTGGGATTCGGCCTTGTTGAGCGGGATGGAGGTGTGCGGGTATGGGGCACCTACATGCACGACGTTTTTGATTCGGACGCCTTCCGTCATGCCTTTTTGAACGAGATACGCTGCGCGGCTGGGATGAAGCCGATGCCCGGCGCGCGCTACAATCTTGGGGCGGAATTGGACCGCTTGGCGGACACTGTTGAAAAAAATCTTGTCATGTCAGAAAGTTACAAACTGTTGCTCCTGTGAAAAATCACTATGTGCTGACGCAGGTTATGTCTGCTTTACAGCAGTGAAAAATTGGGGCAAACTTCACGCGACAATAAAACATACCGGTTTTACATGCGTATATGTGCAAACACATGTGACTGTGTGATAAAAGGAGTGTCCAATGAATATGTCGAATTTTTTGA
>BLLL01000021.1 GCA_013374015.1 Candidatus Desulfovibrio kirbyi
CCGTTGCCGGCGGTTTCCGGAAAAGCCTTGCGCGTCCTGCGGGAGGGGGCGGTAAGCGTGGACATGCTGACCGCCGCCGGCTTTGTCTGCCTGTGCTGATGTAAGGCCTTCTGAAAACGCTTGAAAAATCCTTGCCCTGCGCGTCCACATCGGCTAAAGAATACCTGTAGCTGTAGTGTATTTTTATGTATGTTTAACGATTAGATGCAGTGTACGGGCAGGCAGCATGAAGATATTGTTGAAACGACTTTTCACTATTCGAAAAAACATGGTTGCGCGGTCTGAAACAAACGGTTTCGGCCTGATTTTTGCATACGCAACAAACTGTCCCTGTAACGCGCGCTCCGTAAGGAGCGGTTTTCCTTTCCTTAGAATTCCGCTTGTTCGCGTAGTCTGCGTAGCTCTCATTATCTGTTTTACCGCCTTGCTCTCCACGCCCCTGCGTTCGCAGCCGTTGCCGGATACTCCTGACGGCACAGGGACAGGATTTTTTGTCACTGACGATGGCATTGCGGTCACCAATTTCCATGTTGTTCAAAAATACGAGAGTAATAACAATAGAATAATTTTATAATATGCTTTCTCCAAGTCAAGGACACCCTGCAGAACGGATATTTTTTTGAGTTGGGGAAACGCGAAATGAAGGATTTGACGCGAACCGTTGCACTCAACATGATGGAACCTCCTGAAATTACGAATTAAGACGTTTCTGCAATGCATTGGTGGAACTAGATGTAAGGTAAACAATAATTTTAATACGGAAAAGAGCTTGCGGCTTGGTCAGTTAAACTTGATCTCAACATTAATTGGCTTTTAACAGGCGAAGGAAAGATGTTACGCAGCGAGTCTGGATCAACAATTGCTACACAGCAACACGTTGAGCAGATCACCATGTTGTTATGGGAGAACAGAAAGTTGCGTATTCAACTTGACGCCGCAAAAGCAAAATCGGAAAAGGGGGCTACCAAGCCTGCCATGGGCGCAGACAGTGCTGCCCGTTTGTAGCAAACAAATAACTAAGGGGATCGTTATGGACTTTACAGACACCATCCACGCGCACGGCGCAAGAATAAACGAACTTAAAACGCACGCCGTCACGGAAGAGGCCACTAAAACATCACTGATCCTGCCATTTCTCCAGACACTTGGATACAACCCATTTGATCCGCGCGTGGTCATACCAGAATTTACCGCTGATGTAGGCACCAAAAAAGGCGAAAAGGTAGATTACGCGATCCAGCGTAATGGTGAAGTCATTATCCTCATTGAAACGAAATGCGCTGGTGACTCCCTAGACTCATCCAAGGCATCTCAACTTCACCGCTATTTTCACAATATACTATCCGCAAAAATCGCCATTCTGACAGACGGCGTTGTTTATAAATTTTTTACAGACCTTGAAAAACAAAACATCATGGATGAAAAACCATTTATGATATTCGATTTCGCCGCCATTGACGTGCCCTTGATTGCAGAGCTGAAAAAGCTCTGCAACGACTGCTTTGATGCCGAAGTAGCGCTTTGCGCGGCGCAAGATTTGAAATATTTGCGGCAAATAAAACATATTATCGCCAGCGAGATGGACAATCCGTCAGAAGAACTTATCAAGCATTTCGCACACCAAGTGTTCAGTGGATATTTGCGCAACACTGTGATTGACGAATTTCGGCCACGCATCCAGCTTGCTTTTACTCATCACATAAACGATGTAATCAACGCACGTTTACAGGGCGCGATGCTGCCCAACGCTTATCCAGACCGCGATGACGCACCGGAAGTACCTGCATCGGTGGTAGTGGATGAAGAAAAGCGTAAACCAACGACTACCCAAGAGGAAATTGAAGGATATTTGACGGTCAAGGCTATTTTACGCGAAATATTGTCGCCAGATCGCGTCATTATGCATGATAAATTGAGTTATTGCGGGATTCTTCTTGATGGCAACAACCGTAAACCCATTTGTCACCTATATTTTAATTCCGCTGCGGTAAAATACATTAAACTTTTTGATGCCGACAAAAAGGCGCAAAAACATAAAATTGAGAGCCTCAACGATATCTACAAGTACGCTGATGTAATAAAAGCGACAGCGCAGAGATATGATAATGGAGAGGAAGATAATAATTAAATGTTACGTCAAAATGATTAAGGAGAAAGGGCATCCACACAGGCAAGGCCGAGGCTGCCCTGTGCAGGAATAACATCCACGGTCTTGCCTTTCGCTAAAAATCTCTATACATCTACAGTGCCCGCAAGGGCAAGCTTCTTTTCCGGTTTTAGGCAGGCGAGGGAAGGATGTGCCCTATGAGGAGACTCTGGCACTTAGGAAGTTGTCGCAATGTACGTTGCAAAAACGTATCATTCGAAAAAAAGAACTAATAAGATGGCCCCGGTAGTGCGCTCACACTGCCGAGGATGAAATCTGATCACAGCGATTCGGAAAAAGAGGCTTCGACAAACTCTCCGAGTCTGCCGGTGTCTAGGGCGTTCAACGCGCCTTAACCCTTTCCTTGCTTCACAATAATCATTCCAAAAACGAATTGCAAGCAAATCCACAAAAAAACAACGGCGCTGCGACCGTTGCCCGTTGTCTCGCCTATCCCGCATATCGCTTGCGCTGTCGCCGCGCATTTCTCTTGGCCTGATTTATTTTATCCCTGTTTTGCCTGTAGTATTCAAGACCCTGCTGCGCGTCAACTTCCATCGTGGTTATTCCAGAGGAGCAACTGGTTACAGGGAAAAGCGAGACGGTCAGTATTGAACGAAACAACTGTCGCCAACGGCATTGGTTCGCCAGATTCAAACGCACGTCTTATTGCCGTATCAAAATCTATGCACATGGTAGACCTGACAATGGCTTTATTTGCACGATTTCACGTCAATGGGGTAAGAGAAGATATCGCAACATTCTTTTGTTAATACTCTCAAAATTTCTTCCTGATTGGAAAAATATGGAAAAAGCGCCGATTTTATCAGAAATAACGACATCGTGAAAAATAGCGATTTCGTTATTGCTTTCGGGGATGGGCAAAGCAGAGGCACCCACCATCGCCTTGAGATTGCCGAAGAAATGAGGACGCCATATTTATGCGTACAATTTGTAACAAAAAAAGAAGTGACGCTTACGGAACAGGAAAGGCTACCGCGAGAAGGCTCATTGATGGTTGGTAATTCCGAACAAGATCCGATGCAAACGACCGTCCAGCCTTTCAAGGATGAGCCAATAAATTTATGGACGCCGAATTTTCCGCGAATTACGCCCCGGACGGCGCTCCGCGCAGCTACAAAAAAAGCCCGCAAAAAACTGGTGACGGCAGGTGAGGTCGTCATTCGCATTGAGCCGCAGGCAAATGGGGCATTTGCCGTCCTCTCGGAATATAAAAAGGATCATATCCTTAGATGGGCGCAGAAAATACGCCGTTTCCGTAAGCTCGGTGGATGAGGCTTTGGAAACCGTGGCAAATTTCGAGAAGTATCTTCTGCCTGAAATGGCGCGGCCTGCGATACAGGCGACTCCCGTGCCGAGGATGCGTTTACGATAAAAATCTGTTACACACCTTCAAGGCGAGTTGCTCATATGAACTGATTTGCCCGCTTTGCCGGGATATTTTTTCCGGCAGTAAATTTTTCTAGTGGGCTTGACAAATAACTATGGAAGGTTTATTGAATTTATATCTTAACCGCCGCATGTTGAAGGGTCATTCGTGGCTCGGCAACGTGCGGTTACTTTTTTTGAGGGAAAAACTCCATGCCTTCGAACACCGCTACTCAAAAAGCCTTGTTTCTGTTTGATGGCCCCAATTTTTATAAAAATCTGAAAAACGGCAAGATTAACAAGGGCCATTTGAATTTTCGCAACTTGGCGGAAAATCTGTCCATGGGGCGTACAATCGTGGATGTAGTGTTTTTTACTTCTCCCGTTGATCAATCCACAGACGCAGTAAATTACAAGAACCAGCAAAAATTTTTCGCGGTCTTGGCGAAATCAGGCGTAACTCTCCGCAAGGGAAATTTGGTTACGCGCCGCGTTTCTTGTAAAAATTGCCATACCGATCCAATTATCTGCAAAATTTGTGATACTCCATTGGTTGTCAAAGAAGAAAAATCAGTTGATGTCCAGATGGCCATGACAATGGTAACTTGCTGTATGAAAAATGAATTTGATGTTCTCTATCTTGGATCATGTGATTCAGATTTGGTTCCTGCGATAAATTTTGTCAGGGATTGATTATGGAAAACAAGTATTTTTATTATTACCGCTTAATGCAAAAGGATATGCCGTTGGAGCAGCTTGCAATACTATTATCTGTATTGACCAACCAAAAGTAAATGCGGCGCAAAATATATATTGAAAACTACAATCTTTGCCTACCGAGATGGCAACCGTTCTTGACCGTCTTGACCGTCTTGACCAACCCGCATTTTGGACATTCAGTCATACTCCCTCCTTAGACTTGGAGAAAGCATATCATAAAATCATTCTATTATTAATACTCTCAATAATTATCTGGGCCGGATTGGCTCTCTGAACAAGCGCCTATTTTGGCGAAAGCCTCAGCAGCTTCGCCATAGCTTCCGCCGCCTTGCGCGTATAGGCAGCGTCTTCCAGTTCGTTGCGCGCGCTCCGCGGCAAAAGC
>BLLL01000022.1 GCA_013374015.1 Candidatus Desulfovibrio kirbyi
CCAACGCGACAGCATTGAGCATCTGCATATTTGCATGTGCATGAAGATGTACAAACCTTTTGCTCCGCGCCGCACAACAACAGCACAAGGGAAATAAGCAGGGCGTCTTTGCACTTGAGGGGCGTTCGAGTTTACCGCTGGGAGACAGAAAAAATCCTACTGAAAGCAGCAAGCGCAAAAAAACGCGCCGGCCACGGTACGCCAATGCATGGGTCGGCTGACGACTGGGCAAGGTCTGCAATTTGATCTGCTGTTCCCTGCTGACACGTTCACCCTTGCGGACAATCATCTCGCCCTTTTGAATGTGATAATACACCGGTTCCAGCGTTGCGATCACATCCGCGCCACGTTTTTGCGTGGCTTCCCGGTTCAGGGTCAAGGACGACGGCATCGTTGCGGACAACAAAATATTGATGGCGCGGCGCGATTGCGGGCTGAGCGTTGGTTCTTGCCGCATACGGGAAGAAATTTCAGCAAGAAAAGACTGCACATCCGGTAAAACGGTAAGGTCAGGCCGCAAAACATCCCGATTTGTATCAAGATTATGGATGATCACGCCGGCACGCCCCACCTGGGCTGCCGTATGTCTCCCGCCAGCCCGTTGGCAAGCTGCTCACGGATTATGGGCAGGAGTACCTTGAACAAATAGGCCTGGACATGGGGTAAAATCAGATCCGGCAAAATATCTTCGGCAACAGCGGGTGACAGATCTTCAGACAGACGGGCAACCTGCTCGTCATCTTCCGAATTGCCGCTGCCCTGATTTGTTGAGCGCGCGAAACAAATCAGTCATTCTTCCGTGAAACAGCAAATACGACTCAAGGCTCAAATCGTAAACAAGCGGCTGAAAAGACAAGGCCTGTTTACGGCGCGCAATTGGTAGCCTGAGTGTCTTCTACCGAAATATTGTGGTCAGCCACTATATCGTTTTCCGCCACCTGACCCGCGACATAAATCCGTTTGTTATCGATAAAATTGGCGCCTGCCAAAAGAGAAGAAAGCAGCAACAGCGTGCCGATAAGCGCCCAAAGACCCCAGCCGCACTGATGGTGAGCTTTCAACATTTTGAACAGCCGTATGACGTTAGTTGGCCGGTCTGTTTTTATCTGCGTGATCATAAGCAGTTACAATAGCCCCCCACAAGATGATGTCGTACCACATCATCACTAGCCAATTTTATCCGCGCTGTCCACAAATTTACCCGCCCGCGCGACACTCATTTTGGCGCGAAAACTTGCATAGTTTTATACAGGCGCCCGTCGCAGCCTGCCTTGCAACATTTTACATACAGGATAATAGCCAGTATACCCTTAAGTCAGTAATACACGCACGATGTGGCAGAAATCCTAACGTCAGGCGCGTACCTTCGGGAGATGTACTTTTTGGAAACGGGTTTGACAGTTGTTCCCGATAATTTGGGATAGTCTGCACACATAAAGTGCCCGCAAGGGCTTGATAGGGAATCTCGTGCAAAGCGAGAGCGGACCCGCCGCCGTAGACCGGATACAAACTTCTTTTCCCCGCGCGCCACTGGGAATTGCCCGGGAAGGCCGAAAAGAAGCCGGACAGCCGGAAGACCTGCTTTATGTACCGTCAGCCGGAGCGCCTCCTTTTGTGGGGAAACGCGCCAGGACGGGCCGTCGACACGGGCATTGTCGCGGTTCCGCAAGGGGATAAATTCGCTTCCTCCGCCCTTTTGAGGGTGGAGGTTTTTTTATTTCCGTCATGCCCGAAAAATCTTTGGAGGTTTTTATGAGCACCATGAGACCGGACAAGCTGTGGACATGCCTGAAAACACTTCTTGCAGTAATGGGCATGGTTGTTTTTGTCGCGACAGCGCCCGCGCGCGCCGCCCCAGCGAAAGACGCTGTCTTGATAGCCGCCTTCGGCACAAGCGTCAAAAAAGCGCGAGACGCTTACGCGGGTATTGAAAAACAGGTCAGGCTGGCCTTCCCGGACAGAGAAATCCGCTGGGCATGGACAGCGCATTCGCTGCTGAAAACGGACGAAAAATCTTCCAGGCTTTCGCCTCAGGAAGCGCTGGCGAAACTTGCCACAGAAGGGGTCAAGAATGTTTCCGTGCTTTCGTTGCACGTTATCCCGGGCGCGGAATACCACAACCTGGTCAAAACTGCGCGCACTTTTGAGGGCCTGCCCAAGGGAATCCGCTCAATAACAGTGTCCCCGCCCCTGCTACACGATACCGGCAGCATAAAGGCTGTGGCGGAAATACTGGCGCGCGGTCTCCCTGAAAAACGAACACGGGATGAAGCCGTTATTTTTGTCGGACACGGCACACACCACCCCGCGGGAGTCTACTATCCTGCCCTGCAATACTATATGCACCAGCTTGATCCCAATATTTTTGTGGGCACGGTGGAAGACAACCTGAATCTGGAAACAGTCCTTGCCGCGGTGCGGGCAAAATCCCCGCGCGCGGTCTGGCTTGTGCCCCTGATGACCGTTGCCGGCGACCATACCGTGAATGACCTGTTCGGCGCGCAGAAGGATAGTTGGCGGCAAGCCTTCACATCCGCCGGCATACAGGTGAAAACAGTGGCCAGTGGCCTTGGGGAAAATACGGAGCTTGTGCGGCTGTGGGTGAACGGCTTGCGGCAATGACCATGCCGAAAATCTTGCTGACGTTTTTGCTGTGCTGGGTTGCGCAGGCGTGGCTGCCGGCACCGGCCGGGGCCGCGCCGATCACCGTCTGTGACGATACAGGCGTCACGATAACGCTGCAAGCGCCGGCAAAGCGCATTATTCCGCTCTACGGCGCTTACAGCGAACTTCTCCTTGCGCTGGACGCGGGCAGCCTGCTGGTGGCGCGCACAGCGGCAGATACCCACCTTGCCCCTTTAAGCGCGCTGCCCGCCATCGGCACGCACATGCGCCCAAATGCGGAACTGATCGTGGCGCAAAAACCGGATCTGATTCTGCAGTTTGCCGGCAGGCGTGAGGCGAGTATCCAGACGGAAGCCCTGCGCGCTCTTGGCCTGAACGTGCTGACGTTTTCCCTGAATTCTTTTGAAGACATCTTTTCCGTGCTGGAAACGCTGGGGCGGTTGACAGCGCATGAGGCAAAGGCAAAAATCCTGCGGCGTGAATGGCAAGCGCGCCTTGTGGCGCTTCATGACAGATACGGCGGACAGAAACCGGTGCGGGTGTTCTATGAGGTGCGGTATCCCAATCTGCTGGCTGCGGGCGCCGACGGCATAGTGAACGAAATCATCAGCGCCGCCGGTGGGGAGAATGTTGTGCGCGAACAAAAAAAACTGGTGCGCGTGAACGAAGAAAGCCTGATTGTTGCTGATCCGGACGTATACCTTGTGCAAAAAGGCCCGATGAATCCAGATCCAGATGCTTTGACAGCGCGTCCGCATTTCAGAAATCTGCGCGCCGTGCGCGCAGGCCGGGTGGTTGAGGTAGCGGAACAGCGCTTTGCAAGGCCCGGTCCGGGCGCGCTGGAAGCCGCGGAAGATCTGGGACGGATACTGCACCCATGAGCGCCGCAACACCCGGAATCCTGTACGGCATCGGGGTAGGCCCAGGCTCCTCCGACCTGCTGACCTTGCGGGCAGTGGATGTTTTGCGCCGCATACATGCCATCCTGGCCGCCGCTTCGCCGGGCAACGACTATTCCACGGCCCTAAACACGGCGCGCCCGTACTTGCGCAAGGATGTCCGCATTCTGCGGCTGGAATTTCCCATGACCCGGCAGCGGGACAAACTGCGCATCGCTTGGGAGGTAGCCGCGCGTCAGACACGTGACGTTCTGGAGGCCGGAGAGGACGCGGCTTTTTTGACCATCGGAGACCCGTTGATATACAGTACCTTCGGCTACTTACTGCGTACCTTGCAAGAGGGAGGGCACGCGCCCAAGGTGCGCATCGTGCCGGGGATCACCGCTTTTCAGGCGGCGGCGGCCCGTACGGGCACAGTGCTTTGCGAAGGGACGGAAAGTTTGCGCGTTGTGGCCGGAATCAGCGACGAAGAAGCGCTCACGCGTGAAATGAACGACGCGGACACAGTGGTGCTAGTAAAGGTATACCGCAATGCGGCGGCAATCACCGGCGCGCTACGCCGGGCCGGACGAGGCTCGGACTGCCTTCTGGCAAGCTGTGTGGAACAGACTGGCGAACGCATTTCACGAGGCATGAACGGCGAAGACACGCCGCCGTATATGTCGCTTGTGCTGAGTCGGAAAAACAACGATTAGCGACAAAGCATAAAATGGCAGGATATCCGCTCTTGCTCTCTGTAGTATAAAATAGAACGTATAGAGGGGGCATACCAGCAAAAAACTTTAGGGCTGACCCGCTTTTATGGTTTCAGCGCTCTGTGCGCGACACGCAGAACATCAAGTTTGGCGCCTTGCAAAAAGCGGCAAATTTCTTTCCGCAGGGCATTTCTCGTCTTTATCTTCCAGATCAAAATCAAACAGTTCGCAAAGAGACACGCCAGCGGATATTGTTCCCGATGCTCCGCAACGGAGGGGTTGCCGCGCCCTCTTTCAAGCTCTCCAAGGTGCTTGGTCGAAACTTCAGCCCGCCCGGCAAAGTTCGTCCTGCGTTTGCCCGTTTTTTCGCGCAATCTTCAACGTATTCTTGCCCCTAACAGCCTGCCTGTGTGCATGTTGCCCTTGTCCGCCGGCATAAAGTGTCCTTTTAATCGCAATATGTCCCAACGAACAACGCGGGAATAACCATTTTTTAATCAAATACACAATCTGAACAAACATGGATGCCTCATGGGGAAAAAACTACGTAATCGTCAATGCTGCGGCTGACGCCAGTTGGAATCTGCAAACGCTATTTTTTTTAACGCCTACTGGGATTTTCACAACAGCACCAAGTTCACGCCGTATGTGGGCGCAGGCATCGGAATGGGCTTCATAAACGCCAGCTATGAAGCAAACAGGTATACAGAGTGTCAAAGAAGACTCTATGAATACTGTCTTCGCCTGGAATGCCGGGCTTGGGTGCGCTTTACGTTTTTCAACGAAAATCTGTCCGTTGACTTGGCGTACCGTTTTGTCGGCCTTGGTCATAACGAAACGACCATTGGATAATGTAAAACTGGGCACTTCCCCCTACGCCACGGTATAGCGCGCTTCTTGCTCACCTTAAATAACTAGGTTCTGTCGACATTCACTTGAGCCACAGTAAAATGGCTGCAAGTTGTATAAATCCCGAAAAAGCAACAGATGTTTTTGCCATAGCGCGTCGCAATACCACGGAATTGTTTCATTTTGTTGAACATGCGCTCAATAACATTACGTTCTTATACAAAAAT
>BLLL01000023.1 GCA_013374015.1 Candidatus Desulfovibrio kirbyi
TTGAAACGGGCATGGTGTCGTTTGCGCACAGCGACGAAGATTTTGCGCGCGCTCTGGACGCTGCCGGCAAGGTGCGTTTTTGAACAGGGACGATTCTCTGGCCTGCTATGTCCTGAGCCGGAAAGCCTTGCCGCTGGCGCGAACACTGGCGCAGTCCCTTGCCGGAATCCCCTGGCGAACTCCCAGCGGCTCGGAGACGCGCGCGTGCGTGATTTGCGCGCCTGCCCGCTTTGCCGACAGGAGATGTGTTCCGTTTCAGCGTCTTGGGGATTTTTTAGCGCAACGCTACCGCCGTCACGCGGCCCATGTTTTTATGGGCGCCGTGGGAATTGCCGTGCGCGCTCTTGCCCCTCTGCTCACGCACAAAAGTGGGGACCCGCCGGTTGTGGCGCTGGATCCGGCAGGGCGCTTTGCCGTCAGCGTGCTGTCCGGGCACTGGGGGGGGGGGCAACGCGCTCACGCGGCATATTGCAAAACTGCTCAAGGCTGTGCCGGTGATCACCACGGCAACGGATTCGCCGACGGGAAAGACCATCGGCGTGTCTTTTGATCTGCTCGTCCGCGATGCGGGTTTGCGCATTCTGGACTGGGACGCGCTGCCCAGGGCGCAGGCCGCGCTGCTGGAGAGGTATCCCCTGCGTTTGTGGGATCCCTGCGCGGTCTTTCCGGAAGCCGTGCCGCCATATTTTGAGCGTTTGCCGGGCGGTGAAGACGCCGCGCAGCCGGACAACGCCGCAGCCTTCCCCGCAATAACGGCGCATTGGAGGCATGTGCCGCCAATGCCGGGGCTGTTGCGGCTGGCCGCGCCAAGGCTTTGCGTGGGGATCGGCTGCCGGAAGAATCTTGCTCCGGAAGACGCGCTGTCGGCTATTAAGGAGTTTTTTGTGGCACACGGACTGGAAGTGGACGCTGTGGCGGCGCTTGCCACTGTAAGGGAAAAAAAGGACGACATTTCGCTGAGATGCGCGGCGGACAGGATAAAGGCGCCGCTGTACGGCTTTTCAACGGACGTTCTGGCTGCCCGGCATACGCCGAATCCCTCAAAGGCCGCCGGAAAACGTTTTGGCCGCGCTCCTTTCAGCGTGTGTGAGGCGGCTGCCTTGGCGTGCGCCGAAAAGTTGGGTTCTGAAAAATTTTTGACCGGCAAGGGGGCGCGCGTCGTCCTGCTTTTTCCAAAATATGTTGTCAGAAAGCGCGTCACGTTGGCTGTTGCACTTTTTTCCGATGGGGGCGCGGCATGAAACCAGCCTCGCTGTCTGTTGTGGGTATAGGCCCTGGGGAAGCCGGCTGCCTCACGCCGCAGGCGCGCGGCGTTCTGGAGCAGGCGTGCTGCGTCGTCGGCTATCCTTTGTATCTGGAGTTGACGCCGCCGGAATTGCTGCGCGGAAAAACCGTCATCGCAACCGGAATGCGCCACGAACAGGAGCGGTGCGCCGCAGCTGTGGAATCCGCGCTTGCCGGACGCCGCACAGCCCTTGTTTGTTCCGGAGACTCCGGAATCTATGCGCTGGCCGGTCTTGTGCTTGAATTGCTGGAAGCGCGCGGACTGCTTGAAATCCTGCCCTTTGTCATTGTGCCGGGCATTCCCGCGCTGTGCGCGGCGGCGGCACTGCTGGGAGCGCCGCTTACGCACGATTTTGCCTGTATAAGCTTAAGCGATCTGCTCACCCAGTGGGAGACAATCGCCAAACGCTTGACAGCGGCCCTGCAGGGGGATTTTGTGTGCGTGCTGTACAACCCGCGCTCCAGAAGCCGTCCGCACTATCTTGCCGACGCGCTGGAAATGGCGAAAGTCTTTCGCGACGCCGCATGTCCTGTGGGTTTTGTGCGCAATGCCTTTCGCAAGGGGCAGGAAGTATCGGTAGAAGAGCTTGCCCTTTTTGATCCCGACCGTGTGGATATGCTTTCTCTTGTGATCATAGGCAACAGCGAAAGCCGCCGGCTTGGCCGCTACATGCTGACCCCGCGTGGCTACAGGACTACATGATTTTTATAGATAATTTTTTCTGTTGGCGCGTTTTTTGCAAAAGCAAGTATG
>BLLL01000024.1 GCA_013374015.1 Candidatus Desulfovibrio kirbyi
ATTGTGACCTTTGAGGAACTGCTGCGTTTTTGCTGTGTGGCGGCCTGCCTTGGAATCGACCGTTTTCAGAATACCGGCGGTGAACCCTTGTGCCGCAGGGCTGTGTGGATTTTATGCGGGAGTTGAAGCGCCTGCCGCATGTGGAGCAGGTGTGCTTGACGACCAACGGTTCGCTTTTGTCTCCGCATCTGGAGGCACTGGCTACCCTTGGCCTGGATGGGGTTGAATGTCAGCCTGGACACGCTTTCCCAGGCGCGTTTCGCGGCCATTTCCCGAAGCGGGCGGCCTGCCGCTCGCCGGCATTGTGGATTCCCTGCGCAGGGCTGCCGCGCTGGGCATTGTGGTCAAAATCAACGTCGTGCCCATGAAGGGCATTAATGATGACGGTCTTGTGGACAGCGCCCGTTTCGCGCTGGAGAACGGCTTTCATATACGATTTATTGAACTGATGCCCGTGGGGCGCGCCAGAAAATATGCGGGCGTTTCGCAACGGGACGTCTTTGACAGACTGTGCCGCGCTTTTCGGGAGGTTGACCGAGGTTTCGGAAAGAAATTTCGGCAATGGGCCTGCCGTCAATTACGCCGTGCCCGGATTTGACGCCCGTATCGGCTTTATTTCAGCATTGAGCCACAAATTCTGCCACAAATGCAACCGTGTGCGCCTGACGTCGTCCGGATTTTTGAAAAGCTGTCTGCACCACAATACGGGCATCGACCTCAAGACTCCGCTGCGCGGCGGGGCGACAGACGCCGAACTTGCCGAGGCTCTTGTTGCCGCTGTCCGCGCAAAGCCCGCGCAGCACGAATTCGGCAGCGCTGGCGGCGGGTTTTTTATGAGCAGTGTGGGAGGGTAGTTCGGAATGCGTGCGCAAAATTCGCCGCATAAAGCCGTGAGGCGGGCGCGTTCCTGCCGTGCGCCGGCAGCACCAGAAACACTGTCTGGCGTTCAAGTGCGTGCGCGGCAACAGTTGCGGCAAAGTCCTCCACTGTTGTCCACACCAGCTTCTGTTCCGGCCAGCCCACACAGTGGGCGCACAGCACGGGCGTTTGCGCCGGCAGCGCCGTGAGGAGTTCGTCCTGCATTTCCCGCGCCGCGTGGCCTGAAAGATAGACGGCCAAGGAAGCGCCGTGCGCCGCAAGCCTGCCCAGGCGCTCGGCCTCGGGCACAGGCGTGCGCCCTGCCATGCGGCAGATGACAAGACTCTGCGCTATTTCGGGCACGGAAAACGAAACACCCGCCGCCGCCGCCGCCGCGCAGGCCGCTGTCACTCCCGGAATGACGTGCCAGGGGATGCCGTCCCTGTCAAGCAGAGATGTCTGCTCCAGCAGCGCGCCGAACAGGCAGGGATCGCCGGTATGCACGCGGGCTACGTTTTTTCCGGAGAGGGCGGTTTCATGCACAAGCGCATGGCACTCCTCAAGCGTCAGCGGCGCGGAATCTACAACCCGCGCGCTTTTGTCCGCACCGGCCACAATAGCCAGCGGCACAAGGGAGCCGGCGTAGAGTACAAGGGAGGCGCCGGCAATGGCAGCCTGTCCCTTGATGGTCAGGAGTTCCGGGTCGCCCGGCCCGGCTCCGACAAAAGAGACCGTGCCGAAGCGGGGATGCCGGATCGGCGCGTGGCGATTCGACGGGTTCAGTCATTTTTTTGAAACATTTGATTGTGCCGTTCCTGAAAAAGTTTGTGGCAAAAGGAATCCGTTGAGTGCGCGCCGCACCAGGGGGACGCGGTGACGGGCGTAAAGTCGCTGTCTGAAAATTGCATGGCTGATTTTCCGCTGGTTCAGGCTTTTTGCGCGGCCACAAGGAATACCGGATTTTGCGCCGCAAGGCGCAGTCCCTGCCCGAGCGGGGCGGCAAGAGCCGTGTTCAGGTGTAGGATCTCGGGCGCACAAGCGCGCGCATCAAAAAAAGTGCGGCACAGGTCAAGCGTGTCCAGAAGCGCGCAGGTCGTGACCACACGTCCGCCGCCGGGCAGGCGTTCCCAGACATGGGACAGAATGTCTGCGCCCTCCTCATGGGAAAGCCCGCCGCCTATGAATACGCGATCCGGATTCGGCAGGGGCGGCAGGCAGTGGGGGGGCGTCTCCCTCGCACACGTCCAGCACGGTCGCGCCGAAACGGCGGCGGTTTTCATACACGCACACCGCGCGGACGGCGTTGCGCTCCACAGCCCACCACATGCCCCGCGTGCGCAAGGGCGCATGCTTCAAGCGCAACGACTCCTGAGCCCGCGCCTATGTCCCAGACCGTATGGTGCGCTCTGACGCGCAGGAGGGACAGAGCCGTTGCCCGTACGGACGGCTTGGTGAACACGCCGCCCTCAATAGCCAGATCTTTTTCTGCAATGCCCGGATATGGCCGCCGCACGGGGGCGTTCGGCACAAGCAGCGTTGTGCAGACAGAGGAAAAGCGCTCCTCCGCGGTTTCGGCAAGCCCCAGATGGCGCTCGCGTTCCTGCTCTGTTCCCAGATGTTCAAAGACGTGCGCCTCAAACCAGTCCGCGCCGCGGTCGAGCAGGTGTCTTGGCCAGCGTGTCGGGGCCGATGACATCATCCGTGAGTGCGCAGATGGGCACGCCGCGTGCGGCCGCCACATTCAGCGGGGTAAAATTGTCGCGTCCGTGCAGGGAAATGTTGGCGACCAGGTGCCAGGGCAGCCCCAGGCGCGCGCAGGCCAGTTGCAGGATGCTCACCGCAGGAATCACGCGCACGGCGTCAGCCCCCAGCGCGCGTATGAAGGTTGCCCCGATGCCGAAATAGAGCGGATCTCCGTTGACCAGCACCAGCACGCGCTTTCCCACCGGCGTAGAGGCTTTCGATCCGCTGCGCCACAGGCGCGATGGGCACGGTGAGGGGAAGCAGGCGTTCGGCGTCTTTAATTTTTTCCCCCACCGCCTCAAGCAGGGTACGCCCGGCGCAGATCACATCAGCTGTGTCAATCAGGCGGGCGCAGGCCTGCAAGACGTCTGCTTCGGCGCCGATCCCCAGCACCGTGACGGGAAAAAGCCCGCGGGCGACAAGTTCGGGGGACATGACGTTGTGCAGCATTTCCGCCATCGGGGGCCAGCCGTCGCTGCCGGTAGTTTCCGCGGGGGCGGGCGGCCTTGATCGCTCGTCCGGCAGTGGTTCCGGATGCCCGGCCTGTTCCGGAAGCGATTCCGGGAGAAGCTCCGGCGCGGGCTGTTCCGCTGCCGGCTTCTGTTTGGGCGGCTTGCCCCGTTTTTTCCGGCTTTCAGGGGGCGGCGTCATGCCGGGCAGTGTGCCCTGGGTTTTTACAGTGTGCATAGTTCCCTGCCGTCGGTGTGAAAAAGGTGCAGGTCAATGACGCGACCGGCAAAGCGTCCGGCTGTGGCCGCGGCAATGGCCGCCGCGTTTTTGACTATCAACACGCCCTCGGGTTGGGCCAGCAGTATGTCCAGAGCTTGCGCCGCCGTGACGCATGCGGCGACCGCGTCGGCGTAGCGGCTCTCGCCGCAGAGGCCGGCAAGCCTGGAAAGGCTTAATTGGCTCGCTGTCGCGTGGGTGGACGCCTTTCCCTCCATGAGTTTGACAAGTTTGCCGAAAAAACAGCCCCAGACAATGCGCCCAAAGGGCAATTTGCCTGCCGCGGAAAGTGAAAATTTTACAAAATCGGCGACCTGAATAAAATTCTGCGGGGCAAGCGCGGGAAAGCGCCTTTGCAGCAATTTTTCCGAACGCCGTCCTGTGCAGAGACATAGCGTTGCGGAATTTGCAGCAAACGCGACGGAAATCGCGCTCTGAATGGTCTTTTTGTAAGCGGCGTGGCTGAAAGGGCGTGTTGTTCCATGCGTGCCCAGTATGGAAATGCCGCCCATAATGCCAAGGCGTGGGTTGAGAGTGCGGTCGGCGAGATTTTCTCCCTTCGGCACGCTGATAGTGACAGTGACAGGCGGGCAACGCAGTCCCTCCGAGGCGCGGTCGGCGGCATATCTGGCAAGAGTGTGGCGGATTTGGGCGAGCGGTCCCGGGTTGATGGCGGCGTGTCCGACAGCTACGGGCAGACCTGGCAGGGTGACGCGGCCAACGCCCGGGCCGCCCTCAATACGGACAAAATCGTTGTCGGCAACGGCAAAATTTTTGTCGTCCGGCACAACAGTCGCCGAAACAAGCGCGCCGTGCGTGACATCCGGGTCGTCCCCACCGTCCTTGCGGACTGTCGCGTGGGCAACGCGGCCTGCCTGGGCCGCCGGCACGCTGTGACTCTTCGCCAGTTCCGGCACTGGACAGGGAGCGCATGTTTCAATGGGCAGGTGGAGCGTGCCGACAGCAGCGCCGGGTGGCAGACTGACGTCAACCTGAGCGGGCGCGCGGCCCTCACAAAGCAGCCGCAAGGCGGCCAGCGCGGCGGCGGCAGCCGCACTGCCGGTGGTGAATCCCTCGCGAAGACTGGCTGATGCCATGCCCTTGCTCTGTGCTTTTGCCGATGTCGTATTTTTGCCGGTATTCATTTTGATGTCAGGTTATGCTAAAAACGGCATTCCCGCAATCTTTTGGGCGGTTGGTTGCGTTCCTGATAAAAAGTAAAAAGCACGAAAGTAAAACTTGTCATAATATATCAGAGAGAAAGGGTATGCGGCATCTCATAATTTTGTCTTGCAATTTTTTATGCGCTCTGGTAAT
>BLLL01000025.1 GCA_013374015.1 Candidatus Desulfovibrio kirbyi
GGATAAAAACAGGGGGCCGTGCCGGATACGCCCACCTGCCCCAAAACGCATCGCGGACTTCGGGGCGGACGGCAACCTCCAGGTATCGTCAGCTTAAAAAACCTTGACTCGGGTGCGGTGCGGACATGCCCCCAAATCGCCTGTGGCGCTGGTATGGACATGAAACCTCACTGTGGTAGATTGATCAACAAACAAAGTATATCAAAAAAACCAACTCTAGGCAATCTTGTGGACTACACTGTCTGGTGTCCAACCTGCTAAAGTTCAGAGCATAATTTTGATAATAACTATCCAGATTAGCATATTCTATCTTAGACGAAACTAGCGCAATTAGACACTAGATAACTTTTGTGAATTCAGTATGGAGGCTATGCGATGACTTTCCCCTTACTCAAGATTGGCGACATAACGGCTAAAGTGCCCATTGTGCAAGGCGGCATGGGAGGGTGGGCATATCCCTTTCTGGTTTGGCCGTCTGCGGTAGCCAGTCAGGGCGGCATAGGGGTTATTGCTGGCCGCCATGATCGGCATGAAAGAGCCGGACAATCGCCAAAAAATCCGCTTGAGGCCAATTTGCGCGCCCTGCGCCAAGAAATCGCCAAGGCGCAAGAACTTTCCCACGGCCTTATCGGCGTTAATATATGGTGGTATTGACCACGTTCAGGGAGTGGTGCGCACGGCCATCGAAGAAAGGATTGACGTGATTTTTTCCGGCGCGGGCCTGCCTACAGATATGCCGCGCCACCTCTTGCAGCTTTGTGAAGAAAAAAAAAGAAGAATTCAAAACAAAACTTGTGCCCATTGTTTCCTCGGCAAGGGCGGCGGTAATTTTGGCAAAAAAATGGATATCCCATTTCAACTATCTGCCGGACGCCCTTTGTTAGTGGAAGGCCCCAAGGCTGGCGGACATCTGGGATTCAAGCCCGCGGAAATTTTTGACCCCTTCCTGCACGCTGGAGAACCTTGTGCCCGAGGTCATTAACGCGGTCAAGCCCTTTGAAGACAAATTTGGGCGCGCTGTGCCTGTGATTGCGGCCGGCGGGCGTGTATACGGGCGCGGATATCAAGGAGATTTCTGGATATGGGGGGCTGCCGGCGTGCAGATGGGTACGCGTTTTTGTGGCAACGCATGAGTGTGATGCGGATATGCGTTTCAAACAGTCTTATCTCACCGCAAAAGAGGAAGACGTGACCATTATTACAAGCCCTGTCGGCTTGCCCGGCCGCGCCCTGAACAATGAATTTATCGCGTCTGTACGCAACGGCCTTACAAAACCCTTCAAATGTATTTTTTCACTGCGTGAGCAGTTGCCGGCAGGAAAAAAACGCCCTACTGCATAGCCCAGGTGCTTGCCAACGCCATGAAAGGCAACCTGGAACGCGGCTTTGCCTTTTGCGGCGCAAATGTTTTTCGTGTGAACGAAATTGTTTCTGTGCGGGAACTTATGGATTCATTGCAGCGCGAGTTTGACGAGCCGTCGGCGCTTTCGGCAAGGGCGTACAAACTGTCCTCGACCGTAATAGGGTAAAATCTGACAAGCTTTTTTGCTGTTAAAAATAGCCGAATGCTCTGGATGGCGTAAACCGGCTTCGATACTATCATAAAGAAAAATGTATCACAACAAAGTCCCAACAGCGCGCGGCGCGGGCTGTTGGGACTTTGTAAAGCGCCCGGGTGTCATTTCCCGGAGTTCTTTGTTTTTTGGGCTGTTTTCCCGGCGCCTTTGTCCGCCTTTTTTCTGGCTTTCAGCAGGGCGTATCCGGCAATGCCCGGCTGGGTCATTTCCAGCGGATGCAGGATGCTGTCCAAATCTTCTTTTGTGAGCAGATTTTCACGAATCAGCAATTCGCGCACGGGTTTGCCTGTCGTGATGGCCTCTTTGGCTATCGCGGCTGCGGCCTCATAGCCGATATGCGGCGAAACGGCGGTGATGATGCCCACAACTGTTCTCCACATAGTCGCTCATGCGTTTTCTCGTTAGACGTCAAGCCTTCCAGCAGGAATTCGCGGAATACGCGGAAAGCGTTGCGCATGATGCGTATGCTCTGCAGCAGGTTGTGCACCAGCACCGGCTCCATGACGTTCAGTTCAAACTGGACCGGCCTCAGAAGCAAGACAGATGGTGTTGTCATTGCCGATAACCTGAAAAGCCACCTGATTGACCACTTCCGCCATCCACCGGGTTGACCTTGCCGGGCATGATGGATGAGCCGGGCTGACGCGGGGGCAGATTGAGTTCCGCCAGACCGCAGCCGGGGGCCGGAGGCCATCATGCGGATATCGTTGGCGATTTTTTGACATGTTCATCATGCAGACTTTCAGGGATGCGGAAACTTCGGTATAGGCGTCCGTATTCTGGGTGGCGTCCACGAGATGTTCCGCATTGACCATGCAGTAGCCGCTGATTTCCGACAAATACTGACCGCCAGCTTGATATATTCCGGATCGGCATTCAGCCCCGTGCCCACGGCCGTCGCTCCGAGGTTGATCACATAGACGGTGCTGCCCGCTGCCGTTGATGCGATTGATATCGCGCTTGATAACGCGGGCATAGGCTTCAAATTCCTGCCCCAGCCGTATGGGCACAGCGTCCTGCAAGTGGGTGCGGCCCATCTTGATCATACCGTGGAATTTTCTGGCGTTGCCCACAAAGGAATCGTGCATGCGGCGCATTTCCGCGATCAGGCTGTCCAGATCAGCAAGGAACGGCTACATGGATGGCTGTGGGAAAGGCGTCGTTGGTGGACTGCCCCATGTTCACATGGTTGTTGGGAGAAAGAATGTCGTACCGCCCCAAGGGCTTGCCCAGGATTTCCAGCGCCCTGTTGGCAATGACCTCGTTGGCATTCATATTGAACGATGTCCCGGCACCGCCCTGGATGGGGTCCACAATAAATTCATCGTGGTGCTTGTCGGCAATGATCTCATCGCACGCGGCCACAATGGCCTTGCACAATGCCGGTTCAAGAAGCCCCACGTCCCTGTTGCGATGGCAGCGGCTTTCTTGACCATGGCGATGGCCCTGATCAGGCTGGGCTGAATCCTGTCGCCGGTAATGGGGAAATTTTCTTTGCCGCGCAAGGACTGCACACCGTAATACGCGCCCGCAGGCACTTCCCTTTCGCCGATAAAGTCGTGTTCAATGCGGTATTCAATGGGTTTTTTTGTCATACTATCTTCCTTGGTTTGCGTAAGATTCATCACAGCATAATCCCGCCGAAAATAAATCCGAAAAGCACAGCGAAGAAAATGGTTATGGTGCCGGGGATGATAAACGGGTGGTCAAAAACGTATTTGCCGATGCGGGTTGAGCCGGTGTCGTCCATTTCCACCGCAGCCAGCAGCGTGGGGTAGGTGGGCAAGATGAACAGCGCAGAAACAGCCGCGAAAGAGGCCACCAGCGTCACATTGCTCGCGCCCAGCGCAATGGCGATGGGCATAAGCGCCTTGGCGGTGGAGGCCTGGGAATAAAGCAGCATGGCGGCGAAAAACAGCGTCATGGACAGCAGCCAGGGATAGGTCTGCAAAATGCCTCCGGCCAGTGCCTTTATCTCGGCTTCATGGGCAGTAACAAAGGTGGTGCCAAGCCAGGCCACGCCCAGCACGCAGACGCAGGCGCTCATGCCGGATTTGAATGTGGAGGCGCTCAGTACCTTGCCTGTTTCCACCTTGCAAAATAGGGCAATGGAGGTGGCTGCGGTAAGCATGAAAACAATGATAGCATTGTCGCGAGAAAGAATGATGTTCTGTTTTGCGATAATGCCCACCTTGTCGCTGATGAGCGTCGCGTACACCATGACCACGACAATAGCTGCCAGAAATATCCAGACGGATCTGACGGCATGGGGTAAAATTTCAACCTTTTTCGAATCACGGCGCTTTACCAGCCCGGCCTCCAGACGCGCCAGATAATATGGATCATCCTTTAGTTCCCTGCCCAGAAAATTGCTCACGAAGGAAGCCAGAATAACCGCCAGCAGCGTGGTAGGAATACACACCATGAGAATTTGCAAATAATCGACTCCCAGAGGTTCCATGGCGCCGGAAAAGAACACCACCGCAGCCGAAATGGGCGATGCCGTAATGGCCACCTGCGAGGACACAACGGCGATGGACAGCGGACGCGAAGGGCGGATGCCCTGCTCCTTGGCGACTTCGGCGATAACGGGAAGCGTTGAAAAGGCTGTGTGCCCCGTGCCGGCCATAATGGTCATAAAATAGGTAACAATGGGGGCAAAATAGGTGATGTATTTAGGATTTTTACGCAGAAGTTTTTCTGTTTCCGCCACCAGAAAGTCCATGCCGCCGGCCACCTGCATGGTCGCGATGGCCGCAATGACCGATGCGATGATCAAAATGACGTCGATGGGCATGGCGCCGGGCTTGATGCCCACCAGCGCAAGGAGCAGGACGCCGAATCCTCCGGCAAAACCGATGCCGATGCTGCCCAGACGTGCGCCGAGAAAAATCGCCCCGAATACGATCAGAAGTTCAAGAACTAACATCGTCACTCCTTGTTTTTGGCGGTTGCAGCCGCGCCACCGGCAGCCTTTTGCCGTGCTTTCAGCAGGGCGTATCCGGCAATGCCCGGCTGGGTCATTTCCAGCGGATGCAGGATGCTGTCCAAATCTTCTTTTGTGAGCAGATTTTCACGAATCAGCAATTCGCGCACGGGTTTGCCTGTCGTGATGGCCTCTTTGGCTATCGCGGCTGCGGCCTCATAGCCGATATGCGGCGAAACGGCGGTGATGATGCCCACAACTGTTCTCCACATAGTCGCTCATGCGTTTCTCGTTAGACGTCAAGCCTTCCAGCAGAAACTCGCGGAACACGCGGAACACGTTGCGCATGATGCGTATGCTCTGCAGCAGGTTGTGCACCAGCACCGGCACCATGACGTTCAGTTCAAACTGACCGGCTGCGGAAGCAAGACAGATGGTGTTGTCGTTACCGATAACCTGAAAAGCCACCTGATTGACCACTTCCGCCATCACCGGGTTGACCTTGCCGGGCATGATGGAGGAGCCGGGCTGACGCGGGGGCAGATTGAGTTCCGCCAGACCGCAAACGGGGGCCGGAGGCCATCATGCGGATATCGTTGGCGATTTTTGACATGTTCATCATGCAGACTTTCAGGGATGCGGAAACTTCGGTATAGGCGTCCGTATTCTGGGGTGGCGTCCACGAGATGTTCCGCATTGACCATGCAGTAGCCGCTGATTTCCGACAAATACTTGACCGCCAGCTTGATATATTCCGGATCGGCATTCAGCCCCGTGCCCACGGCCGTCGCCCCGAGGTTGATCACATAGAGGTGCTGCCCGCTGCCGTTGATGCGATTGATATCGCGCTTGATAACGCGGGCATAGGCTTCAAATTCCTGCCCCAGCCGTATGGGCACGGCGTCCTGCAAGTGGGT
>BLLL01000026.1 GCA_013374015.1 Candidatus Desulfovibrio kirbyi
GAGGCGCGGTGACTGTTGGAATGCAGGGCGCGTACAAGCAGTTCCTTGCCTGTTCCGGATTCTCCGGTCACAAGCACTGTGCTGTCTGTAGGCGCGACCTTTGAAAGCATTCTGAAAACACCCGCCAAGGTAGTGCTTTGCCCGATGATACCGCTTGTGTTCAAGGCCATGAGAATATCCTCGCGTATATGGCTTTTCATGTGTCAATACACTGACACGCGCTGAAGTGCCAGCAAATCTGTTTAAGCACAGACGCGAGAACATTTACAAGCTTATTCTCAAAATGCTCAAAGACCCCCTGCAGCTAATCATGATCCTATTAAGATAACGGATGTTTGTACCGTTTTTTTTCTAAAATTGCAGATAAATTTTCTTTACTATCAAAAATGAAATGGCATACGTCAAGAATTAACTTTTCAGCCTCTTCTTTTGTTGCTCCACCGCAAAGAATTTGTTGTAACGCATCATATAATCCTTGATACACAAGTGAACAAGCCAAGTACGGATGTTTGTACCGTTTTTCTTCTAAAATTGCAGATAGATTTTCTTTATTATCAAAAAGTGAACAAGCCAAGTACGGATGTTTGTACCGTTTTTCTTCTAAAATTGCAGATAGATTTTCTTTATTATCAAAAATGAAATAGCATACGTCAAGAATTAACTTTTCAGCCTCTTCTTTTGTTGTTCCATAGCCAAGAATTTTTTGTAATGCATCATATAATCCTTGATACACAAGTGAACGAGCCAAGTGACGAATAAATGATAAATTATTATACGCCATTTTTACAACCTCCATTTTTAAGTCCTATAACCACCAAGGCAAATACCATAAAACTCATGAACATAACATCCAGTTTATCGTACCGAGTAGCAACCCTACGAAACCCCTTTAGCCGTCTAATGTTCTTCTTGTAGGCGTTTAAATACTTGGTCAAGGACGCCATTCTTGGCCCAACGATTCATACGAGTGTAAATAGTATGCCATATGCCAAACTGTTTGGGTAATGCTCGCCATTTACAGCCGTTTTCTGCTACAAAGAGGATAGCGTTAAGAACTTGAAGGTTATTAAAGTGAACATTACCACGCTGATGGGGGAAACAATCAGCAATTTTCTGATATTGGGCACAAGTGATTTTCATGCCGCAAATCTAGAGGATACGGCAATATTTGTCAAGTAGTGTTAACAGGCCATATATTGCAATTATTTTATGTGCCAGCATTCACTTTTACAGCATCACCCTGTCCTCCGTGCGTTCCACAAGCCTTGATATCCATAGCCCTGCGGACAGCTTCACGTTCTCCTTTGACATTTGCCAGCTCTGATGCTTCCACTCCATCGCCCTGCCCATAGCCGTACCAGAACGCCTGTACACCACTGGACTTGACGCGCTGCTCTTGTGCCGTGACAAGCTGATTTTCCCGTCTGGCCAAAGAACCCAGTTCCGCCGCCAACTGCGCGCATGTGTGCTGCTCGTATTTCAACTCAGAAACATACGCGCCCGTAATCTGCGATACCGGCGTAG
>BLLL01000027.1 GCA_013374015.1 Candidatus Desulfovibrio kirbyi
ACATTTCCTTCAGATAATATGGTTCGACTAAAATGAACGAAACAGCATCAATATCAGATGGAATTCAGTGTTCAATTGTCCGGTGGGTCCGTTGCTTTCTGTAACTTCCAGTATGTTTGATAGTCAGATCCATCGGATTTAGGCCGCGTATTTGGCTTTTCTATTTGAACTGTCAGGGGGATGGGAAAGTCAACTCCAATAATGGCGGCTTGTCCTGGGCGAAGGTTGGGCAGAAAGGCAGATGCCGCCTTGTCTATTTCGCCACAAGCGCGTTCAACAACTTCCCTTGTCACGGGCAGTTAGCTCAGTTGGTAAGAGCACCGCCTTCACACGGCGGGGGACACAGGTTCAAGTCCTGCACTGCCCACCAAGAATATCAATGGGTTACGACATACAAGATCATAACATTTTTTTGCTTCCCACACCATTCCCCACACGCAGATATGGTATTTGATTAAGATTGAAGCGATGAGATAACGATGGAAGGAGTTGCCCTATGCAATCATATTCACATCTATCTTCAATAATCTTTGATTTTTCACAAAGGCATCGACCGTCATCCTATTTACGCAGAAAATACGCGCAATTTCAGCTTTTGGCACCTTGCGTTGCAGGAGTGTTCGTACCACATCTTCCTGACCAGACAGTTTAACTTTGCTGGATTTTCTTCCTTTCGGTCTGCCTAATACAACCCCTTCAGCCCGTTTTCTGGCAAGAGCTTCCTTAGTTCTCTGGCTGATAAGATTTCGTTCAATCTCAGCTGATAGTCCAAAAGCAAAAGCCAACACTTTACTTTGTATGTCTTCCCCAAGGCGATAATTATCCTTGATTGTCCAGACCTTGCACTCCTTATTCATGCAGAGATTCAAAATCTCCATAATCATGAAAAGGTTGCGGCCCAAGCGAGATAATTCGGCACAAATAATCAGATCATCCTTATGGATTTTTTTTAGCAACTTGCCAAGTTCACGCTTGTCATAGTTTTTTGTGCCGCTAATTGTCTCCTCAATCCAGCCGTCAATCCGAAATTGATTATGATCTGCAAAGTTTTTGATTTCAAATCTTTGATTTTCCACAGTTTGCCTGTCGCTACTTACTCGAATGTAACCATAATTCATAATCGTCTCGCTCCTTATGATTTGTTTATAATAATAGAGCGATTATATTGAGCACCACAGCACTGCAAGCCGTTTTGAAACAGGTGATAGCTGGACGATCCTCTCACCCATAGAGCAGAGCATAAAACGCAAGATCGAGGCCGTGGGTGTGCCGCTCAAGGATTGGGGGGTCAACATCTACCGGGGTGTCTTGACCGGCTACAACGAGGCGTTCATC
>BLLL01000028.1 GCA_013374015.1 Candidatus Desulfovibrio kirbyi
ACTCCAGAATCTGCGGCATGAGCAACACCCCTGAGGTGCCGCCATCCATCAGGCGCACAGAAGCAGGCCATTGATAACGGCTTTGCAAATACTCAACAGCCCGCACACCAAAGCCTTCGTCTGTCAGTAAAATATTGCCGACACCCAAAATCAGCACATTTTTTTGAGACATTGCGTTATGACAAAATGCTTTCCAATTCTCTACGAAATGACTTCCATACAAAAAAGCTTACACGGAATTGAACCGACGGCATCTTGAATGCCATTCCGTAACTATCAGCATTTTTGCCACTTCACAAGATTTCATTCTACAACATAATTTACCATACATTCCTTTGACTACAATAGGTTATGATGCCATAGCATCTCCACACAGCTTCACAAAAAATCATATTTTTTAACGCAAAATCGCGGGATAAAATTTGACAGCGTGATAAGAGCGGAATAAAATCTGACCGCTTGATTTGGTCTCTGTTGCTGACAAGCGGACGCTATCTTTATGTCGGTTTCATGTGCCATCAGGAGATTGAGAAAGCGTTCAAGTCCGTTATCGCTAAAAGTGGAGTATTGCCGCCCAAAATTCATGGATTGATTCGCCTTGCTGAACTTGGGAAGTTGGCTCCTTATACTGGATAAGGAGCCAAAGGAGCTGATAAATATGCTTGTGCCGCTCAATATTGAAAAAAAAATCAACGGTCTTGAAGAAAAATCAAAAAGTTTCAAACGCAAACAAAAAAAGTGCGGAAGTAAAAACTAGTCAAATATAAATCAATACTTAAATCGGAGTATCCCTGATGAGCTTTCAAGCTATTCTGACAAAATACCGTGACATATCGGTTTCAGAACGAGACAAGGGAACGCGGTTTGAAAGGCTGATGCAGGCATTTTTGAAGACCTATCCGGTCTATGAGGGCAAATTTCGCCAAATTTGGCTCTGGAACGAATTTCCATATCGGCAGAGCATGGGTGGCAAGGACACGGGCATTGATTTGGTTGCAGAGAACGTTACGGGTGATTTTTGGGCTATCCAGTGTAAGTGTTGGAACGAAAAGGCTACGATTGACAAAGCTGCCGTTGACAGCTTTTTGGCAACGTCCAGCAAAACCTTTATCAAAGAACAAAATCAAACCGATAAATTTGCTATACGGCTGTGGATTTCCA
>BLLL01000029.1 GCA_013374015.1 Candidatus Desulfovibrio kirbyi
CGTGCTGGAAATAGTATTCAACATGACACTGCGCGCAGACAAGGGAGCGCTTTTCATTGCGTGAGAGTTTGTCCCAGACCTGATTTGTGCGCTTGAGCCAGTCCTTGAGAGGTTCGGAATAGGGACGTAGCTCCATGTTTGCCGGGTTGTGACAGTTCGCGCAGTTGATGGTTTCGTCCATCGCGTCGATCTTGTCCCTTGTGCGGAGGGTGTTCGGATCCATGCTCCACAGCTTGTCGCCGAATTCCTTGTGCCAAGTCATCATCTTTGGGGTTTTGCAGTTCCAGCAGGTGGCGGGCAGTTGCCCCTTGCCGTCGCCGTAGCGGTTGATGCGGTCGATGTTGACAAAGTCTTCTACCGCGTATGTGTGTCCGCGCGCCTCATTGTATTCAAAACTGAACGGATACCCAAGCCACAGATTTTTCAGATAGGGCTGGGCGTATCTGAAGCCTTTGGGCAGGGGGTTGACGTTGTCGTTTTTGCGGAAGGCGATGGAGCCCTTGTAGTCTGTCATTACTTCAGATTCATTGTTTTTCTGATAGGAGGTGTACTGGAGGGGAAATTGCGCTTTGAAGGCCGACATGCGCGTTTCGTCCTCTTTGATGTTTGTCTTGTAGACCAGCGCTTTCAGGGGGGCCGGAACATCGCTACACCCGCCCAGGAGCAGGGCGCCGATGAGGGCAATGGAAACAGAAACCAGAGAAGAGAGTCGGTTATTCATACGCTACCATCCTTGTGCTGACAGGCTTATATCGCATATGGGCCACATTGCGGTGGCAATCTACGCAATAGGGTTTTGCATCCATGGCGGCCACAGCCAGATTTGTCTGGGCATGGCAAAACTTGCAGTTGTCGTTAACAATAGCGCGTGTGTTCCTGTCTGGCGGATGCGGCACGTCTTTGCCTGACAGATTGCCCATGAAATCCGTGATGCTGGCTTTGGCCTTGGTCACAAGCCGGGCGGAGCCTGTGGGCAGGTGGCAATCATTGCAGGCGCGGTCAGCGTGTGTGCCCATCTTGTGCGTTACCGCGGCCTCCTGCATCACATGACAGGAAGCGCAGAACGGGCGCTGGTCCGTCGCCTGCATGGTACAGGCCAGCGCGGCAAAGAGTGCGAAACCTGCAACATACCGTATACCAGCGGCTTGAGACAGGTTCTTGTTTGGAGGGGGACTATCCATAAGCACGACCTCCTTGAAAATAGTGTATTATGACATAATTTGAACAACTATTAGGTAAATTATAAAAATGTCAATCGTCGTGTGTGATTGCTTAACGATATAAAAGTGAGGATTTACAAAAACCGGATTTGTCCACAATGCGTCTTGAAAGATGCGGCAAAAAGAGTCTATATGGCGTAAAAAGCCTGAGGAGAGGCCATGGTTGGATGGTATGAGCACTACTTCTGTTACGGTAAAAGGCTATGTTGTGGCGCTTCCGCGCGCTGTGGACGCCAGGCAGGCGCGTGTCGCTATTCTGCAGGACGATGTTGAGTACCGCGTTGTCCCGCCGCGGCGCGGGCGCTGATCTGGACAACGTGATCAGCGCGCTGGTTTGAGGTTATCGGTCTGGAAGAAGAATTGGAAGGGCTCAGATATGTCATGGTGCGCGGCTACAAAACGCTGGAAAGACGATTCCTGGCTGGAAGAGTGAGCCTCTGCTTTGCATTGCCGTTCGCCGGCCAGGTGTAGAATCTGAGCGCCTGTCGTGAACCAGACGGCAACCAGCGTTGCGCGGCCTCACAGCAGCGCAACGTCCCAGTTAAAAACAGGCCGGGGCGATTCGTCTGCGGCATGTTTGGTGGGGGATATTCCCGCATGTGAGCGAAAAATGCATAGCCCGCCTTTGCAAGTTCCGTCCGTTTGTCGTCCAGATTGAGCGGCCAGGCCGGATAGAGCCAGATGTTTTCGGCCGTAGCGCCGCGTCCAGAACAGTTCGTCCTTCGGGCCGACAAAGCATGAGTTGTTTTTGACGCCGGGAGCGGCAAAGCGGCTGATCCCCACAGGCCAGAATCCGCTGAGCACAACCCCCAGAGGCAGGGAGCTTGTGCGCGGCAGGGCCAGCATATCCTCCTGCGCAAGCTCCGGGCTGACAATGGCCGCCTTGAAGCCCATGCGCGCGAGCACGCCGATGGTGAACATGTTGACAATATTACAAAAAGGGCCTGCCGTAAGGCGTGTCCTGTCGGAATCAACCGCAAAAAAGCCACGTTGCCACGGCGCGTTGCAGACAAAATGCCGCGCCCCGTCACGTATCAGGCGTGCGATCAGGCGTAGCAGGCGTTCTTCCTCATCAGGCCAGACAAACAGGCGGCAGCCAGAGGCTCAGGCGTGGCAGGCACGGTGCGGGAAAGCGATTCAACGCGCGGTGAGAGCCAGAGCGCGGTTTGCTGCGCTCGTGCAGGGCGTGTGTCGCGGCCTTGCGGAATTGAGGAGAGCAGGACCATGTCCTGAAGCGCGGGAGATGTGGCCAGTCGCCGGTGGCGCCGGGTGTACCAGCAACAGCCCTGCTTGCACGCGCGGGCAGGGCATTGAGCCTGTTTTGCCACTGATTGAGGATGCGCTGTAGTTCAGGCTCACGCCGGTCGATGAGAAAGACCGGGGTGCCTTTTGGCGGTGTTTTGTGCTTCGGCAGGCGCATGAGCAGGCTGCCGCCCTTGGGAACGCTGCGGCTTACGGAAAAGGTTGGCGTGCCAAGTTTCGTCCTCCACGCCCAAGCGCAGATGATCGTTCGGCAGAAAGTTCAAAATGTGGTTTGAGAATGTTTGCGCCTTCCGGGTTTGTGTGGATTTTGCCGGCAAGCAGTCCGGAGCTTGTTTGCCCGCCCGGCAGGGTGGGGGAGGCGTTTTTTTGCGGAAGAAAACGCGCCCGCGTACCGCCGCGTCCAAGGGCTGTTTCCCAGCAGCTCGACGGCCATTTTGCGCGCGCCGGACTCGGTCGGGTTGTCGCGCAGCAGACGGTAGGCAGTGGACCACGTGATAAATATAGTGCGGGCCTTTTTTTCGGCCTTCAATTTTCCACGAAATTACATTGGGCATGGCAAGCAGGGTTTTTTGTGAGCACGTCTAGGGAGAGATCAAGGCAGGAAAAGGAGCGGTCGCCCTGTTTTTTGTGTTTTGTTCGTGATGCGGGAAGCGCTGCCTTGCGGGGTGATTTTTTTTCAAAACTGTGTTGCGCATATTGCAGATGGCTTGTAACGCCGGCGGCAGGGCTGGACGCAACGCCCGCGCAGGCTGCTTTTGCCGCCCATGTAGCTTGACCAGTAGCACCTGCCGGAAACGCAATAACACAACGCGCCGTGCACAAAGCACTCCAGCCCGAGGCCGTCGGGGCACCCTGCGGAAAGGGCGCGGATTTCATCCACAGAAAGCTCGCGCGGTAGGATGACCCGTTCCGCGCCCAACAGACGCGCCTGACGTAAGGATTCGGCATGGGTGCAGCCAGCAAGCGTGGAAAGAAAGACACCTCCTGTAAAACCGGCTTGGCGGGCAAGTTCCAGCATCCCCATATCCTGCACAATGAGGCCGTCCGGCATTACCTGACGCGCCAGCCGCGTTGCCAGCCGCCAGGCGGCGGTTGTTTCGGAAGGTTTTATGAGGGTGTTCATCGCAACATAGACGCGTTTGTTCTCGGCGTGCGCCAAATCCGTCAGACGGGAAAGGTCTGTGAGGCTGAAGTTTTCCGCCAGCATACGCGCGGAAAAATGTTTTAAGCCTAGATAGACGGCGTCCG
>BLLL01000030.1 GCA_013374015.1 Candidatus Desulfovibrio kirbyi
GGGGGTGTAGACTTCGTGCAGTTTGGTAAAGCGGCTGTTCAGCGTTGTGGCGAGTTCGCGGGTCAGGGCGTCGAGCCGCGCGTGCAGTTTGTCCAGATGCACTGTCGGGTAAGGTCGGCCTTTTTCAAAGGCTGAAAAGCCGCACACGTGCCCCTGACCGGCAATGGCCGTCGGCACACCGTAAATGCGGCAGGTTATGGGGCGCGCTTCATAGAGCAGGCAGCGCGCGTTTGCATCCAGCAGGGGGGCAGGACAGTCTGGTTTGGGCAGCGCACGCCAGTATTTTTTCCTGAGGCCCCCCGTTTTTTTCTTTCTGAAAAAAACCGCGTTTCAGCCGCGTGAGCGCGCGGTCAGTTTCGGAGGCGCGGGCCAGAATGGCCGAGCGTTGCGGCCCGTGCGCAAACGCTTGCTCAAAGGCGCGCTTGACGTACATGGCCTCCACAAGAGAGAGGTCAAAAAGCGCGTGACAGCAGTCGCCGCACCCTTCACGGCAAAGAACGCGATCAGGGTGCGCCGCGCGTATTTTTTCAAACAGTGTGTCCGCATCGTTGCGGATTGCTTCGTATTGCGTAAAAATTTCGCTTAGATCGGCAGACATACCCCATCCCGTAAAAAAACAAAAAGGCGCCGCCAAACGCGCAAACGTTCGGCGGCATCAGCATACCGCTGTTTGTCAGCGTACTGCCTTTGGGACAGTGCGCGGCAAACTAGTTTTCCTCAATGGCGATGGCGTTTGTATCACAGACTTCCACACAGGATTCACAGCCGAGGCACTCATCGGCATTTATGGGATCACATTTGCCGTCCTTGATTTCATAAACTTCCACAGGGCAAACGTCCACACATTCGCCACAGCCAACACATTTGTCAATGTCAACATTTACATTGTAACCCATTGTATCCTCCTTGAATAAAAAGTCCTGCGGTTGCAGGGACAGCCTTTACCGTGTGAGTGTTTGGATAGCGTTCCTCAACCGTCCTGTCAAGTCCGTTGTGAGGTGTTTTTGGGTGTGTCTGTCCGCAAGCGCCATGTTTTGCTTTGTTTCGCCGCATATGCTAAGACATACAAAAGAATATCGGTGAGGAGAATGCTATGACCATGACTACAGCCGCCGGTTGCGTGATTCCGTCTGTTTTGCCTTTGCGGCGCCAGTATGTGGATGAGGCGTGTGTGCGTCTCGACGCTCTCACAAAGCCGCGCGGGAGTCTGGGACGCCTGGAAGAACTGGCGAAGCGGCTTTTTGCCATGCGTTGCGGCAAGACCCCCCTTACGGTGACGCCTGCTCTGCTGTTCACTGTGGCGGCGGACCACGGCGTGGCCGCTCAGGGGGTTTCCCCTTGGCCGCAGAGTGTGAGCCGCCAGATGGTGCGGAATTTTCTGCACGGCGGGGCTGCCGTCAATGCGCTGTGCCGCGCCTCCGGCATGGATTTGCGGATTGTGGACGCCGGATGCGCGGGCGGCCCGTTTGAACCGCACGACATGCTTGTTGACAGGCGTCTTGGCGAGGGAACGGCGGACATGAGCCAGGGGCCGGCCATGACCCGCGAACTGTGCCAAAAGGCGCTGGCGTCTGGTGTTGAACTGGCAAAAGAAGCCGCTTGTCAAGGGTATGTTTGCCTTGGCGCGGGCGAGATGGGCATAGCCAATTCCACGGCGGCGGCGGCTGTGTATTGCGCCCTGCTACGCTGTGAGCCTGAGGATATTGTCGGGCCGGGAGCCGGGGCTTGCGCGGCAATGGTGCGGCGCAAGGCGGCAATGGTGCGCCGCGCTCTGCGTGTGAACGCGCAAAGTGTGCGGGACGGAGACGCTGTGGGCGTACTGGCGGCTGTGGGCGGGTTTGAGATCGCCGTCATGTGCGGGATCATGCTTGGCGCGGCTTCCCGGAGTCTGCCCGTGCTGGTGGACGGCTACATAAGCACGGCGGCTTTTGTCGCCGCGCGCGTCCTTTGTCCGGACGTAAGCGGTTATGCGGTGCTTTCGCACCTTTCCGCGGAACCTGGGCACAGGATCATTACGGACAGGCTGTGCGCGGCTGAACCCCCTTCCTCCTTGCCGCTTCTGCAGTTGGACATGCGTTTGGGCGAGGGAACGGGCGCGGCTGTGGCCTATCACCTGTTGCGTTGCGCCGTTGCAATTTTTAACGATATGGCGACAATGCGGTCGGCCGGCTTCTCGGACAGGCAGTGAGGGGGAATGTCCGTGCTTGGGTCGGAATCGCTTCCTCTTCTGGAGCTTGACGAGGTCGGTTGTCGCTTTGCCGTGCGGTGGGGTTTGTTCGGGAAGCGCCGCGTCCTCAGCGCCGTGGACGGCGTGAGTTTTTGTCTGCGCAAGGGGGAAAGTCTTGGTCTGGTGGGCGAATCTGGCTGCGGCAAAACAACTCTGGGCAAGATTGTCTGCGGCTTGCAGCGGCCGACAACCGGACGGGTGTTGCTGGAAGGTGGGGAACTGCCTGCGGCGGGCGCGGGCAGTTGGGCTGCGGGGCGGATTCAGATGATTTTTCAGGACCCGTTTTCTTCCCTCAATCCGCGCCTTACAGTGGGGGATTCCGTGCGGGAGCCGTTGGGCGCGCTCCCTCGCGGCGAGCGGACGAAACGCGCGGAACAGATGCTTGCCGCTGTGGGGCTGGGCGGTGTGGACAAACGCTATCCGCACGAATTTTCCGGCGGGCAACGCCAGCGGATTGCCGTGGCGCGCGCGCTGATAACCTATCCTGACATTGTTGTCTGTGACGAGCCTGTTTCCGCGCTGGACGCCTCTGTGCAGGCGCAAACGCTCAATCTGCTGCGCGACGTGCAGGAGCGGTTCGGGCCGGCCTATCTGTTTATCTCGCACGATATGGCGGCTGTGGGCTTTGTGTGTGAGCGCATATTGGTGATGTATCTTGGACAGATTGTTGAAGAAGCGCCGTGTGAGCAGTTTTTTTCCGGCGCCGCGCACCCCTATGCCCGCGCGCTGCTTGCTTCCGTGCCGCCCGGTGTCGTGGACAACGCATGGCGACAGGCGCTGCCGCCGCTTCTGGAAGGCGAGCCGCCAAGTCCGCTCGCTCCCCCAACGGGCTGTCGGTTTCATCCGCGCTGTCCGGAGATTCTGGAGATATGCCGTACCGAAGCGCCGGCCTTGAAAGAAATCGCTCCAAACCGGCGTGTGCGCTGTCATAGGTGGCAGAAGGGAAAGCTTATTGTCGAGATACCGGTCAGCTCATTGACTGGGAATGTGGGGATCGTGATCAGGGAACCCTAGCCAGATTCAAACGCACGTCTATTGTCGTATCAAAATCTATGCACATGGTAGACCTGACAATGGCTTTATTTGCACGATTTCACGTCAATGGGGTAAGGGAAGATATCGCAACATTCTTTTGTTAATACTCTCATTTTTAAATGCAAATTGACCTGATTAACTGCTATAGGCGTCAACTTGAGATGTATGCATATCGTGTTGATCAACATTAGTGCCATGAATATACTTACATTGTGAAGAAAAATCTGTCTACTCACTGTTTCCTGTATACGTCCAAGGCGGTTAACAAAAAACTATTGTTGATGTAAATCTTGTTATTTACATTATTAAACAAAATGTTTTTTGTGTTCGTGAGCGTAAGCATAATGCTGAAAAAGATGTAAACTTCAATCATATTACGAAAATGATAAAATGTGAAGTCATTAAATGAAATTCAATTTTGAAATGCTTATTTTGTAAATAAAAAGATTTCATCTTGTGGTATCAAAGCTATGAACTATATTAGGGCAGTTTTCTCATTTACGCAATGCTGCAGGGAAAATAATTATACGTCATTGATAAGAGACGATTACGCTTGGACACAAGCATCACTAAAAACAGGGTGCCGTAATACATCCCGACTCAACAAAAATTTCTCATCGACAAACCTAATGAAAGGTTGAGCAAGAGATTTTAACTGTCCCTCACTAGCCCATTTTTAGGGATTTCCAACATAGCCAATGTGTAAAGAGTGCCAGTGGTGCATTGTCAAGAAGAGGCTTTTGGCTCCAAAAGAACTAGGGGTGCTTATGTGGAGGACCAAGTTTACCGAGTGATCGTCAAGATTCTCAAAGAAGTAGAGGTGTGGGATTGCTGTTTTTTCCACACTAAAAACACTTATGGCCTGTATTGTATAAATCCACTCGCTAAATCACTGAAATTTTTCGGTTGATACTTTTCAAAGCCTTCTTGATCGACAAAAACAAAATCAAACGTCACTTCATCCTGTACGCGGTTTACGTCCTCGCACCATTGCTTTAACCTCATCATTTTCAGCGGTACGTCCAAATCCTCCAAGCCTTTGGTTTCCACAATGGCAATCTTTTTCCCTGAAAGTTTGACGATAAAATCTGGGTAGTAGTTGGAAATATCCCCATCCGCGTTCACGGCGCGGAGTACGGCAAGGGCGCGCTGGAATGCGCGCTGGGCATTGTCAAGAGAGAGGAAAAATACAAGGGCGTCATGGATTTTTGCCTGTGGTATCATCGAATTTTACAAAAAGAAGGACATGTCTGATGAAAGAACGCTACGATGATCTAGACGAATATATCGCGGACATGAAACAGGCAATCTCGGACACTGCGCAGTGCGCCACGCACCACTATAATCTGGGGCTGGCGCTCCTGTCCAAGCGGGATTTTACGGCTGCGGAAGAGGCGTTTCTCAACGCGGTGCGCAACGCCCCGCATTTGGCCGAAGCCTATGTACAACTGGGCGGCATCTGCATGGAGCGCGGCGATCTGGACGGCTGCCTGCACTACAACGAAGAAGCCGCGAACTGTCGCGCAAAGTTTCCAACGCCCTGGAGCAATATCGCCTTTGTGCATCTGCAACGCGGTCAACCCGACAAAGCCATTGGAGCATTGCAAAAGGCACTGAAATGGGACCCCAAATTTATTCAGGCAAAAAACGGGCTTGCAACAGCCTGGTATATGAAGGGCGACTTCAAAAAATGCGAAGAGATCTGCGAGGACATCATCGCCCAAGAACCGGGATTCGCGCCGGCTTGGAACAATCTGGCGCTGGCCTGCTTTGATCAGAAAAACTACGCGAAAGCCGTTGAAGCCATCGACAAGGCGCGGGAATACGGCTTTGATGTGCAGGAAGGCTTTCTGGAAGAGCTGAAGACTTACCGTGTATAAAACCGGCATGCTTCTTGCTTGTCAAGCGCGAGCTTGATGCGGAACGTATCGCGCGGCTGCT
>BLLL01000031.1 GCA_013374015.1 Candidatus Desulfovibrio kirbyi
GTGGGCTGAAGACGTGCCATATTCATAAGAATATTTTTTTCTGATGGGTTAGCATAGCAGTATACGCACATATGTGGGCATGTTCCGTACGCTCCAATATCCTTACTTGCAACACACCCGCATTCACGCCTTTGCCCAGGGTCTTTAAAGTATGTAGAGCTAGTGACTGGTTTCAATTCACCTAGCAGTGAAACTTGCCGTTCATTCTTTCTGAAAAAAGCAAGAACAGTTGGATCATTTTTACAAATTCTACAAATTAGATTATCATCGGTGCATTTATTGTGCTGTATTCCATAAGACGACAGATCAATTTTTTCTGCACAACTTGCTAGTGATAATGGCTTTGTAAATTCTGAGTTAATTGCGGCTATACTTTTGGCAAAAGTAATCATCTCGTCATGCGAAGGTTCACGAAGGGATAGTTTTTTTTGCCGCAAGTTATTTTGCACCTTAGTATAGGCATCTATATCAGCAAAACTGAAGACAAGTTTCTCGGTATATGGAGAGAGTTTTTTACCAAGGGCAAAAATTTTTTCTAAGACAACTTCACGTGTCAACCCATCTCCCAAAAATATAGGATCAAAACGCCATATGACGCGTTCTTTACCTATTATTTCTGACAGCTTGATAAATGTTTCTACACGGTATTCAATGGAAGGCACATTCGGCTCCAAGCCTTCCGCAACATAATCATTCAGAGTAAACTGAAAATAGAATTCAAAACCTCGACTTTGTATTTCTGATAAATATAAGAGTAACGGTGCAGGGTTCTTACTCCAAAAAACGATGACTTTGCAGTGACTGAAGCTTACATATTGTTTCTTTGTTCGGTTAAACGGATTTATCCACACGCAATAACCTGCCTTCAGACGCTCCATAAACCATTCACTATGAAACGCCGGAATATCAGTGGCCCGACTTGCTGATATAACCAGCGG
>BLLL01000032.1 GCA_013374015.1 Candidatus Desulfovibrio kirbyi
AACAACCCCATCCTCTGCTTGTGGCGGCAAGTTGTATGGTTTGCGCGGCTATGCCGATGTCGAAATGCATCAGTTCCGTCGCTTTTTTGGGCATGAGCAGAGCGATAAAGACTGTCGGACGTTCGCCCGGGTGCGGGCCACCCCAGTCTTTTAACGCGCCGTCCCAGCGCGTCAGTGCAAACAGTTTGGCAAGCCAGTCGCCCTTTGTCACAAGCGTGTAGCGCACAACCTGCGCGTTCATTCCGGAAGGCGTCAGGCGCGCGCAATCCGCCAGCCATTCAATGTCCGCCATGTCCAGGGGTTTGTCTTCAAAGCGGCGGCAACTGCGGGCCGTCTGTACAAGTTCGTGAAAGTCCATACCAGTCTCCCTGCAATTGGTTAGTGTTGTCCAGAACACTACAATTGTTTTCTTTTTTTTACAAGGTGGCCAGCAAAAACCATAACTGTCCGGTTTCAATGGCAGCTCCCAGAAAATCTCCGGAAAGGCCGTCCTGTTTTTGGGCATGGCGGGCCATGCGCCGAATAATCCACCATTGGCCGATCAGCAGAACGGGCACTTGCCACAAGCGCAGGCCAGGAGCGCAGAGCACGGTAAGGATAGCGGCGTACCAGTAGATTCGCGACAGTTTCAGGCTTGCTCCGGCAACGGCGCGTCCGCCCAGAGAATCAGGATCGCGCGTTTTCTCGCCGGCGGCAAGCCACACGGCGCACGCGCGTCCCCAAGCGGGTGCGAGAATCGGTATCCACCAGTGCCAGCTTGCCAGATGTAGGGCAAGCGCTGCCCACTGTCCGCAAAAAATCAGCAGTGTGGCCAGTGCGCCAAAAGCGCCGAGGCGGCTGTCGCGCAGTATCTTCCAAAATTTTTCACCGGATGCGGAAGAGGCGTCCGCCAGATCGGCCAGTCCGTCCCAATGCAGGGCGCGCGTCGCCCATATTTCCAGACAGAGCCACAGCCAGGTGGCGGGCAGAGCGCCAAGCGTGGCGTTGCCAGAAACAGACGAAAAGAATACAATATACACAAAGACAGGCGCGGTCACAAGCGTGCACGCCAAGCCCAGCAGCAAGCCCACCGGCGCAAACCACGGCACGCAAGCAGGAAGTGAGGCGCCGGCGCGCGCCGGCGCAAGGCGCGTTAAAAAGGCCAGCGCGTCCAAAAAATGGGTAGCGTGCTGTTTGAGCGGCATTGTGTCGGTATGGTTTTGTAGGCAACCCGTATCGGACAACATCCGATACGGGGCCGAAAGCTACGTTGCGCTGTTTTTCTGTTCTGACGTTATTTGAACGGATTGGCGTAGAGCAGAATAAAGCTGATGACCAGCGCGTAAATAGCCAGAGATTCAATGAAGGCAAAAGCCAGAATCATGGTGCCTGTGATTTTGCC
>BLLL01000033.1 GCA_013374015.1 Candidatus Desulfovibrio kirbyi
GTGACAAAGGCGCCGGCAACCCCCGCCGTTAGTCCCCCCAGCAGGGCGGACGGCGGCGCTTGAACACAATCAGGGCAGTGTACGCCACCGTCCCCCACAAGGGCAAGCCTTGCCACCCAGCGCAATAGCACGGAAAACAGCAGGGCAGTGGAATATCCCGTAAAGCCCGTGCGCAGAAAAAAAACGCGCAAGCCCCCAGAAAACAAGCGCCATAACGCCAATTCCCACTCCAAACCAGAAAAACCAAGGAGTCAGGGACAGAAACGCGCTGCCGGCCAGCAAAAAAACAAACATCAACAATAGTTCGTTGCGCACCAGAGGGATCACCATCGGGTGCGTTATGCCGCGCCGGCAAAGCCATGCGTCAAGGCCGCGCAGGGCGGCGCTTCCTGCGAACAGGGGGGCAAGGCGGTCGCGGCGCGCGTTGTCCGTAGCGTCAATCGGCGGGTTTGTTTTCATGCATGCCTTTATGCAGCGTTTCGGCGTCCATTTTTTTCACAAGTTGCCGGGCTGTCCCGGTACACATTCAAAAAAACCGGCGACAATGCCGATCAGAAAAAATAGCAGTTTGCCCCAAGGGTCTGTGTCAAGCCAAGCGTCCAGGCCGTAGCCTATGCCAAAGCCCACAAGAGGGCCGCTGACCAGATGCAGCCCGATAATTCCGGTTGTGGACAGCGCTTCCAGGCCGCTCTGTTGCTGTTTAAGAAAATCTTTAAACATTGCCGCTCCATTTTATCTATGTAGCACGGAGTTGCCGACGCGTCAAGACTAAAACGCCGCATTTTGTAGGGCAATCGAATAAATCAAACGGCCTCAGCGGCCAAGGCTGAGGCTTAAAAATTCGTCATCCCACCCAGCGCGTTTGCGCCTGACGCGTATACTTTTCTTTCCAGACAAAATTTGCAGAGCCATGTTTTTTACGGATTCGGTACTCGTCATCGCGAAATTATATATTGCGATTCTTCATGCGATTGCCCTGTGCAAAACACACAGGGCGCAGTCCGCCCTGAAGCGACATGTGGACTTTTGCAACGGGAAAACGTAGCATCTTGGAACTGATATAATTGCTTAGATGAACGTCTTGAGGTGACGCATGAATTATTTGATTGTGGAGGATTTTTCAGGCCAGCCTGTGACCTTTATTTTTCCACGCTGTGTGGATCTCTGTGACATGTGCGAGCAGCTTCCCTGGCAGATTCTTTCCGGCGGCAATGCCGAACTTGGCGTGAAGGCGCGCTCGCAGGAAGACGCGGCGCTTATCGCCGAGTCCTTACGCGCGCGCTGATCATGCTGGTCTCAAAACAATGCGCCCAAAAGAGATGTGCTGTACGCCCCACGGGGGTTGTGATCGGCGGCACGGCAAGCGGGTGTGGGCAAAACGCTGACCACGTTGGCTCTGTTGTGCGCCTTGCAATCCAGAGGTCTTACGGTACGGGCGGCCAAGATCGGTCCTGATTTATCGACACGGGTTATTATGCCGAAGCAACCTCCGCCCCTGTCGCAAATCTGGACATCTGGATGAACCGTGGGGCAGCCGGCAGCCTGTTTCGATTTTTTGCCGGAATGCAGCCCAAGATTAATTCGGGTGGCACACCGCCGCCTGATGTTATTTTGGTTGAGGGTGCGATGGGGCTGTATGACGGCGCTGCGGGAGGCATTGGCAGCACTGCGCAAACAGCTTCTTTGCTTGGTCTGCCTGTTGTTTTACTGATTGATGCCAGAGGGTTGGGACAGTCCGTCGCCGCGCTGACAGAGGGATTTTTGCGCCATCGTCCGGCCTGGACGCGGCATGGCAAGTCTGGAGAGACGTCCGCCGTCGGGTTTGCGGGAATGGTGTGTACCCATGTGGGCGGCGCGGGACACGAAGCGCTTTTGCGGAATTCTTTGGCGCGTGTGGAAAAACAGACCAGAACGCCGCTGATCGGGTGTCTGCCGCGTGAAGGAGCTCCCTGCCTACCTTTGCGACATCTTGGACTTGTCGAGGCGGGGGAAGTTTTGCCCCATGTTGACCGGAACGCTCTCGCCCGATGGATAGAAACGCACTGCCGTCTTGACGCGTTGCTCGACAGGTTGGGCGTACAGCGAAAAAAAACGCCGGACAAAACCGTCCCGCAGGAGTCCTCCAAACAATATTTTTTTCCTCCCATAAAAAAAGCGCGAGAAGGCCCTCTTGTGGGCATCGCCAGGGACGCGGCATTCAGTTTTTGTTATGCAGATTTGCTGGCAACGCTTCAGAGAATGGGCGCCCAGACCGTATTTTTTTCCCCGCTTGAAGATTCTGCACTACCGCAAGACTGTGACGGTTTGTATTTTCCCGGCGGTTATCCGGAACTGCACGCGCGAGCGCTTTCTGACAATGCTTCCATGCTTGCGGCGTTGCGGTTCCAGGCCGGGCACGGGCTGCCCATGTATGGCGAGTGCGGTGGCTATATGTATTTGATGCAATATCTCCGGTATGAAGAAAAGGAGTATTCCATGGCAGGACTACTACCTGTGGCGTGTACTGTGCAAAAGCGGTTGGCGGCGCTCGGTTATCGTGCGGTATGCGCCCTGCCGGGCTGGCTTGACTCCACAAAAAACGGCAAAATCTTCTGGTCGCGTGGTCATGAATTTCATTACGCGCGTCTGGACGAAAACAGGGGAACGCCCACCCCTGTCTGGGAACTGCGCGACAGCAAAGGCGTCTCTCGTGGTGTTGAGGGCTGCCGCATGGGCAGCGTGGCGGGTTCCTGGGTGCATCTGTATCCCGAAGGAGCGCGGTCTTTCTGGAGGGCATGGCTGGGCTTATGTGTAAAATTCAGAACAGGAATGAAATACCATGCGGGAAACAAATGCTGACGTCGCTTCAGCCTTGACCCTTGACGCGGTCGCCACGCCAGAGGCTATTGAGGCGCGTTCCTTTGCAATCATTGACGCGGAAATTTCCGAGCCACGCCCGTTTGACGGCGCTTTGTGGATGGTTGCCAGACGCTGCATTCACACCTTGGGGGACACGAGCATTGTTACGGGCTTACGATTAAGCGGACACGCTCTTCAGGCAGGGGTGGCTGCATTACGGCAAGGCTGCATCGTATACACAGACACGCGCATGGCCGCCGCAGGCATACCAAAGCGTCGCCTCAAGCCGCTGGGCGTGCGGGTGATCCCGCTGCTCGCGCTGCCCGGTCTTTCGATTGCCGCGCGTGGATGCAACTCCACCCGCGCCTGCGTCGCTGTGGAAATGGTGGCGGCTCGTTTGGCGGGCACTCTTGTTGTTATCGGCAACGCGCCAACAGCCCTGCTCGCCCTGCTCGCAGCTCTTGAGCGCGGCGCGCAGCCCCCCGCCCTGATTGTGGGGATGCCCGTGGGTTTTGTGAACGCCGCGCAGTCCAAGTTGTTGCTCAGCCAAAGCAACTGGCCGCATTTCACATTGCTGGGCCGCAAGGGGGGATCTGCGGTGGCGGCGGCCTGTGTGAACGCGATGGCGGAACTGGCTCTGAAAACAACAGGATAAGGGCTGTTTTTACGTTTTTTCGCGACTGTCAATATCCAGGTCTGCTCCGGTATGGAGCGCGTATGTCCATGTTTGCGCCTTGCGCGCCGAATTGCCGGGTATCTTCATTTTTTTGGGTATCGGTCTTTGTTATTGCTCCTTGTTTATCCGCAAAACGCCAGCAGGAGGCAGTTGGCGATGAAACTGATAGTTGCGGCTGCCGGCAGGGTAAGCACCCAAGCGGTCAGCAGGTTGTTTGCCACTTTCCAGCGCACGGCCGAAAGACGTTTTGTTGAGCCGACGCCGAAAATGGTGGAGGAAATAGTGTGTGTTGTGCTTATCGGCGCGCCCCGCAAGAGAGGGCGCCTGTGATCACAAGCGCCGCGGAAATGTCGACAGTAAAGGCGTGCTGCGGCTCCAGTTTGAATATGCGGCTGCCCATGGTTTTTACAATTTTCCATCCGCCGACGGCAGTGCCGAGCGCCATTGTGGCCGCGCAGACAAGTTTGACCCAAAGCGGCACTTCCACGCTTGCCTGTATTCCAAAAATCATCAGAGCCAGCGTCACAATGCCCATTGTCTTTTGCGCGTCATTCATGCCGTGACTGGTAGCCATGAAAGCGGGCGGAAAACAGTTGCAGGCGGCGGAATACGGTAGTGACTTTTTTGCGGTGCATGCGCGCGCACAACCAATACACAACCCACATGAGCGCGAAGCCCATCGCATAGCCGGCAAGTGGCGAGGACAATGAGCGGAATCAGCACGTTTTCCACAATGCCGCGCGCGTTGAGCACGGTTGCCCCAGCTTCACTCACGGCTGCGCCGATAATACCGCCGATCAACGCGTGGGAGGAGGATGAGGGGGATACCGAAGTGCCAAGTGATACAGTTCCAGGCGATAGCTCCTATCAAGGCGGCTAACACCAAGAAATGGCTGCCCGCCACTGTCTGGTATTGCACGATTCCACCCCCCAAAGGGTTTTTGCCACTTCAGTACCGAGCAGCGCCCCCATCAGATTGAGCAGAGCAGCCACACATACCGCGAAACGCGGGCTTACAACCTTTGTGGAAATAACGGTTGCGATGGCGTTGGCGCAGTCGTGCGCCCCGTTTGTGAAATCAAAAACCAACGCTGTCAGTACGATAACAATAAGGAGCAGGGGAATTTCA
>BLLL01000034.1 GCA_013374015.1 Candidatus Desulfovibrio kirbyi
CGTTCTGGATGACAGCGGACGCAGCTCCAAAGACATTCGCGTCACCGCCAGGGCATTGCCGGGCATTGTCGGTCGGCTGCGGCAGACCTGAGCGACCGCCATGGACAGGTTGTCCTGCATTTTCCCTTACAGCGTGTGGGAGTGCTGGTGGCTTGCGCCTCTGGCTTTTACGATTGATCTGTGTTTTGGCGATCCAAAACTACTCTGGAATCATCCGGTCTGTCTGCTTGGCCGTGTGTTGAACGCGCTGGAATCACCGGCCAGAAGCCTGCTCCATGCCCAAACTCAGGGACAGATCTATGGCCTTGGTGCGCCCTGTTGTCTGACCAATCGTCTGCCCGGCTGTTTTTGCCTGCTTGCGCTTGTCCTGTGCGCCGCCCTCAGCGTACGCGCGGCGCTTGCTCCGCCTTTTTTGGGAACACTGGCGGCTGTATATTTTTCGTGGTCCGGGCTTGCGCTGGGAAGCCTTCTTGACGCGGGCAGAGAAACTCTTGCGTGTGTGGAAACAGACGCCGGGCAGCAAGCGCGCGAAGCGCTATCGCGCCTTGTCAGCCGCGATGTGAGCGGCATGGACAGCACGCTTTTACGCAAAACATTGGCGGACACGCTTTCGGAAAATTTTACCGACGCCTTTCTTGCGCCGTATTTCTGGCTGCTTGTGACAGGCCCTGTGGGGCTTTGGTGCTATAAGGCCGTCAGCACAGGCGATTCCATGTGGGGCTATCTCACTGAGCGATGGCGATGTCTTGGTTGGGCATTTGCCCGTTGCGACGACGCGCTGGCCTACATTCCGGCGCGGTTTTCCGTTGTAGTGTTGTGGTTAACGGACAAAATT
>BLLL01000035.1 GCA_013374015.1 Candidatus Desulfovibrio kirbyi
GCGCTGCCTGGCAAGTTCTCCAGCCCTGTCATACTCACCGGCCTCAATGGCCGCCATTTCCTGATGCGCTATATTCAACGCCCTGTCCAACAGACATATTCCCTGACGCATACCGCCCCCTTACTGGACAAATGTCCGTACAATATGCTCGTGCATATCTTTCACAGAGCACGCTCCGCTGCTCACACATTTGTATCCGTCAACGATAATCATGAACCCTCCTTGCTCCCAAATGGGAAAAATTTGACGAACTGTCGCATTTACAAGAGGGTATGCAAGTGATGTGCCAAAAATCCTCGTTGTGCGCTAGAAAGCGGTAAGGGGCAATTTTTCCTACAGGCAACACGCTAATTTTGAATATTTTTCTGAAATCCCGGAATCGTCAGGCAGGCAGGGCGGCAATTTTGCTAGGTAGGCGGCTTTTGTCCAAGGGCTGACTTCGGGAAACACAAGGCCGGCGCGCGATCCTTCCTCAATCAGGGAAGAAACATGCGCATCCGGCCAGAGGATCTCTCCCCTGTCGCATGCCAGAGCCACTGCGCATATTCTGTCGGGAAAATTGAGAATGTACCGGGACACGCGCCAAGGCGCGCCCTCCAGTATGGGGTCAGGCGCAAACAGATCGTCTTGCAGGGCACCGGCGGATGCGAAACCGCGTCCGTCCGCCTTGAGCACAGCCTCCTTGCCCACCCAGCACAATGCCGGCGATTCAGGAATATCTTCTTTACGCGCCACCCTGTCCAGTTCC
>BLLL01000036.1 GCA_013374015.1 Candidatus Desulfovibrio kirbyi
GAGAATTACCGTGAAAGACAAGGATTACTTCGCCGTTGCCGCAAAGGCTGTGGCGGAACAACTGGCGGACAACGCCGCGCTGCATGTGCCTCTTGACCCGGACGTTGCCGATTTTATGGGCGCGTTTTGGGAAGAGGCGCTTTCACTGGCGGATGTCATTGAGGACGGCCTGCTCACGTTGAATGGACAGGGGGAGGCGCTTTATGTCTAACACACAGAAATCCGATGTACCGCAAAATGACAAGCAAGATCACAAGCCTTTCCATATTGAGTTTGAGGAACCCGGCAAATACTACGGAACGGCCTTGCATGAACTCGGCCACTGGACGCGGCATGAAACGCGGCTGAACCGGGAAAACGGGCCTTTCGGCGAGGAACTACGGGCTGAAATCGCCTCATGGATGCTCGGCCAGGACATCGGCATACCGCATGATCCGGGTCAGCACACCGCCTATGTGCAGTCCTGGGTAAA
>BLLL01000037.1 GCA_013374015.1 Candidatus Desulfovibrio kirbyi
CATCCCGCTTTCAGTATTCACAAACATATTTACGCCAAAAAACGCCCCCTCCTTCGGAAAAATCCTGTCCTCGCTCATAACATAGTCACGCACCGCGACAAGACCTCTGGGATTCAGGGCATGCAAGGCATTGCGGTACAGCAGCCGGCTTTCTTTCCTGTTCATCTGATGAATAATGGCACTTATCCAGGCGAAATCAAACCCTCCGGGCAGAACGTCGCACATGAAATCGCCTTCAACAAGACGAACCCGGGATTCCATTGCCGAACCGTGAAAACGCTTGCGCGCCTGAGCGATGTCGACAGACAGATCGAAAATCGCGGCCCGTGAACCGGGCAACTCTTTGAGAAAGGCCTCCGTATACGTGCCGGACGCGCCGCCTATGTCCAGAATGTTCACCTCATCCTTGTCGAAAGAAAGAACACCGGCTTTTTTCATGGCTTCCATCGTGCCGTCAACAAGCACCACAGCAATGGAATTCATACCCATAATGAAAGATACCCTGTCCTGTTCCGGCCCAAGGATGCTGGATTGCCCCGGCTGGGGTTTTCCGTCCTTCAGCGACCAAGCAAGGACGCGACCAGGTACGCTGTCCGCCGGCCATATGGCGCATCATGGGCACAAAAGTGTCCGGGTGACGGCTGTCCAAAACAGCGGTGTATTCCCTCGCTACTGAATACCGGGCATCTTCGGACATGCCGGATTTGTTCAGGAATCCCATAGCCGTCAAGGCGTCGAGTACAACGGCCGTGCCGCGTAGGTCG
>BLLL01000038.1 GCA_013374015.1 Candidatus Desulfovibrio kirbyi
TTCCAAGCCGAAAAGGAACGCAACTTCCATCCGATTCCGCCACAAAAAGTTTTGCGAGGGCTGTTGCTGATGCGAAGCTGAATCCTCCCAATGTTGACCGCAGACATAAAGTTGTTTTCCATACTTTAAGGCATACCTATTGCAGCTGGCTGGCAATGGAAGGTGTACCGCTTTATGTCGCGCATACTTCTATCAATAGATAGAGGTGATAGAAACAGCAATAGTCTATATTCCACAAATGGAAAAAGACATAGAAATACCAGCCGTTGGGCCTACGCTTTGGAAATATCGGCTAGCGGCAAAATTGTCGCAAGAGGAATTTGGCGCTCGTTTGGGATATGAAATGGCCAACTATGTATTTTGTTTAGAGATTGGTACAAGAAAGCCATCCGTTGAGCTTCTTTTCAAGATCGTCAAGGCGCTTGATGTAAAGGCGTCAGAATTTATAACCTCAATGGAAGAATCGCTTTAATACAGTTTAAAAACTGCAAGGACGATGCTGCATGAAAATAACCCATGACCTCACAGACTCTTTTCTCCTAGTTCAGCAAAAATTCAGACAAATAAGTCCAATCACTCTTATTTCTTTTCTCAATAGAGAATTTATATTCAATATTGAAAATTCAGAAGATAATTTTTTGATAACTAAAAAGAAAAAAATATATGACGCAGTATGCAAAATCCTGAATGATTACGATAAGAATAAAAATCAAGATGAAAC
>BLLL01000039.1 GCA_013374015.1 Candidatus Desulfovibrio kirbyi
ACAAGGCGCGGCGGATCGCCCGCACGCCGCGCAGATACTGTGTACGGCACAGGCGCTCCCACAATCCGTTCTGTCGCTGCCAGCAGTTCCTTTATGGAAAAACCGTTCCCGCTACCAAGGTTGACCGCCATGCTCTGCCCTTGGTCTGCAAGATGCTCCAGGGCAAGAGTGTGCGCGCACATAGTCACGTTGCCGTCCGGCGTGGGGTAGTCGTCGCGCAGCCGGCGGCGTTGAAATACCGCTCCCCCACGGCCGCCTTGGTCGCGAAATGGATGACCCCCTCTGTGTTGTGGCGGCGCAGCGCTTGGCGTAGGCGCTAGGTGTCGCTGATGTCGCCGTGGACAAACGGCCCCCATTTGACCAGATCGCGGCAACCGGTGGAAAGGTTGTCATACGTAGCGACGTTATGCCCCTGCCGTGCCAGATATTTGCAGGTGTGGCTGCCTATGTAGCCCGCCCCGCCGGTAACCAGAATGTTCATGACTGTTTGTTCCAGAGGCGTTTTTTATCGCGTCTTAAAGATATTGTCCGCCAGCGTTCTGATATCATGCCGAATCATAAAAATATTCCCGTAGAAAAAAGAAGTACGTTTCATTCATGATAGTACAGGCATATTGCCTTATTATAAAAAGCCTTGCAATGCCCTCGCAAATTTTTTGAAAAAATTTAGAGTTTATTTTTGAAAAAAAATTGTTTTGATTTTAAGTTATTATCCGTGGAATGCGGATTTGCAGCGCTTTTTCCCCAGCATTTTTGCCGTATAGACTTATTTTTTGAAACACTCAACAAAGGTTATGCTCCCATGTTTCCACTGCCGAACAATCTGCCGCACCCCCAACTGGCTCCAAATACCGAGCTTGTATTGCAAAAACGCTATTTGCGTAAAAATTTTGAAGGCGTTGTCGCGGAAAGCCCCCCGTGACCTTTTCTGGCGCGTGGCCTCAACGATTGCCGCGCAAGAGACAAACGATGTGGCCCAGCGGATACGTGCCCGTGATATTTTTGAGCTTCTGGTCAAAAAAGCCTGGCAGTCCGGAGACCCCGGCATTGTATTTCTGGACAGAATCAACCGTGACAACCCCACCCCGGACCAAGGCGAAATAGAATCCACCAATCCCTGCGGTGAACAGCCCCTCTTGCCGTTTGAAGCGTGCAACCTGGGTTCGGTCAACTTGGCCGCCTTTTATGTGCCAGGCCACAACGGCGGGGATGACCCTGCGCGCAAAGGCGTTGACTGGGAGGATCTCAAGCGCGTGGTGCACATTTCCGTGCGTTTTTTGGACAATGTGATCGACGCTTCGCGTTTTCCCCTGCAACAAATCGTGCGCAAAAACCGTAAAATCGGTCTTGGCGTCATGGGCTTTGCCGACCTGCTGTTTGAACTTGGCGTGGCCTACAATTCCCAACAGGGCATTGCCCTAGCTGACCGTCTGATGGCCTTTGTGCAGGATGAGGGGCACAAGGCCTCGGCGCTGCTTGCTGAAGAGCGTGGCCCATTTCCCGCCTATGCCGCTTCAACGTATGCGAAGAAAAAAAAGGGACCGTACCGCCGCAACGCGACGGTAACAACCATTGCGCCGACGGGCACGCTTTCCATCATTGCCGGGTGTTCTTCCGGCGTGGAGCCGCTCTTCGCGCTCTGTTTCACGCGCAATATTCTGGAGGGAGAGCGTCTTGTGGAGGTGAATCCCCATTTTGAAGCGGCCTTGTCGGCAGCGGGGCTGGCAAGCCAGGAGCTTATGGAAACCGTGGCGGACAAAGGCTCAATTTCCGGGATGGATTTTTTGTCGTCCAAACTGCGCAGAGTGTTTGTGAGCGCTATGGATATCGAACCGGCCTGGCATCTGCGCATGCAGGCCGCCTTTCAACGTCACACCGACAATGCCGTGTCAAAAACCGTCAATTTGCCCAACGGCGCGACAGAACAGGATATTTATGATATTTACTGGATGGCGTATCAGGAAGGCTGCAAGGGCGTTACGGTGTACCGTGACGGCTGTAAAAGCGTACAGGTGCTGACTACGGGCGACCGCAAGCCGGATGCCGCCGCTGAAGAAGCAAGATCGGAGGCTTCGGTGCGCAAACGGCCGGACAGCGTACAGGGCTTTACCCGCAAGGTGCAGACAGGCCTTGGCGCCATGTACCTCACAGTCAACGAAATTGACGGCGCGCCGTTTGAGATCTTTGCCACCATTGGCAAATCCGGTCGTTCCATCACGGCCAAGGCGGAGGCTATCGGGCGGCTTGTGTCTCTGGCGCTACGCTCCGGCGTGAGCGTGCGCGATATCGTCACGCAAATCAAGGGAATCGGCGGCGAGCACCCGGTGTTTCGCGGCAAGGGACTTTTGCTCTCCATTCCCGACGCCATAGCCTGGGTACTGGAAAAGCAGTACCTCAGCGACGATTCGCTGGGCAATGTGACGGATTTGGCCGGGCGAAGCTGCCCGGAATGTGGGGAGCAGCTCATATTTCAGGGAGGATGCCTGACGTGTCCCTCGTGCGGTTTTTCTCGTTGCTGCTAACAGGGTTAAATGGCAAAAGAATAGAAAGGCGCAGTTTCTCCCAGACGATCTTCAGGGCTTTCATTGGCGTTGCGCAACATGCACATGGCGCAAAGCGCAAAAATGGCGATCTTCTTTGTTTCAAATGAGATCTACATAACTTTAGATCTATTTGTACGATTTCGGGTTAAAAGTTGTTGACATGTTTTTGTTGATTATGTATTATGCAAAAAAGGTATTCTGAGCGGACGTTATAATGGCGTTGCGTGAAGAGGGCTTTTTGCTTAACCTTAAACCACAGGAAGGTATGACATGATGCGTTCGGAAAAAATTTCCAGATTTTCGCCCAACATAGGGGAAATTATGCCAAAATCTGAAGGCTTTGGCATGACTCTTGC
>BLLL01000040.1 GCA_013374015.1 Candidatus Desulfovibrio kirbyi
TCGTGCAAAGCGAGAGCGGACCCGCCGCCGTAGACCGGATACAAACTTCTTTTCCCCGCGCGCCACTGGGAATTGCCCGGGAAGGCCGAAAAGAAGCCGGACAGCCGGAAGACCTGCTTTATGTACCTTCAGCCGGAGCGCCTCCTTTTGTGGGGAAACGTGCCAGGACGGGCCGTCGGCACGGGCATTGTCGCGGTTCCGCAAGGGGATAAATTCGCTCTTGCCCCTTTAAGCGCGCTGCCCGCCATTGGCACGCACATGCGCCCAAATGCGGAACTGATCGTGGCGCAAAAACCGGATCTGATTCTGCAGTTTGCCGGCAGGCGTGAGGCGAGTATCCAGACGGAAGCCCTGCGCGCTCTTGGCCTGAACGTGC
>BLLL01000041.1 GCA_013374015.1 Candidatus Desulfovibrio kirbyi
CATAAAACCTGACGCCAACACGCGCCATGTACGTATTCATTAACCAAGCGAGTAAAATAATCCTTTTTTCGTCAAAAGCAAGCTTGTACGATGAAAATTTTGCATCCGCACTGGCCAGCTTTACTGTTAATACTCTCGAAAGTTAAATTGCAATTTATCAAATAATCAATGATTCAAATAGGTTACTGAATCTTCCGGAACCTCAGGAAACGCAGATTCCCGCACAGGCAGGGCCTGCGGCAGCCCCATCCGCGGATGCGGAAAAACACACACAGACGTCCCGTACAGTTCGCTGAGCCTTTCTTCTGTAAAAACCTCAGCCGTCTGTCCGT
>BLLL01000042.1 GCA_013374015.1 Candidatus Desulfovibrio kirbyi
GCTTTTGCCAGAATCTGCTTTTTGTCCCTGGTGTTGCCGCTGGCAATGGACGCATACCTTGCCGACCTGGGTCTGCGTTGTGCTGTACTGAATACCGTCCAGCCTGGGCAGGTCAGCAAGCACTGGACGAGCTTGCGGTTCAGAAGGTGATGTAGTTGAAACCGTTGTTTTAGGAGTGATATCAGCATCCGGCATCTGCTTTTTGCGTCTGATACGGGCAGGCGCATCCATCCCTGCCATAACGCCATCGTCATCTTCTTCAGTGACAATGCCAATGAGTGCCGAAAGACTATACCTGCGCCCATAAGTGAGCGCGGAGCCGTAGCCTTGCGGGTCTGCCTTGGACAACGGCATGACCAGCAATGACGATTACCACTGCCCGCTGTCAGCATGGGTTAGTTTGGTGACAAGACCCATGTGCCCGGATTCCACAGGCACAGGTTACTGCGAAAGCCAAATGCTGTTGGCAATCAGAGCTTCACGGCAAGAGTCCATGACGGAATTAAGTTGCGTAACGCGAATGGGAAAATGTCTTCTCCCTGTCCTTAAACGCGGGTTGCAGGTCTGTCTGTACCTTGAGCATGGCCTTGGCAAACTCTGTTGTGTCTGTTGAACAATAGGTGCTGTGTTCCATAATTTCCTCCGTTGAAATGAAAAATCCCGCCTGCGCAAAAAGCACAGACGGGTCGTTTTTTGTAGCTCCTGAAAAGCTCTTTATGTAATAATATCTCTCTGAAATTTTTTGATTTTTTAGGGCAATGGTTTTTCAGGCTGGCAAATGCTATATAATACTTTTATCTGGATAGTATTGCTTATTTCCGTTATAACTTCGGCTTCTTCCATTGTATATCTGCCATATAAAATGCGAATTGCAGAGTTCGCCTGAACGTCTGTCTGCCCAAGTGCCAGAAGAACATGTGCCGGTTCATTTTTTCCAGAGTTGCAGGCGGAACTCGTGGAAATACAGATGCCTTTCAAATCAAGTAAATGCAACAGTGATTCTCCAAATATATTGTTAAATCCAAGAGTTACCATACCTGGTAAGCGACTCTTACTATCTCCATTGATCCGCAAATTTTGAATCTTAACTTGAATTCCTGAAATTGTGATATTGAGCAGTGAGTTCAACAACGCAGTAGTTTCTGTCATATAAGCAACATTTTCTTCTAGTGCATACCCAGCCGCAACTATACCAGCAACATTTTCAGTACCGGCACGAATACCACGTTTCTGCTCTCCACCGAAAACAAGTTGTGGTAATGGTGTGCCGAAACGCTTGTAAAGAATTCCAGTCCCTTTTACACCGTTGAATTTATGAGCAGAGGCTGTCAGAAAGTCCACTCTCAGGGCATCTACATTAACCGGAAAATGCCCAACGGCTTGGACTGCATCGGTGTGAAATAGAATATTGTGCCTATGTAAAATTTGACCTAATTCTGCTATCGGTTGGATCGTACCAATTTCGTTGTTGGCGAGCATAATTGAAACAAATTTTGTATTTGGCTTGATTGCGGACTTAACACCATCAAGAGAAATCCGGCAGACAATGTCAACAGGTAGATAAGTAATCTCAACGCCCTTCTTTTCAAGAGCATGGCAAGTGTTCAAAACGGAGTGGTGTTCTATTGACGATGTGATGATGTGGATATTTTTGCTTTCGTAAGATGCAACAACGCCTTGCAGCACCCAACTGTTACTCTCTAAACCGCCGGAAGTAAACGTGTTTTATCTGGAGCTGCCCCAATTGCTGAAGCAACCTGCTGTCGGGCATATTCAACTGCTCGTTTTGCCTTTGCTCCGAGAGAATATTGACTTGAAGCATTTCCATAC
>BLLL01000043.1 GCA_013374015.1 Candidatus Desulfovibrio kirbyi
CTTGCGCGGGGAACTCATACAGCAGTCTCCTTGGATTATACTGTTTGGTTAGAAATTATATTGAATAGCCGCGTTCGTTGTGCTCGCTCAAATTAAGACTAGTATACTCCGTTTCAGGCGCGACACGCAAGCAACCGTCGCATTGACAACCCAAAGTAGCACACGGCTCATCGTATACACAAAAACCCACGTGCCCACAACAGACACAAACTGTACCCAAAGCTGACTGGGGTTGCCGTACAGCAACCCGTTCACCTCATTGACCGAAGCGATGGCAAAGACGTCTGTGGCCAGCGCGCCCCATGTGCTGCCCAGTCCGTGAATGCCCACAACGTCCAGAGCGTCGTTATAACCCATTTAAGACTATTGCAAAACCCTTCGTTTCCTCACATGAGAGCAGAAAAGCATCAATTTTGTCGGATTTTTTGTCTGACAGACCGGAAAAAAGCATTTTCAACTCCCTTTCTGCGTCCATTGACCCTTTTTCCGGGTTAATGAGCGCACGCCTCCTATGCAGGCCATAAAAAAAGCCACGTTTGAGATTGTAGGCCAAGGATGACAACAGCAATTCGCCTTGTACCCTGCTTGTTCCGATATAGCTCGATCGGGCAAGGTCATAGCATTTTTTCAGTGTGCCGAAGACCCGCTCGACGTTGTAGCGCTTTTTGTTGATAAACAGATTTCGGTTTTGCTGATGCTTTGTAAGGGGGTTGTTGCGATAGGCGCGGTTCATGATGCCGTCCTTAAAGTGGCGCTCTTTGAGCATGTCGCTGTTCGCCTTGCTGGTGTTAGCCCTTGTCCGCATAGACACGTGTCTTCCACAAGCCGCTTCAGTTCTCCGGTGTCAGAGTAATTGACCGGAGTTGCATGAGCGGCAAGGACAAGACCAGTTTTCGCATCAACTGCCGTATGAGCTTTATAGCCATAGTAATATGTTTTGCCTTTCTTCAGCCAGGCAGCATCCGGATCATGGGAATACGTTATGCTCACTTCTGAAGAATCTGTTCCGGAAGAGTTCTCTTCCCTGTCACAGGCAACAGTGTCCACATTCACCTGTTTGCGGGGACGGGCTGCCGAAGCAATGTCAAGGCGTCAACAGCTACACCTTTTTTGACCAGCTTGCCCTGCCTTGCCATCTGTCCGTTCACTTCGTCCAGCAGCGCTTTCAGGACATTCTTCTCCACCAGCAGGTTTCTGAAGCGGCAAATGGTGGTGTGATCCGGCACGGATTCATTCAGCGACAGTCCCGTGAACTGGGAGAAAGAGATGCGGTCAAGCAGGGCAAATTCTGTTTCCTGATCGCTCAGTCCATACCATTGCTGTAAGAGCAGTATTTTGAACATCAGCAGCGCCGGATAGGCTTTGACTCCGGAGCGGGCTTCGTCCGTCCTGCCAAGCGTTGTTTTGAGCAGTTTTTCTATCCGGTGCCAGTTAACCATGGCTTCGACGCCGTCAAGGAAGCTAACCCGCCTGCGGTTCTGAGCTACAAAAAAATCTGCCAAGCCTAACTTGCCCATCTCACGTTCCATCGTCCGCACTTTTTCCTCATTTTTATTTGACCCAAAAAGCTGGCTCATTTCTCCAAAATCATGCCCTCCGTGGACAGCGTGATGGCTTGCCACGGAATTATTTTGCCGGAATTTTGCAGCGCCGTCTTTACCGCATTTTCAATCCCGCCGCAGCAGGGAACTACCATACGAACCATCGTCACGGATTTAATCTTGTTATGCGCGATGATTGTGGTCAGCTTTTCGCTATAATCAACTTCATCCAATTTCGGGCAGCCAATCAGCGTAATCTTGCCACGCATAAACCCATTGTGAAAATTGCCATGAGCATATGCAGCGCAGTCGGCAGACACAAGCAGTCTCGCATTTTCCAAATACGGTGCATTTATCGGCACAAGCTTGATTTGAACCGGCCATTGACAAAGCTCGCTTTGAACAGGAACGGTGTTTCCCGTGACGACAGAGGTTCTCCGGCGAATCGTATGAGAGCTGCTACCGGGACAGCCAATATGCGGTGATTTTTCTTTTGGTTGTTGTGGGTTTTTTCATGGCGCTCTCATCGTAAGCGGCCGCCTCGCGTTCCTCAAAAGTAATCGCTCCGGTAGGGCATACCGGCAGACAGTTCCCAAGCCCGTCACAGTAATGCTCGCGCAGGAGCTTTGCCCTTGCCTCCTTCCATGCCAATCGCTCCCTCGTGGCAGGCATCTATGCACAGTCCGCAGCCGTTGCACCTCCCTTCGTCAATCCAAATGATTTTTCTCAACATTTTTCCGTCACCTCCTTGACTTCGTATGCCAGCATACGTTACCGCAGTGAATCGGTCTGTTGTATTTCCAACGAAGAAAAATTCGGATGAAAATTTTTTACGAAGTCTTGAAATGTTGCCCGTTGTTTTCGGATATAGCGGAAAAGAATCTATCAACGCTGCTCACTTGCCTGTCTGCTGTTCAAAAAAGCTTTGGAAAAGGCAGCGTTATTTTTTCCGCAGATGATCATGTTGCGCATGTCGGAGTTGTCCTCGAAGGCAGCGTCCATATCATTCAAAATAATTATTGGGGGAACAGAATGATTTTGGCGCGCATTGAACCGAGCGGCCTTTTTGGCGAAGTGTTTTCTTGCGCCGGCATTGAAAAGCTGCCTGTCAGCGTAGCGTAGTCGTCGCCAAGAGAACCGATGTTCTGCTGGTTGATTTGGCGCGCATTGTTACAGCCTGTTCATCAGCCTGCGTATTTCATGCTAGGCTGATTAAAAATATGCTGCGGATACTGGTAAGGAAAAATTTGTTCCTAGTACAAAAAATGGAGCATATCACACGGCGCACAACACGCGAAAAAACTGCTTTCATATCTGTCAGCGCAAGCAAAAGAAGCAGGAAAGCCCATGTTCGATATACCGTTCAACAGGTAGGAGATGGCGGACTATCTTGCCGTGGACAGAAGCGCCATGTCCGCGGAGTTGTCCAGAATGCGAGATGAAGGTTTGCTGATGTACGAGCATAACCATTTCAAGCTGATGTGAGAGAGTAAATTGATAGAGATTCACAGGTTATTTCAATAGCTTTCCAAAAAATTTATAGTTTTTTTGGAATATAAACCACACGGAGGTTGCTATGAAAGATCGCATGTTGCGGCACCTTGATATGTTTTGGGAAGGAAGGCCGCATTTTTCCGTGCCGTCAGCCGCCTCAGTGCG